>JAIBDQ010000099.1 GCA_024686135.1 Halobacteriovorax sp. | reverse complement strand
TTTCTATCTTCTTCTGGAGGAGATTTTGTAGAGATAAGTGGCTTAGTAACAAGTGCAAAAAAAAGGGGGCATGCCCCCCCGTAAGTATTTGAAATATCGAAAACTTGATTATTTTTTTATACTGAAGATGACTTCCATTGCTTTATGATCAGCTCCATTAAGCTCACCCCAAACTCGCTCTTTTTTCAGCTCAAGTCCTCTGTAGAAAACATAATCCAGAGGGTAACCAAACTTAACCATACGATCGTCTTTAGAAAACTTCACTTCTTTTAGATTATTTCGAACCGCCATCATCCTAACAAAACGGAATTTTCCCGGTGACCAAGTATTAAAGTCTCCTGCAAAAACGACTGGTCCGTCATACTCGCGCATAACTTCTTCAATGTCTTTTATCTGTCTAGCAAGTCCTGTCGTTGAAACAAAGTTTATGGCGTGGATATTAATCGTTAGAAGATCTTTTTCACTTCCTGCTATTGGGTAAAAAGTAAAAAGCGCCATCTTTGGTGTGTTAATTCCCGGCTCTCTAACTTTCGATTGTTGGTAAAAAACTCTACTTGGAGCAATGGTAGAGGCCGTTGCGACACCTGTTCTAATATTACCTTTTCTATAGATAAATGAAGTCGCCATTCTATATTCGTGATCTGTATCCTCTTCAAATGTTGTCTTCATTTTTTCGTCAAGATACATTTCTTGAAGCATAAGAATGTCGCGATTTTCTGCTAAGAACTTATAGTTCTTTTTCCACGTTTCATTTTGTCCTTTGTACATATTCCAAACAACGATGCGGATATTTTCAGGGTTAAGATCAGCTCTATTTGGTTCACCAATTGAAGTCATAATATCTTTATGTTTTGGGATAAAAATATTTAGGTTATCAAAGATATCCCCTGGTCCTGCTAATGCAGAAATGCTAATAAAAAAAGTCGCCATCATGGTCGTTAAAAAAGTCCTTCTTAACATACTTATTTCCTCTGTTTTTCTATGTCTTCAATTTTGATATCCATAAATTTTCGCAAAGAAATCACAGATTTACCAAAACAACTGTAAATATTTACCGGTGTCTAACAGTTTGTAATTATACGTAATCATTCAGCAATAATGCCCCGATAAGCTATGTAAGTATTATTTAGACTGACCCTGGAAGGGTCTTTTTTACCAAGGAATGGTTATGGCTAATATTATAAGAATCAGCATACTTCTGGCATTCGTCTTTTCAACCTCAATCGCTGATGCAAAATGGCGCTGGCAAGTTCCAGAGAATGATGAGGTCATGATTGAAATCAACTCGGAAAGATCTGAACTAGTAACAAGAAATACTCTAAACCCAAACGAGATCGATATCTTTGTTTGGAATATGTATAAAGGTGATAAACCTGACTGGCAAAGAGACTATAAAAATTTAACGCCAAGTTATGACATCTTAATCTTACAAGAACTTTGGCTAGACCATCGTATGCTTCAAACCTTTTATGAAGATGAGACCTTTAGCTATCATATGGCCACTTCCTTTATAGATAGAAAAAGAAGCGATACACCGACCGGAGTTGGAACAGCTTCTAAAGTCGAGCCGATTAGAACCTTCTGGCAAAGGTCCAAATACCGCGAACCTTTTATTAGAACTCCTAAAATGGTTCTTTTTACAGAGTATGCTCTTGAAGGAACCAGCAAGACATTACTCACCGGAAATATCCATGCTATTAACTTTGTTAGTTCTAGAAAACTTCGCCATCAACTAAAGAATATGGCCAAAGTTTTCGCCGCCCACGATGGCCCTGCTGTAATGGCCGGAGATTTTAACACATGGTCAAAAAAGAAAATGAAATACCTTCACGAATTTGCCCGCGACTCTGGAATGACTGAAGTAAAATTTGATAATGGTCATCAAAGAATGAAAACCTTTGGGAAGTACCTAGACTATATCTTTGTTAAGGGTGCCGACGTTTATGATTCTCATGTTTTTGGAAATATTGATGGATCGGATCATAAGCCAATGACTGTAAAAATTAGTGTGGATACTTCAAATTAATTTTCTAAGATAAAGATAAGGTACCTGGTTACTTGCTAATCTGAAAACTAGAGAGAATCAGCTACCTTATTAACGACATTTTGATCAAATTCCTGCATTAAATTGTATTGCAATTTAATGTAGAGAATTCACACAGACTCAAGGAAACGTTAGTGCCCGAAGAGGCCCGTGGAGGGGTTGATTAAATAGAGTCAGCTACTTTATTGACAACATTTTGATCAAAGTAATTAACCGCCATTCCAGCATCAACAACTATTCCAGCTGCATTGATTCCACTTGATCTTGGGCTTAAAAGGAAAAGGGCTGTATCAGCTGTCTCTTGAGTTTTTAAGGCCTGCTTTCTAAGTGTTAATTGCTCAGCAAAAATATAATTATTAATATATCCAGGGATTCCTGCAGAAGCGCTGGTCTTAAGTGGTCCCGAACAAACAGCATTAACTCGAATAGAAGAGAATTCGCTTAGAGATTTAGCTAGGAAATCTACACTAGCATCTAAAGCCGCTTTTATTGGCCCCATATATCCATAGCTAGTGGCCCTTGTATTGGAAATAGAGATAGTCACAATACTGGCATCATTTTCAAAGCAATCTTTCAAAGCGTTTGTTAAAGTGACTAAACTCAAACAACTAATATTAGTCGCCTGCAAAAAATCAGCGACCTTAGTTTCATGGAAAGGCTTTATCCCTTCTGAGTAATTAGCAAATGCGATAGAGTGAACAAAACCAGAAAGTTTAACCTCTTTCTTAATAAACTCTGAGGCCATATCAGCGATTGAGTTTTCATCCTCTACATTACAAATATAAATATCTGATTCAGGAAAAAGCTTAGCGCATTTCTCTTTGGTTTCTTCGTTAAGGACAGAAAAGATTAACTTCGCCCCGTTTTCTTCAAGTCCCTTCGCCGTAAAATAGGCCACAGACTTTTTATTGGCCACACCAGTAATAAAGAATGTTTTATCGCTAACTTTTAAAAAATCCATTTAGACCTCAGCCACTTGAAATTTGATTTGAACAACTTTTTTTCCGGCCACTTCGATATGCCCTTTACAATAAACGGCATTGGCAAGTCTCTCTTCCATCTCTACTTTGATATCTAAGACGTCCCCTGGCTTTACCATACCTTTAAATTTTGTATCTCTAATACGAGTAACGACCCCAAGTCCTTCACCACCAGAAAGAAGAGCAGCTCCTGCCTGAAAACAGGCCTCGCACATTAAAACACCTGGCATAATTGGATTACCTGGAAAATGTCCTTTAAAGAAGTCCTCTTCTCCAGTTAAGGTCTTCTGAGCATGAATATGACTCTCCCCTTTTTCAATTACCTTATCTATAAAAAGAAAAGGCTCTCTTTGGGGAATTAGATCTTTTATATCCATTATAGTCCGCCTGCTACTTCTAAAGTAGTTCCAGTAATATAACTCGCTTCCTTACTGGCCAAGAACATCACCGCATGGGCAACCTCAGATGGCTTTCCAAATCTTTTTAGGGGAACTGTCTTTTTATATTCCTTAACTTGCTCTTCAGGAAGGTCGTCAATCAGTTCTGTATCGATAAATCCCGGGCAAACCGCATTTACTGTAATTCCCTTTTTACCAACTTCTTTAGATAGAGTTTTTGTAATGGCCACTTGCCCTGCTTTTGAAGCAGCGTAGTTTGCCTGACCTGCTAGCCCTAGGCTTCCACCGATTGAACTCATATTAACTATTCTTCCGTACTTATTTCCCATAAAATGACGAATGATCCCTCGGCTCATATAAAAAGTTCCTCCGAGATTCACGTCCATAACTCTTTTCCAGTCTTCGTCGCTCATCATGGCCATCATGGAGTCTTTACGAATTCCCGAATTATTAACAAGCACTTCAATTGAAGGATATTTATCTTCAATAGTTTTATAAAAGTCTTGAACTGCCTTAGTGTCAGTAACGTCGAACTTATAGGTATCAAGTCTTTCACCTAAATCACCTAGTTCAGTTCTAAAGTCTTCAGCGGCCTTATCATTTCCAGCATAAGTCGCAATAACGGTAGCACCAGCCTTCAAGAACTCTTGAGTTATTCCTCTACCGATACCTCTGGTTCCACCGGTTACAATCACTCTTTGGTTTTCAAAATTCATCATAATAACTTCCTAGCTAATTTGATCTAAATAGTTTTCAACTTCAAAAGATTGAATAACACCGTAGTTAGCGGCGCCCAACCACCCTGACATAATGATTCCCACACTTCCAGAATGAAATAGTCCGTCTACCTCTTTATGAAGTTTCATCGAAATATCTAGTCCTTCAAATTTTGTTCCGAAAGAAGAACCTTTTTCATGGTGGGTAAACTTTTTAATTGTGGTTGGTGTTGCAGCATCGATAAAATCAATTTTATCTCGTACTCCTGGCACGAGTTTTTCTAATGCACAAAGAGTTTCTTCAATCATCTTTTCTTTTTCCGCTTCGTACTCTTCTTCCGTTAAATTATTCCAATCTTCGAAACGAGCATTTGTTGAGGCCACCACGGTGTAGCGTCCATCATCTCTTGTTTTTGGATAGTAAACAGAAAAGGTTCTAGAGCTGGTATTAATATCTAAGAGCTCATCAGTCTTAAATTCAGGAGCTTCTGAATAGAAAATTAAATCACCGATTTCAGGAATACTCTCGCCTTCCTTTATTCCCATATAAACTTGGCATGAACTTGTATTAAGCCTAACTTCTTTTGCTTTTTCTATAAAGTCAGGTTTGAAATATTGCTCACCAGTCATCTTAAAAATGGTACTCATGATATTACCGTTAGATAGAACTGATTTAGCTTTAATCAGCTTTCCTTTAAGTTCTACACCAACGGCCTTATTTCCTTCTGAAGTTTCCTCAATAACAATACGATCTACTTTAGATTGAAGCTTTATATCTACTCCATTCTTAAGCAGCTCTTCCTTCATCATCTGAATTACAAGGTCAGTCCCACCTTCGAAAGTGAACACCCCCTTACTCATAAAATTGGAAAAAACGATCCCATAAGTTATTCCCGGGTCTTCTAAAGTTGAGCCATTAGCGTATACGATTGGCTCTAATAAAAAACGGTGAACGTCGTTTCTATCTGGAAAATAGTGATTAAGAAGCTCTCCATTGGTCATTTTAGGAGCATCATAATAATTCATATTCATAAGTTCATTAAAAAATGTGTCCACTTGTTCCTGTGGACATTTAAAATGATCAGTTAGTTTGCTCTTAAAATCTTCAACAGTGAAATCTGACTGAAGTTCGTACATTGGATTTACAAACCTCACTCCCTTTAGCTGTACTATTCGACTAGCAATATCTTTATTCCAATACTTCTTACACGTCTTAATCATCCCTACCGGAAAACCATGTAGTGAAACATCAAAGATATGATTCCCTTTTGCTCTTTTAAACCAAGTGGCAAAGCCCCCAAGTTTATTATGGGCCTCAAGAAGTAATACCTTTCTGCCATTTTTCGCCAATTTATTAGCAGCAGTCAGACCAGCAAGTCCTCCACCGATAATAATCGTTTCATACTCGTCGTTAATTTCATCTTTTTTCTTAAACAGCATCTATAACCTCACCGTCTCATCTAAGGCTTCCTTAATATGTACTTTAGGAACATAACCTAGATCATTCTCTGCATTTGTATGATTAAAATAATGTGAACAGGATAATTGAAGGGCCATAAACCTAGTCATAGGCGGCTCACTCTTTATCCTAAGTAAACCGTAGCCTTTTTCCATCAACCATCCAATTTTGTAAGCGGCGCTATCAGAAATTTTGTCCGTTAATGGTTCTACTTTATGTCTTACTAAAATATCGTCTATAAATTCCCATAAATTGACTGGTTTCTCTTGCCCAAGAAAGTAGGCCTTTCCAGAAACCGTTGAGCCTGGTTCTAATTTTTCAAAGGCACTAATATGAGCATCGACTGCATTTTTAACGTAGATAACATCAACCATGTTATTTCCATCACCTATTCTTTTTAATTTTCCTGTACGAGCTCTTTCAACAATACGAGGAAAGATATGATGATCTCCAGGACCAAAGATCAAATGCGGTCTTAATGCCACAGTTGCAAGATTTTCATCGTTCGCGGCTAAAACTCTTTGCTCTGCCAAACCTTTTGTTTGGGCATAATGAGAAATATATTCTTTTGGATATTCCTGTTCTTCTCCTACACCGCAAAGACTCTCTTTACCAAAGACGACAGAGGGAGAACTGGTATAAACTAATTTTTTAATTCCATGCTTTTTACAGGCATCAATTATATTCTGAGTCCCTAAGACATTAGTCTTAAAATAATCATCATATTTTCCCCAGATTCCTACTTTTGAAGCCACATGAAATACAGCATCGATACCTTGAAGCGAGGCCTCAACGGTTGCACTGTCAGAAATATCACCTTGAATAGTCTCAATCCCTACCTCTTTAAGATCAGGATAGGCACTTCTTGAGAAGTTAATAACGATATGTCCTTTCTTTAAAAGAGCACGACAAAGATGTCTTCCAAGAAATCCCCCGGCTCCAGTAACTAGTATTTTCATAGTCTACCTCTTTGGACTTCATCGCGAATTTTCAAACGGTCAATTTTAATATTATGTCTAACATCAACAGGAAATTCTTTTTTATAAAAAACATCTTTTATATTTTTTGTATGCTCAAAACGATTTGCTAGTTCAACTAACTCAATATTTAGTTTTTCTTTAGAAATACTTTTCGCTTCTTTATTAAGTTCAATAACAATCTTTGGTGATTTATTGATTCCAACAAGAGCACTTCTTCTTACAGCAGGGTGATTATTAAAGATGGCCTCGCAAGGAATTGTGTACATTGGTCCCTCATTTGTTTCTACTTGATGAGATTTTCTTCCGCAAAACCAGAGACGTCCTTCTTCATCAAGATAGCCCATATCTCCAATTCGATGCCAAATAATATCTAAATCATATATTTTAGCCGCATTAGTTTCATATTCAGCATTAAAATATGATTTCGTTACCACATCACCTTGAATAATAATTTCACCTACTTCATTTACTCCAAGCTCTGTTGCTTCCTTAAGTGTTGGAATTGGTCCATCTACATACTTAATGATTTTGGCCTTAGTCCCTGGGACAGGTTTGCCTACACAAGTCCCCATTCCTTTTTCTGTAAGTTCCGCAGTTCTTTCGAGTACCTCTTTACCTGAAATATTTGAGACTGGAAGGGACTCAGTCGCTCCATAAGGCGTATAGGTCGTTCCATTTGGAAGAATCTCTTTAAACATTCTATGAATCTCATTTCTAACAGGTGCGCCAAACATAACAAGATACTTTACTGAGGGAAGAGTTATTTTATTTTTCTGACAGTATCTTCCTAAACCTTCCCAGATAGCAGGGCTTCCGGCCACAAAGCTCGCCTTGGTATCGATGATATTCTTCACAAGCTTAACTGGATCGGCCTTCGACGGCTTTGATGGATCCATATCTGGAATCACAGAGGTCATACCCATAGATAAGGTAAATAAACTAAAGAGCGGAAAACCCGGTAAATCTGTTTCTGTTTCATTCAGGTTAAAAAGCTCTTTTAAGACTCTCGTCTGCTCATAAAAGATCTTATGACTGTATATAACCCCTTTTGGTCTTCCGGTTCCTCCGGAAGTAAATAGTATGGCTGCCATTTCATCTTCTTCAAGTTGTTCAGCTTTAAAAGTGTTTGGAAAAGATTGAAGGTCTGATAGCTTTCGCATTCCTCCCCATGTAAATCCTTTAGTAGTAATTTTATGTTTCACTGATTTAAAAGTGTCTCTAAAGAAAAGGCTTAAAAAGTGAACTTCAGCTTCGGCCACAAGTCCTTCTGGACCAACTTCCTTGATGGCAGAGAGAAGGTTTTTTCTACCCATTCCAGGATCAATTAAAAGAGGTACAGCTCCGATTTTAAAGATAGCAAAAACTAAGGCGTGAAATTCAAGAGAAGGTCTTACAAATAGAAGAACTTTTTGACCTTTTCTAAATCCCGTATCGATTAGACCATTTGCATAGCTGTTAATTTTACCTTCTAGATCTTGAAAGTTTAGATCCTGGTACTCGTAATTTTGCCCCTTTAAAACAGGAAAGCGAACGGCCGTTTTATTTGGTAGCTTGCTTGAAATATGAGTCAAATTATCCGCTATATTCATATAAAGGACCTCATTTCATTGATTAAATCTTTTCCTGCATCCTCGATTACGTAATGACCAGCATCTTCAAAAACTTTGTACGTAGCATCAGGGTAAATACCTTTCCAGCGATTAAGAAAATAGTCATTAAAGCAAAAATCCTTTCTTCCCCATAAAACAAGCTTAGGACAAGTAAGTTCAGATAATTTATTTTCTATATTTTCAAGAGTTTTCCAGCTTCTATGGCTTGCTTTCATAGGTATATCAGTCACAAATTTTGCAGTAGCAATCCTATTTTTATAATTATTATAAGGAAGCAAGTAACCTTTCTTTACATTCTTACTCAGTGGCTTTTCAACCGCCATATGTGTTGCCGGTCCTGCAAAGGCATTGAAGCTTCTAATCACCGCTTCTCCTAGGA
The DNA here is from genome assembly GCA_024686135.1 of Halobacteriovorax sp. Lineage (GTDB taxonomy): Bacteria > Bdellovibrionota > Bacteriovoracia > Bacteriovoracales > Bacteriovoracaceae. The sequence goes on along the minus strand of JAIBDQ010000099.1, from coordinate 2,816 downwards.
TAGGAGTTCTACAAATATTAATTTGAGGAGGAATATAGTCACAGGTGTAGGCCGCCGTGTTTAAGATTACAATTTTCTTAATCAATTCAGGATGTCTTGTGGCAAGTCCAAAACCTATAGCACCGCCCCAGTCATGAACAACTAATGTGATATTTTTTAATTCTAAATGGGATACTAGGCTTTCAATATTAGAGATATGATTTTCAAGCATGTACTCAAATTTTTGAGGTTTGTCTGAAAAACCGCAACCGATATGATCGGGGGCCACCACTCTGTTCGTTTTAGAGAATTCCTTAATCAAGTCTCTATAATAGAAAGACCAAGTCGGATTTCCGTGAACCATTAAGATTGGTTCAGCGTCTTTATCCCCCTCATCTACAAAATGAAGTTGATTATTACTCCCATCATTTTCAACCGTTAGGAAATTACTTTCAAATGGATATAATTCTTCTAGCCACGCTGGTTTCACCACTCAACTCCTAGCATAATGGAATTGAGGCCCGAGCCAATTCCTAGTAAGGCCACTTTACTTCCTTTTTCGATCTTCATCTCATGATTAAGTAAATCTAAAGTAACCGGCAGGGCCGCTGAGCCCGTATTCCCCAAGAAGGGATAAGTTTTAAATGTTTGTTTGTTTTCTAGACCAAGGGTTTCCATAGTTAACGCTTCATGGGCCTTTCCAACTTGATGACCAATGGCCCAATCAACATCAGAATTACTCCAACCTAGCTCAGCTTTGGTTCGCTCCCAAGTTTCTTTGGCAAGAACAACGCCTTTTTTCATTAGCTCTTCAGAGTCGGTTTCCATCATTAGGGCCTGAGTATCACCGCCCCCCTGACAAAGAACATTGGCCGAAGTATCTGCCATTGAAATACCACCAACAATACGCGGGCAGGACTCTCCGCCTTCAACATGATCACGATGAGACAAGCTATAGGCTACGGCAGCTGAACCAATTGTTAAGTTAGCGATATATTTTTTGATGTTCTTTCTATTAATTGATTCATCTTTAAGAAGTGTTTCAATGGTTTGAAATAAAAGTGGACCACCATTTTCACCACTTACGATAAGTGCGTGTTTGATAGCACCGCTTTCAATCAGGTTCGCTGCCATCACCATGGAACTCATTACCCCTAAACAGGCATTAGAAAGATCAAAGAGCATGGCCTCCGGCCTTAAACCAAGATCGCAGTGAACAACTGAGGCAGTGGACGGTTCTAAAAAATCTCGGCAAACACTTGCATGAATAACAAGATCAATATCGTCTTTTTTAAGTTTTCCTTTTTCAAATAGATTATTTGCGGCCTTAGTAGAAAGAGCCGAAGGTCTTGTTCCCGGATCCCAGTAACGCCGCTCTGTTATGCCAGTCATTAATTCTAATCGACCTTCAGGTAGTCTTAGCTTTTTATAAAGTGGAGCTAGATTTTTTTCTATATCATCTGAGCTCATCACCTTTTCTGGGAGATAATGGGCAAAATCTGAAATTACGACATTATTAAACTTCATTACGAACTCGCTCCAGTTGGCATTAAGCAATGTAAATTTGCCATTGAAATTCCAGATAACATGGCCCCTACTATTCCAAGAAAGCCTTGATCAGTACCAATTAGATAAAGACCTTCAATAGGAGTCGTTCCATCACGGCTTTTATCAATAGAACCGTAAACAGTTCCTCCATGATGGCTCGTAAACTTCTTAATAGTTTTAGGGGTAAAGATATCAACAAAGTTAGGCTCCATATCCAAACTTGGATAGAGTTTTGTGACTATGTCTTTAGAGGCTTCAAGAACCTTTTCTTTTTCTTTTTTGTATTCTTCTTCAGATAAACTATCCCAAAGATCAAAATTTGCCATAAAGGTAAGGCGAATCATTCCATCTTTGTAGTCATCTATTTCAAAGTTATTGGGAAGACAAACCACGGCACTTTTTTCATCAAATAGTTTCTCTGGTTTTCTATAGTGATATTTCTCATTCTCATTATAAAAGACAATTGTATCTTTTATTCCAAGCTCAATTGGTTTTTTATCGTAGCAAAGAATTGTTTCCGTAAAGCTAAGCCTTCCAACTCTAGGTCTTACTTCTAGCTCCTCTTTAATCGAGGCCACAGTTTCAGGGTATCCAATAGAAGATAAAACCTTATTTGCTAAGATCTGCTCTCCAGATTCAAGGACAATACCTTTAGAGACTCCCTTTTCTGTAATAATCTCTTTAACTCCGGACCTAAACTTGATCTCTCCTCCGAGGTCTTTATACTTTTTCATCAGGAGGGTGATCACTCTTCTCACTCCCCCTTCAGGGCGAGCAAAACCTTCCATAAAAATACTCTTAAACATGATCACAAATTGAGAGAAGTCCATATCATCTTCCCATGCCGATCCATATATAAGAAGAGGACAGAAAATCATTTCTCGAAGAGTTTCATCTCCGATGAACTTAGCGACTCTTTCTTTTGCCGATTCATAGGGATTATCTAAACTCACTTCATTAAAATTTCTTACGTCTTCAAGAAGGGCCATAAACCCGTCTTTTTCATTAGGAAACTTTGAAAGGACTTCATCTGTAAAGATATTCAGATCATTCGTAAAAGTCAGCTCCTGCTTTGGGAATACGACTTTTGAGCTATGCTGTTCATTGAGGGCCAATTCACTATAGGGAATTCGAAGTTGCTTTAAAAGTTTAGTAAGAGGCTTTCCTCTTTCTCCTTTTTTAGCAAAATTCGTCATGGCGTGGAGACCCACATCGAGCTTACGACCTTTTCTTGCATAGAAAGAATTCAATCCACCAGCAATAGTATGCTTTTCTAGGATTAAAACCTT
>JAIBDQ010000010.1 GCA_024686135.1 Halobacteriovorax sp. | reverse complement strand
AATTACCTACCGTATCGCGCATATGGTTTATAACCTAGAAATGGATCCCAAAACAATTCTTGGAGTAAGCTTTACCAATAAGGCCTCTAAAGAAATGAAAGAGCGTGTTATCTCTTTGCTTGGGAAGAAAAAGTCTCGCGGTCTCACTTTAGCGACCTTTCACAGTCTTGGTGTGAAGATTCTCAAGCAAGACATTCATCTTCTTGGATATCATAAAAACTTCTCCATCTATGATACCAGTGATCAAATGGGCATTATTCGAGAGGCCCTCAAGTCAATCAAGACTGAAAAATCTTTTGATCGAAAACAAATCCTATCTAAGATTGGTTTCTTAAAAAATAAAGGGATTATGTACGATGAGTTCACGAACTCACCTTTTTTTGATGAGGATGACCCATACGACCTTATGGTCGAATATGTTTATCGTTTTTATCAGGACAAGCTTAAGTTTTATAACGCCATAGACTTCGACGATATCTTAAACCTAGTGGTTAGACTATTTAGAGAATTTCCAGAGGTCACAACCAAATATAGTGAGAAGTTTCAATATGTCATGGTAGATGAATATCAAGATACCAATCCCCTTCAGTTTGAACTTATTATGGGCCTTACTAAAACTCATAAGAACCTCTGCGTGGTTGGAGACGATGATCAGGCCATCTACGCCTTTAGAGGAGCCGATGTTACAAATATCCTTGAGTTCGAAAAAAACTTCCCTGGGGCAAAGGTTGTTAAGCTTGAAGAAAATTATCGTTCAACGATGCCTATCCTTGATCTCGCCAATAAAGTCATAAAAGAAAATAAAAACCGAAGAGAGAAATCACTTTGGTCTAAGATGGAAAGTGAAAACAGTCCCATGCTTTGGTTAACTGCCGATACAGATCATGAAGCTCAAGTGGTCGTCGATGAAATCGTTCAGCATCAAGGAAATGGTGGTCACCTTGGGGACATGGCAATTCTTTATAGAAGTAATACTCAGGCCCAACCCATTGAAGATCAATTAAGGCTAAGTCAAGTCCCCTATACTATTCTAGGTGGGCAAAAGTTCTATGAAAAAAAAGAAGTAAAAGATCTGATTGGGTATCTTTCAGTGATCTTAAATCCGAAGGATCAAATTGCCTTAAGAAGAATCTTAAATATTCCTCATCGAGGAATTGGTATTGTCACACTGGAGAAATACTTAGCTCTATCTGAAGAAAAACAAATCAGCCTTTTTGAAGCACTAGAATTAGACCCCTCCCTTGCACCTGGAAAGTCAGATCATATTCTCAAGTTCACAAAGATCATTCGCGACTTCCAAGAAAAGTTTAGACATCATACTCTCCCAGAAGCACTGACTTCATTGATTGAAGAAATCAAGTACTTAAAGTTTGTTGAAAAGTGCTACGACTCTGTTAAGCAGGTGGATAGAAGAAAGAACGATGTCATGATGTTTATTGAATCAGCAGAAAGATTTGTAAAATATAACCAAAGTCATGCCACTCTTAAAAACTTTGTTGAAAAACTACTCCTTCAGGACTCTCAGGACGACCAAGATGAAGACGAAGATGATGATGTTCGTAAGAACGAAGTCACCATGATGACCCTTCACTCCTCAAAAGGTCTTGAGTTCGACACGGTTTTTCTCATAGGTATGGAAGAAGAAACCCTTCCCCATAAACGTGTCTTGCAACTTGGAGAAGATATTGGAGAAGAGAGACGCCTGGCCTATGTTGGAATAACTCGTGCTCAGCAAAAACTTGTCATGACCTACTGTAAAGAAAGAAAACTCTTTGGTAGAAAGACAGTTAGACATAAGAGTCGTTTCTTAAATGAGCTAAGCAGCCACTACACCGAACAGGACCGCACCACCTTTGGTCACCTCTCCGAAGAAGAGGAAAAGAACTACAAATCAAGCTTCTTTAATAATCTCATCGATGGCTTAGAGTAATAAAAAAGCCCAGCGGTTAAGCCGGGCTTTTTGAGTTATGATGAACATTGTCTTCCTGACAAAAATAACTTTTATTTTGAGCTAAGCTCGATGGCCATGACGCCTTTTCTTACGTCACCATTAGGGAAGATATTTTGAGTCTCTCCCTTTAAGCGAACGTTTACAAAGCGCGGTGAAGGACCATCTTTAACGATGGAGATCTCTTCACTTGTGATTGATAATTTTGCCGTCACAATGACAGGACCATTAATTGTAAACTCTAGGTACTTTGACCCTTTTGCTGTTTCACTTAGGTTAACATTTAAAATCTTACCGTTTTCAATCGAGTAGTTAGGATACTCATTTCCACCACCAAAATTGATAGCTAGTTTTAGCTCTTCTACTTTAGTCATGTCTTTATTAAACTTAATAACGGATTCATCAAAGCCATCTGGAGCATTTCTTGACTCAGAAGCGATAAGTGGAAGATGCACTCTACCAATATGATCGCCGTATGCCGTAGTAGCACCAACTGCTAGAGACTCTCCAGCATCAGTGATCGCCTTGATCTTCTTTATCTTTGCTTTAACCTGCGCTTGACCACCTTCTATCATATTACATTTTTGTAATGTTCCAGCGAATAGAGCCGTTTGTTGCTCATTCAATTCGATAAAACGATCCATATGCTTTGAGAGCTTCTTACAAGTTCTTTTGGTTCTTGTTACTTTCTCTTCCGTCGTTTCATCAGGGGCGATTTTACATTTTCCAGCATTTTCGCCTTCTTTAATTTCATAACATCCAACTGAGGCAATAACTTGGTTCTTTTGACCTTTAAGCACATCACCTTTCATATCCACGCCTGCGTATAGACGAAATGAGATATCTTTTAGCTTACCAATACTCAAAAGAATATTTGCCAGGTTCTTAATCTTGTTTGCACTAGTGTCTTCCTTTTTTAAAACTCTAGGAAGCTGCTTTCCATATGGAAGACGTCCTTCAGAGATAACTGGTACCCACTCGGCCTCTGGGAATTCATACTCAAAGTCTTTTAACTCTTCCCCAGCAGGAAATATAATCATTGTTCCCTTACGAACTTCAGAGCTTACTTTGCTACCGTCAGTTACACCTGGAAGTGCTTGAATAAAAATTCCGGCATCTTTAATAACTTCTTTTTTAACTTGGAACTGATTCGATGTTCTATCCGCATGAATCTGGCTTTGAACTCCAATATTATCGGCCTTTGGTTTTCCGCAACCGACTAGACCGCTTAGGACTAAAGTTGTTGTTAATGTTATTATTTGTGTTTTCATCACTATTTCCTTTTATACTTTTAAATTAGAAGAACATTGAAAAATCAATTGTAGTCATCGGTGATGCTACAACGTTTTTCCCTGAGATTACTCGGCTATGCCCAACGCTAACTTTCATTGGTGCAAAGAACTTTCCTTTTCTGAACAGACTGATTGTGTCGTATCCAGCATTCACCTGAAGTGTTTGCATATTTTGAACAGTATCTTTTTCGAGTAATTGATATCTACTATCTGCATAACTATCACCAGAATACTCATCACCTTGCTTATATTGGATGGCATAACCAGCACCAAGATTGATTCCGTGATAATTCCATGCTGCTGCTAGCTCACCCTTCGTAATATCACCAAGATCTCTAAACGTAGATCTATCTACATCAGGAGTTAAACTAGAAGTTTCAGTAAAAGGTATTCTTTTTTCCGCTGTGTCAGCAAATTGAACGGTATGCCCTGCTGCAGCTGTAAAAGTAAAATATTTTGTGGCATAAAAGTCGTGAGCAAAGCCTAATTCAATATCAAGCTGACCATCTCCGCCGCCGATATCTAAAACTTTATCTACATCTGCCTCTTGACCTGTAGGTAATGTAAGTGAAGAAACAAGAGAGAAAGCTGACTTATTTCCTTCATAGGCTTTGTACTTAGAAACAAGCTTAATATCACCTAATTTAGTATTGTTTTCGTTTTCTAATCTTTCATAACCATACTCAGATAACTTAGAGTTGATTGGATCACCAAACTTAGCATCAAACTCTTCTTGCTTTAAAGTTGAACCAGTTTCAACTGCAAGCTCTTGTCTTAAGGAATCGATCATCCCAGGGTTAGTATGTCTAACTCCAGTTGCAACGTTCGTGCTATAACGAGTTACTGGAACGGCCACGGCAAGAGTATGTCTTTTATTGATTCCAATGGCGAAGATTGGAACACTGGCCTGTACTGCCATATTGATCTGTCCGACCGTTTCACCCATTTCAGTATTTTCGTTTGCACCGATGGCCATCATCTTTTGTTCTAGAGAGCCTTGATCAACAGGATCGTATTGACCTTTAATCATGTCTCCAAAAGTAATTTTTTTCATGAGAGGATCGGCAAGAACCACATTGTCGCCAGAAGCATTCATCTTTTCAGAAGGATTAGTGATAATCCCTTTGTAAGTGAAGTTTCTCACACCTTTTGGTAGGACCTTTGCTGATGGAAGTGAAATCGGCTGACCGAGACCTCCAGCAAATGTAGTTGTGCTCATTAGTAAGGCCATAGCGGCAGCGAGCTTTTTGTTCATCATTAACTCCTAAAAAGTTCCCCTATATTCCATAGAGGTTTGTTTTATCTTGTTACTGACTCTCTTACCCGCTCACATCGTCCCCACGTTGTGAGAGCATCAGCAGGACATCCCGTCCTGCTGTTATTATCTTCTTAACACTCTTCTTCGTAGTATTCTTTCATCTTTTCAATTTCTTTATCTTTAGCACTTTTGAATGCCTTAATTTCTTCCTGCGTTTCAGGGATAAGGTCTTCATTTACAGCGTCTTGATCTGCTCTATCAGCTTCAGTGAAAGCTTCGTAGTTATCGTAAAGCTCACAGAACTTATCAACTTCTTCAACTTCTTGATAGGCCCAAAGTAGGTATCTAGTTGTTGTAGAGTTTTTAGCAACAGTAAAATCTTCTGTTTCAACTTTAGTAGCTTCGAAAGCTTTTTCTAAGTATCCAACACCTTTTGAGCTACTTTCATTTGGAACTTTAATAAAAGCTCTACCAATAATTCTATAGACTCCGTAATCTTCTACAGAATCATCAAGAGTAACTAGCTTCATCATTCTTGGTTTTAGGTCTTCTTTCCAAATCTTAAGAACTTTAAGGATAAACTTAGTTTCTCCCCATTTTCCTAGATTAGAACCATAGAAATATAATGCTCTTGATCTTTCAGTTATGGCCTCTTCGCCTGGAACTTCTCTTAAAAGACGTACGGCCTTTAGAGCAGTTTCATATCCAGCGCTATGAATTCTTTGCTTATCTTTTTTCTCAGTAGCTTTTGTACCTAAAAAGTAAGTTGCTTCTGATTGAGCAATCATGAGCTTACCTTTAGTAAGCATATCTGTTTCTGATGCAGCTAACTTTCCGTAGATATCAGCAGCCTTTTTTGCGTTTTGAGTGTCTTCACCTCTTTTTGAGTAAAGATCCATTGCCATTTCGACAGTGTTTGCACTTGCAGCTAAGCTTCCTAATAGCGTAGATGCGATTAACAGTGACTTTAACATAGGTAACCCCTTGTAATTACAGTGTTTTATAAGTTTTTAAACTTTTGATTTCAGCAAAATATACGTTATTGAGTGAAAAATACAATGAAATCTCCCCTCTCTCTGTAATTGCTACACGGGTGTAAAGAACCTTACACCTTGTAAGAAAATTAGTTAGTTACCCTAAAAAACCATAAGAAAAGGCCATCCGTGGCCAAATCATCCATGATTGAAACGCTTCCTTGCATTTCGGATATATTATTTAATTGGTGCTAAGGTCGAACTGCTACCACTTACAATAAGAGTGGAGCGTCCAGCAAAAGGCACAAGATTCCATAGAATGTCTTTCCATGTGTACTTGTGAGTTAGGTTGATATGATCTAGATAAGCGCAATCCATGCCCTTATTATCAAAAATCTTTCTTATATAGGTGTATTCATTATTACTTCTAATATGATGGCGGTATCTAAATTTATCCTCGTCCGTTCTAATACTCCAAGCTGCCTTAGGGGCAAGACATCTTCTTGGGGACACTTTTATATGTTGAGCACAGCCACTACATATAAAGATAAGAATAATGAGAGTGCTCTTAAAGCCGGTCATCTGTCTTAATCCCAAAACCGCGAACTTTATAAGAGCGCGGAATATATAATCCAAAGGATAACCAAGTTGCGAACTTATCCCCCAAAGTTTGATACTCTTCTATTGTGATATTGGCGGCGCTAATAAGCCCGGCCCGTGACATTTCTTTATCAATTTCTACTGTATGTTCATTTGGGACAAGACCCCAAAGATAAAACTCTTTTCTACCCTCAACTTTAGTTTGATGAACATGCATGGGTTTTGGGGAAAAACTTGTGGCTATAAGTCCGGTAGAACGGTACCTAATTGATGTGCATGAAACAGTGAATACAACGGCGCCTAAAAGGGCCATAGCACCAATTCTCATATTCTTCCTTGAGCCGAGTAAATAGTTGGATTAATTAAATTTTGATATTGAAGAAGCTCAATGTCAAATTGGCCTAATGTCCTTTCCAGACAGGCTTTCGTTTTTCCTTAAAGGCCTTTATGGCCTCAAAATGATCGTCCGTCCGTTGTGTCTCACCTTGGTAAGTAGAAAGAGTCTCAAGCATCGGTTCAAGTTCTTCATGGTAAGCCGCTTTTAGAGCCGCTTTCCCCATTGCCTGGGCCTTTGGAGCGGTTAACTTTATGGCATCAATATAAACTTGAACTCTGGATTCTAAATCTTCTGCTTCGGCCACTTCATTTAGAAGTCCCATCTCTTTAGCTTGTACAGCATTATAGATACTTCCTGTTAAGGTCATTTCCATGGCCTTTGAAAAGCCGACAATTCTCTGTAGGAAGTAGGAACCACCATCCCCTGGGACTAAGGCCAATTTAGCAAAGGTTTCACCAAACTTAGCGTACTCACTTCCAATTCGGATATCACACATGCAGGCCAGATCAAGTCCGGCTCCGATTGCCGCGCCATTAACCATGGCAATGATCGGTTTATTAACAGATTCTATAGCAAGAGGTATTTGCTGAATCCCTTTTTGATAACGCTCTTTTAGCTCAATTGAGTCACCAGCGAACATGCCGGTTTTTTCTTCCATGGCCTTAATATCACCACCAGCGCAAAAGGCCTTACCACTACCTGTAATAACAGTAAGTCGAATCTTAGGGTCGGTCTCTGCTTTCTTAACTGCCTTTACTAGGCCCTCAATCATCTCATCAGAGAAGGCGTTCATGGCCTCTGGCCGATTAAGACTAATCCAAAGAACTTCTTCTTTAACTTCAGAAAGAAGGTGAATACAATCGACATAATTCATTATTTTTTACCTACCAGATAGGCGGTTAGATATTTTGATGAACTAACATGACCAAGCTTTGAAAGAATAAAGTCAGAGGCACTAGCAAGTAAGTCCATATCTACACCGGTTTCAATTCCTAGTGAGTGGCAAAGATAAACTAAATCTTCGGTTGCCAGATTCCCTGTTGCCCCTTTGGCGTAGGGACACCCACCAAGGCCTCCGGCTGATGAGTCAAACTTTGTAATTCCATTTTCAATACTTGTTAAAACATTTGATAAGGCCATTCCTCTTGTGTCATGAAAATGCATGGAGAATAGATCTAGATCAAACTCCTTATCAAGTTCTTCAATAATCTGATTTACTTGAAGAGGAACCCCCACGCCAATAGTATCCCCAAGACTAATATCGTAAGCGCCTAAGTTTTTAAGCCTTTTTGAAACTTCAATTAATTTTTTAGTGCTTGTTTTACCTTCATAAGGACAACCAAAGACTGTTGAGACATAGCCACGAACTTTAAGACCTTCAGCGAGAGCTTTCTTTGCTACTTCTTCCATGCGAACAAAAGACTCATCTATAGAAGCATTAATATTCTTTTTATTAAACTCTTCACTTGTTGCAGTGAAAAGTGCAATTTCCTTAACTCCAACTTCCAGTGCTTTTTCAAGACCTTTTAAATTAGGAATAAGGCATGGGTATTCAACCTTTTTAGATGTTAAGGCCATTAGACCTTCATAAAGATCGCTAGCATCTCCCATTTGCGGGATACGGTCAGGTCTAACAAAACTTGTGGCCTCAATACTTTTTAGCCCTGCTTTTTGAAGCATTAAAATAAAAGTGATCTTATCTTCAGTTGATAAAACCTTCGGCTCATTTTGAAGCCCATCCCTTGGACCAACTTCAGTAATATGAATAGATTTTGGAAGATTCTTAAGCATTAATCCTCTAGCTCCACTAATTCGACTTGTCCTTCCACTAGGTCGCCTTCTGAATACTTAACTGCTTTAATGGTTCCGTCTTTAGAAGCTTTTAAAGTATGCTCCATTTTCATGGCCTCCATGATAATTAACGGATCACCTTTTTTTACAGCTTCCCCTTCATTGCAAAGAACTTTTAAAATTTTTCCAGGCATTGGAGACTTAGAACTCCCTTCGGAGGCTGCTGAACTTCTACGGGCACTGGCTTTTTCGATAAAGTAATCTCTATTATTTAAAACAAAGTGCTTACCGTCATTACTAAGATTTAAATCCTTCTTATCAAGATTAAAGGTCTTACCTTCAATGGTAATCTCGACCTTTTCGGCGGTTTGCCTAAAGTCGTACTGGTATTCTGTTTCGTTAATTATCAGTTTCTTTGCCATTAACAGTTCCTAAAGCCACTTAACTGGTGCCAACAATTATAATTATCAGATGCCTTCTCGTTTGTAGCGACAGTTCTATTTTTAGAGATATGCATAGCCCCAATGAGTTTTGCCACATCTTCAAGTGTCAGTTCTGCCTTCTTAAGGTCTTCACTATAAGTTTCTACGAAGTGAGTAAAAGTCTCACCTTTAATAAAGGTTTTGTGCCCAAGAACTCTTCCTAAATATTCACGGTTAGTTTTCAGACCTAGAAAGGGATAGTCATTAAGGGACTCTCTAACTTTAGTGATGGCCTTCTCTCTAGTATCTGCCCAGCCAATGAGTTTCGCTAGCATTGGATCAAAACTGACACCAATATCATTTCCGTCCGTATAACCGGTATCTAGTCTAACATTTCTAAGCTTTGCTTCACCGACCTTGTTTAGCTTCCCAATAGATGGAAGAAATTCATTATCCGGATCTTCAGCATAAATACGAAGCTCTACTGCATGTCCTCGGCAAGTGATATCTTCTTGCTTTAGTGGAAGTACTTCTCCAGCAGCAACTTTAATTTGCCATTCAACCAAGTCCTGCCCGGTGATCATCTCTGTAACGGGATGCTCAACCTGAAGTCTTGTGTTCATCTCTAAAAAGTAAAAACTATCATCTTCATCATAGATGAACTCAACCGTCCCAGCTCCGAGATAATTAATTCCCGCTGCAATATCCACGGCTGATTTTGTTATGGCCTCTCTAATCTTTGGTGTTAATGCAGGTGAAGGACTTTCTTCAATAATCTTTTGATGTCTTCTTTGAATGGAACATTCTCTTTCAAATAAATGAACACAGTTTCCATGAGAGTCACCAAAGACTTGGACCTCGATATGTCTTGGGTTTACGATAAATTTTTCGATGAGAACAATATCGTTCCCAAAAGCATTTTGTGCTTCTCTTTTTGCTGAGGCCAGTGCTTCTTCAAACTCAGCTTCGGCTCTTACAATCCGCATGCCTTTACCGCCGCCACCGGCAGAGGCTTTAATTAAAACGGGATAACCAATCTTAGAGGCCTCAGCTTTTAAGAAGTCTCCATCTTGCTCATCACCATGATAACCAGGAATAAGTGGCGCTCCAATTTTTTCCATTTCTTGCTTAGAAGTTTTCTTATCTCCCATAAGCTCAATAGAAGCTGCTGCTGGGCCTATGAAAATGAGGCCAGCTGATACAACGGCTTTAGCAAAAATTGAGTTTTCACTTAAAAAGCCGTACCCAGGATGAATAGCATCGGCGCCGAGGTCTTTTGCCGTGCTGATAATCAACTCTTGATTCAAATACGTTTCAGACAGAGCACCTTCTCCAAGATTAAAGGATTCGTCTCCAATGCTTGCATGGGGAAGCTCAGTTTCTTCCGGTGTATAAAGACTAATAGTTTTTATTCCAAGCTCGCGGCAAGTCTGGGCGACTCTTACTGCAATCTCTCCCCTATTAGCTATCAGTATTTTTTTTATCTTATTCACTTTCTAACCAACTTGCTTTACGTTTTTCTAAAAGTGCCTTCATCCCTTCTTGACCTTCGTCGCTTGTTCTTATGCGAGAAATAGTCTTGCAGGTATATTCAGTTACTTCTTCTGGTTTTAATCTTAAAACATTTTTAATTAATACTTTTGCTTCTTTCGCGGCAATCGGTCCCGCCTTTAAAAAACGCTCTACCCATTTTTCAAATTCACTATCTAAGTTATCTAGCGGGGTAACTTCATGAACAAGCCCCATTTCCACTGCTTTCTCGGCGCTAAAGCGCTCACCACTTAAGAACCAAGCTCTCGCATTTGACTCTCCAACTTTGGCCATAACAAATGGGGAGATGACGGCAGGAATCAAACCAAGCCTAGCTTCTGTAAATCCAAACTTTGCTGACCTGGCGCTTAAGACGAAATCACAAGCGGCTATGACTCCCGTACCACCGCCTAGTGTAGCTCCATTAACTTTAGCAAGTACTGGAAGCTTGCAATCATTAATGGCCTTAAAAAGATTGGCAAGCATTACGCTATCCTGAAAGTTTTCTTCATCAGAATAGTCAACCATCTTTTTCATCCAATTAAGATCTGCCCCAGCACAAAATGATTTCCCTTCACCAGTAATAGTAACAAGTCTTAATGAATCATCTTTTTCAATATCTTCAAAGGCTTTAATCAGACCCGCAATCATCTCGTCATTAAAAGCGTTATGGAGCTCAGGTCTATTGAGAACGATTCTAACAATCCCAAGTTTTCCTTTAACGAATTTAAAAAGCTCTTTACTCATACTTACATCCTAAAGACACCAAATTTGGTATCTTCTATCCCTGAGTTTAATGAGGCGGCGATGGCCAATCCTAATATATCTCTCGTTTGAGTTGGATCAATAACTCCATCGTCCCAAATCCTGGCCGTGGAATAATAGGCGGAACCTTCTTTTTCATATTTATCTAGAATTGGCTTTTGAAATGTGGCCACTTCTTCTTTACTCATTTGTTTTTGACCTTTAACTTCTAGGCCTGCTTGCTTAACAGTAGTTAAAACACCTGCCGCTTGCTCTCCTCCCATGACTGAGATTCTAGCATTGGGCCACATCCATAAGAATCGAGGAGAATAAGCTCTTCCGCACATACCATAGTTTCCGGCGCCAAAAGAGCCACCAATAATAACGGTGAACTTTGGTACATTAACCGTTGAAACCGCTGTCACAAGTTTGGCTCCGTCTTTAGCAATACCACCTGACTCATATTTTTTTCCAACCATAAAACCAGTAATATTTTGAAGGAAGACTAGTGGTATTTTTCTTTGTCCGCAAAGCTCTACAAAATGAGCTCCTTTTAAAGAAGACTCACTAAAAAGAATTCCATTATTGGCGACAATTCCCACTTGTTGACCGTGAATTTTTGCAAAGCCACAAACAAGAGTTGCTCCATAACGTTCTTTGAACTCATGAAACTTTGAGCCATCTACTAATCTTGCGATAACTTCCCTTACATCAAAGGGAGTTCTCGTATCGGCAGGTACGACTCCCAATAACTCTTCAGGGGAATATAGTGGCTTTTCGGCTTCTTCTGTTTCTTTAAGGCCTTGAAGTAATCCGGCGCTTTTGTAATTTAAGTTTTCAACAATATTTCGGCAGATCTCTAGTGCCTCTTCTTCATTCTCAGCAAAGTGATCGGCCACACCTGATTCAGAAGTATGTACATCAGCTCCTCCTAAATCTTCGGCACTAACTTCTTCACCAGTAGCGGCCTTAACTAGCGGCGGGCCACCTAGAAAGATAGTTCCGTTACCTTTTACAATAATTGATTCATCTGACATGGCAGGAACATAAGCTCCTCCTGCCGTACAAGAACCAAGAACTACTGCAATTTGAGGGATACCAGCAGCTGACATTTGTGCTTGGTTATAAAAGATTCTTCCAAAGTGGTCTTTATCTGGGAAAACTTCATCTTGCCTTGGAAGAAAGGCTCCACCTGAATCGACTAGATAAATACAAGGCAGTTTATTTTCTAGGGCCACTTCTTGAGCACGAAGATGTTTCTTCACAGTCATGGGAAAGTAGGTCCCACCTTTTACCGTGGCATCATTGGCCACAAATAAACATTCAACTCCATGGACTCTACCTATACCTGTCACCATACCAGCAGAAGGAACTTCTCCTTCTTCGTAGAGTTCATGGGCGGCGAGACTTGAGAGTTCCAAAAATGGTGAGCCATCATCAAGTATGGCCTCAATCCTTTCTCTTGGAAGAGTTTTTCCTCTTTTAAGATGACGCTCAACCGACTTTTCACCGCCCCCAAGCTTAACTTTTTCAAGTTTGCCTAAAAGCTCTTCTCGAAGAGCATTATGAAATTTTTGATTTTCTTTAAAGGCTTTTGAGCCCTTCTCAATTTGTGTATTAAGCGCTTGCACTAGGGACCTCTAATGTCTAAAAATTGCCCCTAAATATCTGATTTTTTGCGCTAATTGACAAGACGCGGAGGCTCGACTGAACCACCGCGTAAGTGCTATCTATTTGGCTTTTTTAGCTTGTTTCGCCTTATTCATAAAGCCATCTAATTCTCTGACACTTGCTGCACGTCTTCTTAAAACTTCCGCTTTATCGACTTCTTTTGGAAGATCAGATATCGAACCACTAGCAGGCTTTCTTAGACCTTCCACGTTAAATCCGTTTAGTGCCTTTTTCTTAACGGGATTACCAAGAGCATCAACAACGATTTTTCCATCTCTTACTTCTAGCTCATAGAAGATATTCCCTTCTCGAATGACTGGAGGTTTACCTCCAGCTACCCAACGATCTGGTTTTTCTAAAAGCTGAAAATTTTGCTTAATCGCCGTTACTTGATCTTGAGTTAATCTAATCACGTAAGGAGCAGCTTCAAAAAAGTTGTTCGAACCATTATCAAAACCACCACCGGTTCCACCACCGCCACCGCCAGAACCAACAGTTCCACCGCCGCCAGCTGATGCGAATCCACCATTAGACTTCTTCGCACTTCCACCTGCGGACCCAGTTGGCTTTTTAGGAGTACCTTTAGCAACACCAACGTTGTTTTGACTTTGTTGAGCTGCTTGTTTTTCTTCAGCTTCTGATGCAGATTCAATATCTGCAAGTCGTTCTTCGAATTCTTTTTTCTTAGTCGCTTTTTCTGTTTTTTCTCTTTCAAGAGCAGCTATTTCTCTTTCTAAATTTAGTTTTTCAATTAACATCGATTGATAATCAGGATCTATGGCCTTTTCTTCATCTGTTAATTTCTTATCTTTCTCTTTTAAAGAGGATTTATTTGCTTCACGGCTTTCCATGAGATCAGCGAGTCTGGCCGCAATTACATCGAGACGTTCATCTGCCTCCTTTTTCTGTCTTTCTATTTTACTCTTCTCTTCTTTCTTTTTCGACTCTGAAAGATTTGAAAAATTTGGCACAAAATTAGTCTTAGAAGGTGAATCATTTACAGCTAAAGGTGTTGCCCCTCTAAGGGACTTCTGTGACATATTTGCAATATTTTTCACTGTAGAGTTTGTATCTTTAAAGACACCGGTATTCGATGAGCCTGCATTTTTAGCTCCAAGTTTAGCTTGAGCCGCTGCAAGAGGGGCTTTAAAAGTATTTTTACGTGTCGCCGTAATCGCCTTAGCGACACCTCTAATTCCAACCTTATCTGATTTGCTAAAGACCCTGCTTCTATCGGAAACAGAATAGGCCCATGGATTTGAATTAATTTTTGAAGGATCTTTGGCAGATGTGTCTGGCTTATCATAGGCGATAACTCTATCCATAGGTAAATTTTCAACTTCTACAGAATCTCCTGCTTTAGGTTTTTGAATAGCAAGATGCTTTAACTCATCATCTCCAACAATATTGGCACATCTAAGCTGACTAAGTTTTCTAGATAAAGCTGGCTCTGCAATTCCATCTAAACTTCCAAGACGACCAGATTGTTTAGCAAATCTCGCAGCAGAATTAGGATTAAGTTTGCTAAACTGCTCCGGAGTAACCTTTTCCTTAGCACCTTTAGCTAAGTCAACACACATATTTTCGGTTTTCTTTATAAATTCATGACAGCTCTTGATGGCAGAATTAAGGACATCGAATTCTATTTTCTTAAAACCAACTCTTACAACTTCAGAAAGTTTAGCTTCGAATCCACTCCTAACTAAGTCTTTTTGTTTTGGAATGACTGCATCTAACATCTCAATCAACTTCGCCATATTAGAGTTTGTATTGGCGTGGTTCTTTAAAACGCCTTCAGCTATAATATAGTTATTATCTGAAATCTTCTTATGTAATTCTTTGAGATTGTATTCTCCAGATGTTGTGGAAGTCATCTGCGCAACAAAATCATCCGGACTCTTACCTGAGTTTCTATATTTTTTAATATTAACGGCAACGGCCATTACATAACTCATTCCCATGTCCGGTGAATTTACGCTTGTTACTTCACAAGTGGATAGATCTACTTTGTCATCAACGACTAGCACCCCAACTTGTTCTGCCATTCTTAAAGCTTCATCTTTTTGCCCAACTCCTCCAGCTGTAATTGCTCTTAGAAGGTTTTGAGCCACGTCCTTTCGTACTTCACAGTTTTCGCTGAACTGCTTGGGATTATAATGCTCCCTTGCCTTAATCTCATCAGGAGTTAAATTATTTCTCTTAGCATAATCTTCAGCTGTTTTTTTGTTAATGGCTGAAAATAAGGTCCCTTTCTCCTGTTCTTTAATGGCCCTATCAACGCAAGTAGGATCACTAGACCCTGCACATTTTTTTTGAGCTACATTAAGCTTAAAGATATTATCAAGTGAACCTAACCCCCTCTCACCACAAACACCACCCTCAGTACCAGGTGAATCCTTTAAAAAGGCCTCTAGCTGGGTAAAACTACCTGGAAGACAAACTTGGTTTTTGTCGTCACTATTGAAAAGTTTTTTAAGATCTTCATCTTGAGAATGAAAAGCTTCCGCGAGGATAGCTGCTGTAGAAGCAAATTTATCCTCTATTTCCATAACATCACGTTGGTAGCCATCAAGTTTAGTAATCGACTCTAAAGTCGCCACATCACTAGGGGTAAGTGGAGTGTATTTCTTGTTTTTTGGGTCACCAGATTTTCTAAGCACGCAGTAACAATAGGCTCCGTCACCTAAACTCTTTTTAGAATCACAATCGTAGTCAATTAGATCTTTAATTGATTTATAAGATAACTCAAAAGGTTCAATCCCTTGTCCAAACTCACAGCGAAGAGTATTTTTCTCAGTATCAGAAACTAACTTCACAGGTTTAAAGTTTGGATCCACTCCGCATTTTTTTAGCTCATTCTGATAATATTCGTCAGTAACCGGACCCCATCCACAATTCCATGCTTCTTTATCACAAGGTTTTTTACACTCAGAGGCAGTTAAACTAAAAAGATCCTCTGTACTAAAGACACTTTTTTGCCAGTCAAATAGTTTATAAGTCCCAAGAGAAAGTCCACTTCCATAGTCTGAGTCACTGGTCATATCCCAAGAGTATTTTTCTGTTCCACCCGCAAGGCCGCCGAAATTAAGACCAAAATGCCCTACAGGCTCTTCTGCACTTAACGAGCCATAACCCAATTTCATTGGTGATAACCAATTCCCACTTGAGCCCTGAGCGCCTGTATTAAAAACACTAGGATACTCTGGATCATTTGCCTGTGCGGTCTGAACTAATCCAAACATGGCACTTAGTAAGAGTAGCTTCATTGTGATTTTCATAAAGTTGTTCTTCATCTTTTTATCCTCGTCTTCTTACTAATCGGACAAATCTCTTTAAACTTGAGTTGTGCAGTTGGTTAATTATAGATTGTCACTTGATTTGAACCTAGAAATACCCTCTAAAAATGGGCATCACGGCTATAACACCATGATTATATTGAGATTTATTCTAAATAATGGTCAGTTAGAGCTAAAAGAGCCGCGCCTTAGAAATTTGTCACTTTCCCCGTAATTGCCCTAAGATAGCGGGGTTTAATAGATAACCTTATATAAAGTGAGGAATGCCATGAGCATGAATACCATCAAGAATAAAGATGATTACCAGAACTTCTATAAAATGAGTTTAGATGACAAAGACGGTTTTTGGGCCGAAGTGGCCGGGAATTACACCTGGAAGAAACCATGGACAAGTGTTCAAACTGGAAACTTTAAAGATCTAAACGTTAAGTGGTTTGATGGGGCCACTCTTAACATCACAGAGAACTGTCTTGATCGCCACCTAGAAACAAGAGGCGATAAAACGGCCATAATCTTTGAGCCAAATGACCCGAACGGTGAAGTCATCAATTTCACATATAAAGAACTTCACGCCAGAGTTTGCCAATTTTCAAATGTTCTAAAAGCACAAGGTGTTAAGAAAGGCGACCGTGTTTGTTTTTATATGTCTATGGTTCCAGAACTGCTTATAGGTGTTCTGGCCACAGCGAGAATCGGTGCTATCCACTCTGTAGTCTTTGGAGGTTTTTCTGCCAACGCCCTAGCTGGGAGAATCCAAGACTGCGAGGCCTCTATTGTTATAACAAACGATGCTGGTTTTAGAGGTGCTAAGACTATTCCTCTAAAAGAAATAACCGACGAGGCCCTTAAAACATGTCCAACTATCAAATCTGTGCTTGTTTCTAAAAGAGTTGGTGAAGAAGTTAATATGATTGAAGGAAGAGATCACTGGCTGACTCCCCTTTTAGATTCTGCTTCTTGCGATTGCCCAGCTGAAGAAATGGGTGCAGAAGACCCACTCTTTATCCTTTATACCTCTGGTTCAACTGGAAAACCAAAAGGCCTTCTTCATACGACAGCTGGCTATATGGTTTGGGCCGGCGAAACTTATAAGAACGTTTTTCAAGTTGGTGAAGATGATATCTTTTGGTGTACGGCCGATATTGGTTGGATCACTGGTCACTCTTATATCTCGTATGGACCACTTTTAAATGGTTCAACCCAGGTGATGTTTGAAGGAGTACCGACTTACCCAGATGCAGGTCGTTTTTGGGAAGCTACAGAAAAGCATAAAGTAACTCATTTCTATACAGCTCCAACTGCCATTCGCGCCCTTGAGGCCCATGGTACAGACTTTGTTAATAAGCATGACCTCTCTTCCCTAAAAGTTTTAGGATCAGTCGGCGAGCCTATCAACGAAGAGGCCTGGGAGTGGTATAATAAAAATGTTGGTAAAGAAAAATGCCCAATCGTTGATACTTGGTGGCAAACGGAAACAGGCGGGATCATGATCTCCCCTCTTCCTAATGTTGGCGACTTTATTCCTAGCTTTGCTGAAGCCCCCCTACCTGGCGTCGACCCAATTTTTGTTGATGCCGATGGTAAAAAAGTTGAAGGCTCTCCAGCTGAAGGCAATCTTTGTATCCGTACTCCATGGCCTGGAATGGCACGAACAATTTGGGGTGATCACGAAAGATACAAACAAACTTATTTTTCTACCTACCCAGGTCTTTATTTTACTGGCGACGGCGCTAAAAGAGATGATCAGGGTCGTTATAGAATCACCGGACGAGTCGATGACGTCATCAATGTTTCAGGACATAGAATGGGAACGGCCGAAGTAGAAGATGCCCTTAATCAGCATGAAGATATTGTTGAATCTGCGGTTGTCGGTTACCCCCACGATATCAAAGGCCAAGGAATCTACGCCTATGTTATTTGGAACCCACAAAGCTCTAAGGCACAAGACCATAAGGCCATCCATAAAGAACTAAACGAAATGGTTATAAAGATGATCGGACCTATCGCTAAGCCTGATAAAGTCCAGGTTGTAAGCGGCCTTCCTAAAACCCGCTCCGGCAAGATCATGAGAAGAATCCTAAGAAAGGTCGCCTCTGGTGAAACCTCAAATTTAGGAGATACCTCAACTCTTCTTAACCCAGAAGTAGTAGAAGAGATCAAATCAGGCGCTCTTTAAGTCTATATAATCCATCAAATATCTTATACTTAGGTCGTACTTGGCGGTGCGACCTAAATAACTCCCTCAAAAATGTCCTCGAAAAAAGAGAAGATGAGATAACTTCAAACGACGCAATAACTAACGAGGGGAAACGTTATGAATACAAATCTAATCAAATCAATTGTACTTGGCTTAAGCCTTATCTTTATCTCTCAGCAAGGTTTTGCTGAAGAAACAAAATTTAAGAAAGTATCTGTTACTTGTAAAAATCAAAAGAAATCAGCTGTTGATTCTGCAGAAGGTTTAAAAGCGGAACTTGCCAAAGCAAAAGCAGAAAAAGTCTGCTCAAAAGATGGAGGGCTTAAGAAGTTTGAACTTAAAGAGCCATCAAAAAAGATTGTATTAAAGAAGTTAGACCAACAAAATCTTGCCAAGAAAATTGTAAAGAAGACTAATTATAGAATCGCTAGCTTTTCTTGTAAGAACGTAAAAAAGATTTTTAAGCAAATAGATAAGTCTTGTAAGACTAGTGCAAGAGAATGGAAGCTATATGCTCAAAAGACTTGTTCAAAAATCTTAGGAGTTAAACTTGGTAAAGTAATTGGATTTAATGTTGCTAAGCCTTGTACTAATAAAGAAGAACAACCAAGTAAGAAAGAGGGATCAAACTCAATTATCTCGAAATAATCCTAATCCCTTGAGGGCGTCTCCTAAAGGCGCCCTTCTTCTTTTAACTTGTCCAAATGTTTTCCGATTGTGACCATGGCGTAGAACTTTAGTTTTTCATCAAGCCCTTCATAAATCTCATTAAAAATATCTTCATCAGAATTACCGGCCTTAGCTAGTTTTAGGATTTGCTCTTCTCGGTGGCGGCGATGTTTAAGGGTCATTTTCAGTTTATGGGGACCGCCCATGGCGATTCCGTGACTAGGGATAATTGCTAATGGGTTTAGATCGATGATTTTTTGAAGAGAATTAAAGTATTTGGCCATATTCCCTTCGTCTCCGCCTATAGTTACAGTTCCTACCGTTTGAAAGAGGTCGCCGGCGATAATCCATTCGCAGGTTTTAACATAGGGAGCAAGCTGTCCCTCATCGTGACCAGGGACTGCCATGAGGTGAACCTCCTGATCTTTCCAATCAGTCAGGATATCGCCCTCTTTAACTTCGATAATATGAAGATTTTTAAAATAATCTTCTCCCCATTTTTTTTTAATACGCGCATGAGAGTCTGCGCTTAACAGAATTGGGCAGCCCGTATCTTTAGCTAGCCTTGGAGCGAACTCATGATGATCGGGATGATGATGAGTTAACAAAATCTTTTTGAAACCAAATGGAGTCACCGAGTTCTTAAGTTTTATATACTCCCCTTCATCTTTAGGAGAAGGGTCCATTAAGGTATCCCCTACCAAAAAGCAATTCGTCCGATTGGCAGGAGGAAAAGTATGGGAAAGAGGTAGAAATTGAAGGACTCCGGAAATGCTTTCAATCCAAGGGACCTGAGTTTCCGGATTATAAGGAAGCCTTAAAGGAATAGAGGTTTCATCAAATTTATTTGCCGCGAATCTCTCTAGTATTCTAACAGTGGGCGGAACGGCCAAATGTTTCCCGGCCAAATAATCATTTAATACTTCATCACCTTTTTTCCATGCAGAAGATGCCACCTCCCCTTCATCGCAAACAAAAGGGACTTCTTCAGAAAGCTCGACCCAATAAAAATAGGTTTCAAACCTATAGGGGTTAAACTCGGGAGTTATGGCGATTGATAATTCTTCCATTCTCTTAATGGGAAGAGTTCTTAGGTCTATAAGTAATTCTTCCTGCACTTCTCTAATAAGAGCATGCATTAGCTCCCCTTCAAATTTATTAAAATGAGGATCGTCTATTTTTTCTTTTGAATCGGTTTTATCGACTTTTCCACCAGGAAATGCCAAATAACCGGGGAAGACAGTGAGGTAACTCTGTCTTTTTACATAAAAGATTTTTTCTTCAAAGGTAAAGACAACACTTACGGCCTTTCTCATTTAAGATTTCCTTTGAAAGGAATTTCAAAGCGAAGCATATCCCAATACATGATAAAGTCACAGACTAAACTTTTAAATGGATACTTGAAGGTGGCCGGTCTATTTTTTTCGAAAACAAAATGTCCAAGCCAAGCAAAGAAGTAGCCAAATACTGGACAGAGTATTAGGAACTTAAAATTTAAAGTTGTGATAAAAGAAACTAAACTGAGAATAACAAGTGAAGTTCCTATAAAATGCAAAGTTCGGCAAGTACCTAAGTTATGCTCACTGAGGTAATAAGGGTAAAATTCCTTTAAGGTTTTAAATTCCGTATCCATACTACCTCTTAAAATTAATCCAGCCCTCTTTCAAGGAAATATCAATTTGTTTGTATTCTCTTAAAAGAGGCCAACCCATATTTAAAATGACGTCTCTACTAAAGATAGGTCCGTCTGTGATGATTTCTTCGAACGGTCCTCGAAAGTACTGATTACCGCATTTTAATCTTTTATTCTTATAGTTTTTGCCGAGATCTTCTGACTTGATATCACCTCTAACTTGAGAGCCGCTATCCACTCTTACCACATAACCTTCAGGGCATTTAAATTCTACTGCATCTAATTCCCTGCGATGGTTTTCTTGTAGATCAAAAGCTCCGGGAGGTTTTTTAGTAAAGTTTACGAAGTTGATCCATTTAGTCTTGGGAATAATGCTAAATTCTGTACCGTAAAAATTATTAAGCCCTAAAGTTCCATCAACGCCAATAATCTTGAGATCCGCTAAGACCCAACGGGAACTTTGCATCTTTGAGTTATAATTACTCATCGTGGTCGTAAGCATGACTTTGGGGGCCGTTTGAGTTCTCCCCTCTGCCGTACTAAGTGTTTTTGCTTCCAGAACCACCATTGAGCGAAGTTGTTCGGTAGAAAGAGCGATAGGACGAATAACTGAATCCATGGCACCAAGGTCTAAGACTAGTTTTCTCGAATTAACATAAATCATCGGGAGATCATTTTCTTCAGTAAAACGAAGTTTCATACCGGCACTAAAAACTTTAGGAAGTTTATTCTCCCATACTTTAAAAGTAGAGGCTGTCTTTGCAGCAAGCCATCGCTCTAGGATAAGACTGGTTTCATCAGTTGGGAACATTTCTTGATTTTCAAAAAGTATTGTGTAGACATCTAAATCTGATAAAACCTTTGCCATCTTAGAGGTGAGGACAATCCGTTCATAGTCCTCACGAGTGACGATTCCTTGATTGAATTCTTTGGCGGTAACTCTTGTATCTGGCCAGTTCTTACATAAGCCTTTATTTTGTTCCAATTGTTTTTTTCTTAAGGTTGCCGCCACAACCAAAGCGTGATCAAGCTCACCCTTATGCAAAACGATGAGATCACCTTTTTCACAAATAACGCCCTCTTTAAAAAGGGAGTTTTTAATAAAGAAGACCTTATCTTCTCTTAATTCTTTTTGAAGAACTGAAATGGAGCTGTTTAACTGAATAGCTAATTCTTTTTTATCAATCTTCCCGAGTGGCTTCCAGTTTTTCACAACTTTATTAAAAACATCATGTTCCTTTTGTTTTATAAGTTTGGCTGATTCTGAGATAAGCCAATCTTTAACTCTCCAAGGAAAATAGTCTCTTAAGCTATATAGATTAGCTAACGCTATATCTTTATCTAAGGCAGAACATTTAAACATTTCACAGTTTTTATAAAGGAAATAGTAAATCTCTTTTTCATGTAGCCAACGGTGCATGGCTTTATAACGGCCTAAGAATTTAATATAAGGCTGTAAGGCCTTTCCTATTTTCTGAGCTTCTTTAATTTTCTTTTTCTTTTCAAGAAAAGCGACTGTTTTCACATGGGTCTCAAGTTCTAGAACCATCTTCCTTTCTTTTTGTTTTCTTTTTGCAATCGACAGACTTGATTTATTTTTTGAATAATACTGATAAAGGTGCATTAGTTCGTGAACACAATCAACTCTACCCGTCCCTTGTTTTAAGAGAACAAGCTTTTCAGGATAATAAACCTGAGCCCTTTTTGTTGAGTGCATAAACCTTGAATATTCTTGTTCTTTTAATTGCCTTGGCTGAACTTCTTGTGAAAGAAGAAAACCAAATTTTTTCTTTATGAGACGCTTACAACTTTTAAAGGACATCCCTTGCAAATTTTCTAATTCTTTTTTACTTAAGCTAAAACCTGAACAAAAGGATGCTCCTCCATTTTTTGTTAATTTAGGAAGGCAACCGATCCCGCGATAGAGATCTCCTGTCATCTCTTTGCGCATCTTCTTGAGGGTCTTATACTCTGAAGCTAAAACCGAAGTGGATAATATGAAAAGAAAAAGGTACTTAATCAAATGGCTCCCTCCTGGAAGACCTTATCATACTCGGCGTAACGAACTTCTCGATAACCTTTAATATTTTCCATTTCTACCATTCGGCGGCGCTTTGAACTTTCATCCAGTTTTGGAATAACTTCAAGAATTTCTTTTCGAATTTTAAGCGCAATGGATTTTTCTTTCTTATGCCAGCTTGGCATAAGTAATCTCAAAATTCTTAAGTGGCGCATAGTTTTAAGCATCCATTCCTTTGGGTTAATATCAAACTCGATACTTTTCCCCAAAAATTCAAATTTTGGTCTATTTATATGAGTGGTTCTTATTCCCAAGCCAAGCTTTGAGTAGTTTTGATGATTTCTAACCTTCATCAAAGGGCTTATCATCAGATGGGCTACCATAACTTCATCTTTGATAAAATATGTTTTAGCTAGGGTCCTAAGGGCCCTTTTAAGGATCTTCTCGTCGCTATAGATGGAGATCAAACTACCGGCCTCATTCATAAAGCTTTCGATATGAGAGCCTCTATCGTAAAGGAAAATATCGTGCAGATATCTGGCTAAATAAAAACCAGAAATCATAGGATAGTACTTCTTTAGGGTCTCTAGATTTCGATCAAACATATTCATGATCACTTTAGCGTTTTGCCAAGGAGTAAAGCTTTCAAAAAGGCTTAGCCTTACCGTGGCCACTGTTGCCTTTCCTTCAAGTTTTTCAGAAGTTTCAGCGTTATGAAAAAAGGCTTCTCTTCCTAGATCAAAGGCCTGAAGATTATTTTCTAACTCTGCTGGTTTCATAGTGCTCTTAAAGGCCTCTAGCATATCCTCTAACGAAAATGGAAGTTTTCCAGACTGAAATGCTGCCCCAAGAATCATTGCCGAAGCATAAACGGCTTTACCAAAATGTTCCTGACATTTATCTTTTAAAGAACTTAAGAAAAGCTGATCTCCTAATTGAGCAGAAAGCTTTTCTCTTAATTCTTTTTCATTAATAGCATCAGCTTCTAATTCTCTATCTAGAATAATAGAAAGTGGAACTTGAAAAGTTTTATCGAGGATGGCCAAACCACCTGGACCTAAAAAGCCTATATGATGACTGCCATCTAAGAGATCTGGTGATAAAAGAAGATCGGCACTTCCAAGTGGAGTGATGGCACCATAGCTCATCCCCTTTTTGAAAATACAAAGATGACCGGTTACATTTCCGTTTCTTTGGGCAAGCCCTTTTTGATCCACGAATTTAAAGTCTAGATCATCTCGCCCGCCCATCTCTTTTGCCGCTTCAGCAAGAACTCGACTTATGGTTGTTACTCCAGAACCACCAACACCAGTGACAACGACTCTCCAAGAATTGATCTCTTCAAAGGCAACTTGCTTTTCAGGAAGAGGAACTTCAGTCTTATATGATTCTTTTTTATCTAGATATTTAGTTGGGTGATAATCAAAGACCTCTACTTTTTCAAAACTAGGGCAAACCTTAATTTTAGTGCAATAACTATCCGCTACACAGATTTGAGGATCAATAGATAACTTAGGACCGTAGGCATCTTCCGTTTGAGTTAGACCAGGACAACCGGTCATATCTACACAAACTCTGCAATCTTCACAGGCCTCCGTATTAATTTGAAAAAACTCTTGAATAGCGATTGTTTTATCTTTTGAAAAAAGTTTTCGCTCTTTTGATTTTCGTCTGCCGTGAAAGGTCAAACCGCATTCTTTATTCGATACGATAACCTTCACACCAGGTTTTTTAACATAGTCTGATAAGATATTCTGATAGAAGTAACGATCGCTTGGATTAACTTCAATGGCCTGCTCGACTCCAAGGTTTCTAGCGATACCGAGCATGTCCTGTTCAGGTCTCTTTCTTCCATCAATACTAATTCCGCTTGAGGGAGTGAACTGATGACCGGTCATGGCGGTATTATCATTATCTAAAAGGATATAAGTAATATTATGCCCACACTGAACTGAGTTACTTATATCGGTAAGTCCAGAATGAAAGAAAGTTGAATCCCCCATAAGAACAACAGAGGGATTTGAAGTAAACATATCCATCCCAGCACCAAGTGCTCCCCCTTGGCCCATGGCAGAGAGATTATGCATTTCCTTAAAAGGCTCAAGAAAACTTAGTGAATAACAGCCCACGTCTCCATGACTAATAAGTTGTATTCCTTCACTATCAAGGGTCTTTCTCAAATCCTTAAGCAGACTAAGCGTTTCTCTATGGGGGCAACCGGGACAAAAAGTGGGAAGTCTTCTTGGAAGAGCTTCGCCCATCGGGTTAGACACATAGTTGATATCACCGCAGGTACCAGAGCCTAGTTCGCCAGAAAAAGCCAATAGGCCTTCTCTAATAAGTTCATAGTTTAATCCCCCATGGGCTGGAAAGCCCACGGCTCCGCTTGGGGTCTGCTTTCCATATATCTTAAAACTTAGTCCGCTTCTCTCTTTTAAGGCAGCAAGTTCAGCTTCTAAAAAACCTCGTTTTTCTTCGACGACAATAACGGTGTCACGCTCTTTAAGCCAAGGAATTAACAAATCATCAACTAGTGGAAAAGATCCCGCTGCTTTATAAACGGCGTAGCTATCTAGGACTTCACCTTCTTCTAAGACTTGTTTTAAGGTTTCAAAGATAGCTCCGGTGGATAGTATTCCAACTTTTGAAGTATCGTTACCTAGGCTTTGATCCAGCGCTAGTTCTTTTAGCACTTTTTGAATTCTTGGGGCGCGCTCATTAATCATGCGTACGTCGGCCTTTAATGAATTAGGTGGCACCATCACATTTTGAGAAAGATCAAAACTTTTTGGGTCTATATGCTCAACGGACTGATCGATAACTTTTGCTTCACCAATCTCAACACGACCTCCGCCTTCGGCCATAAAGGTAGTAAGAAGAACACCATGATAGATACTTGTACGCTTACTGGCGTATAGGGCCTTATCGATCCAATCCTTTAGTTCTTGAGGAGTAGCTGGTTCAAAAAAGGGAATATGCAAATGTTTATATAAATAACGAGAGTCTGCTGGAGTTGATGTGGAGATTGACCATGGATCATCCCCGACTACGATAACAGTTCCTGGGAAGATTTCTTCCCCAGTTTGCTTGTCTATTTTTGAGCCACCTGGAGTCGCAAAGTTACCTACACTTAAAGCGTCAGCTGCCACATGAAGGCCCATGGATTTCATGGCCACCATACAATCCCGTCCGGCCTGCTTGGCCCCACTGGCCATGGCGGCGGCATTAGCTTCGGAGTTAGCAATGACGACTTTGATTCCTTTAGACTCTAGGTCTGCTCTCTTTTCAAAGAGGATATTAAAATAGTCCGCAAGGGGGGAACCTGGGTAACCGGTATAGAGAGAAAAGCCCGCTTCAAGTCCACCTTGAACGATCAATTCATTTCCACCCATGATCTCAATGCTCAAATTTGTACTCCTACCATGTGTCATTAATTTCAAGAGCATAACGTATTTAACACCGATTTACATGGGTATTTATTTTTGCAATGCTAAGCATAAAAGCCTCTTAGTCCTGTACCTTGCGACAAAAGAAATATTAGTCCAAAATTCTCCCATTAAGATTGCCATTTTGATACGAGGCATAAAGGAAATTTTTCCATGAGTAATGTTGAATGCACCCCAAATTTTAGGGACCACGGGCATATTGCTTTGATAAAGTTAAATCGCCCCAAGGTATTAAACGCCATAAATAACGAAGTATTAAAAGAACTTCGCGATCATTTAAGACTTTTGGATGACGATAAAACTAACAGAGTTGTCATCCTTACTGGTGATGACCGCGCTTTTGCAGCAGGGGCTGATTTACAGGCCTTGTCTAAGGCAACGGCCGTGGAACAAATCCTTGATGAGCGGGCCCGTCTTTGGAAAGAAATTTCACTATTTTCTAAACCTATTATTGCCGCTGTTAATGGCTTTGCTCTTGGCGGCGGCTGTGAGCTTGCCATGAGCTGTGATTTTATCATTGCTGGAGATAAGGCTAAATTTGGTCAACCAGAAATAAAAGTTGGAATAATGCCTGGTGCCGGTGGGACCCAGCGCTTTACAAGAGCTCTTGGGCAATCGAAGGCCATGATGTATCTAATGACCGGTGAGATGATAGAGGCCTATGACGCCGAAAGATTTGGTCTTGTGGCCAAAGTTGTTCCAGCTAAGACACTTATGCAAGAGAGCTTCGAGATGGCAAAACTTATTGCAGAAAAGGCTCCCATATCTATGCGACTCATGCGTGAAGCTGTTCAAAAATCATTTGAAATGCCTCTTAAAGATGGACTTGATTTTGAAAGAAGAAATTTTTATTTAACCTTCTCTTCTGAGGATGCCACCGAAGGCATGAATGCTTTTTTAGAAAAGAGAACACCTGAATATAAGGGACAATAATGGAAGATATCCAAGTAAAAAATGAAAACGGAACCTGCACTATTACTCTTAATAGACCAGATGTTTATAATGCCCTCAATAGAGAAACAAAATTAGAATTGATTTCACAAATTAGAAAGGCCGGAAGAGACGAAGCAGTTAAATCAATCGTTTTAACTGGTGCTGGTAAAGCCTTTTCAACCGGACAAGACCTCAACGATCGAACGGTTTCAGATGGGCCGAGTGTTGATCTTGGTTATACACTAGAGACGGAATGGAACCCTCTTGTAAATGCCATTCGGGAATCTGAAAAAATTGTTATCGGTGCCATCAATGGAGTTGTAGCGGGTGCTGGAATCAGCGTTGCCTTGGCCTGCGACTTTATTTACGCCAAATCGGCCATAAAGTTCGTTAGCGGCTTTGCCAATATTGGTCTTTGCCCAGATGCTGGCTCAAGTTTTATCTTCGCCCGCGCCATTGGTTATCAAAAAGCGCTAGAGTTTTTCCTTACGAATGCTCCCATGATGTCGGAGGACTTGGAAAAGGCCGGACTTGTTAACTATGTAGGGGAAGACTTTTTAGAAAAAGCAAATGAGATGGCCACACGAATTAATGGTATGGCCCCATTAAGTGTACAAAATATAAAAAAGAATCTTCAGTTTGCTCTTGATCAAGATTTTAAAGAGAGCATGAGAAGAGAAACTTACACTCAGAGGTTTTTAGGCAATAGCAAAGACTATCAAGAAGGGCTTAAGGCCTTCTTTGAAAAAAGAAAGCCTGTTTTTAAGGGACAATAAATGGAGCTTAACCTCGTAACAATTATTGGTGCTGGAACGATGGGAAGAGGAATCGCCCAATGGTTCGCTCAGTGCGGTGTTTCAGTTGAGTTAACTGACGCCAACGCAGAGGCGCTTGAACAGGGGCTAAGTCTTGTTCATAAATCCTGGAAAAAATTAGAACAAAAAGGAAAGTTTTCTTCTTCTGAAATTTCTACCTTTGAGAATAATCTAAAGACCGTTTCTCTTAATGATTTATCGACAAGTTCTGATCTTGTAATAGAAGCTATAATTGAAAATTTAGAAATTAAGCATAAGGTTTTTTCAGATTTAGATAAAAGGATGGATGCCAAAACTATTCTTGCCTCTAATACTTCAAGTATCCCTATTACAGATCTCGCTACTCCTCTATCCAAGCAAAGAAAAGAGCGGTTTTTAGGGCTGCATTTTTTTAATCCTGCAACCATTATGAAACTCGTTGAAGTGATTAAGGGAAATGATACCGATCAAAAACTCTGCGACGACCTCGAAGCATGGTTTAGTGAAAAAGGAAAAAAACCGGCTCAGTGTAAAGATTCTCCTGGTTTTATTGTTAACCGCGTGGCGAGAAATTTTTACGGTGAGGCCCTACGTATTGCAGAAAATAGAGAATTCTCCGAGATCGACCATGTTTTAAAGGAAGTGGGAGGGTTTAGAATGGGTCCTTTTGAGTTAATGGACCTGATTGGGATCGATATTAACTATGATGTGACCTGCAGTGTTTGGGAAGCCTTTCAAAAGAATGAGCGCTTTGCTCCTCATAAAATCCAAAAAGAGATGGTTGATAAGAATCATTTAGGCAGGAAAACAGGTCAGGGGTTTTATGGCCATGAATAAAATCATAACCTCCAATAAGAACCATCCCCTCTTTGACAAAATCTCTAAGCTAGATGGGTTTATCGAACTAGATAATCTTACAGATCAAAGCTGTGATCTTTTAATAGACCTAACCGCAACCGATTCAGATTCAAAACGAGATCTCTTTAATCGATTTAAATGCCCAATCATCACGGATCTATCCCTTAATAATGGGGATAAAATTTTAAAAGAATTTAGACATATTGAAATTGCGGTCTCCACTATATTTCCATCTCCAAACCTAAAAGCTGAAGTCTTTTATTCCCTGATGACTTATAAAAATGAATTATTAAATCTATTTGAAAAGCTAGATTTAAAACCTGTTGAAGTTAAAGCACCTGGAATAGGCTTTATTTTTGGAAGAACCATTGTTCAAATAATAAATGAGGCTTGGTTTGCATTAGAAGACGACTTGGCCACAGAAGATGCCATTGATACGGCCATGCTCTTTGGAGTAAATTACCCAAGAGGTCCACTTTCCTGGGGTGCAGAAGCTGGCCTTAAAAATTCAGTTACACTTTTAAAAGAATTACATAAAACGACAAACCAAGACCGCTATAAGGTTTGCGATAAACTACAAAAGGCCTGTTTATGAAAAGATGTTTTCTCACTTACGCTAAAAGAACTCCCATTGGAAGAATCGGCGGACTCCTCGCACCGGTTAGAGTTGACGATCTTATGGCCCTACTAATTAAAAATTTTACTGAGGAAACTAAGTTTGACTTAAATGATATTGATGATGTCCTCGTTGGTTGCGCCAATCAGGCCGGTGAAGATAATCGAAATATTGCTCGTATGGCCTCCCTATTAGGTGGTCTGCCAGATACAGTTCCAGGAACCACAATTAATAGACTTTGCGGATCTTCCCTAGACGCTGTTATGGGAGCTGTGGGAAGAATAAACGCCGGCTTTGGAGATTGTTTCTTGGTGGGCGGAGCTGAAAGCATGACCCGTGGTCCACTTGTTATTTCAAAAGGATCAACTCCTTTTGGAAGAGATTCAAAGATGTATGATTCAACTTTTGGTTGGCGCTTTCCTAATAAGAAAATGGAAGAGATGTTTCCCCTTTATGGAATGGGTGAAACCGCTGAAGAAGTTCAAGATAAGTTTAAGATAGCAAGAGAAGATCAAGATGCCTTCGCTCTTTCTTCTCATCAAAAAGCCGTTGCTGCGCAAAAGTCAGGGGCTTTTAATGACGAGCTAGTTCCCGTTGAAGTTCAGCTTAGAAAAAAATCTTACACTGTAGAGCAGGACGAAGGACCTAGAGAAGATACCAGTCTTGAAGTCTTAGCAAAGCTACGCCCGGCCTTTAGAAAAGATGGGAGCGTAACTGCCGGTAATTCAAGTTCTATGAACGACGGAGCAGCCCTAGTCTGCGTCGTCTCCGAAGAGTTTTTAAAGAAAAATAACTTAACTCCCCTTGTTGAAATCACTGGCGGAGCCGTAAGAGGACTTCACCCAAATATTATGGGTCTTGGTCCAGTTGAGGCCACCAAAAGACTTTGCCAGATGTTTGATAAAAAAGTTTCAGACTTTGATGCTGTAGAATTAAATGAGGCCTTTGCCGTTCAATCCCTGGCCTGTATGAAAGACCTTAATATCGACCCAAGTAAAGTAAATAG
Source organism: Halobacteriovorax sp. (assembly GCA_024686135.1). Taxonomy (GTDB): domain Bacteria; phylum Bdellovibrionota; class Bacteriovoracia; order Bacteriovoracales; family Bacteriovoracaceae. The sequence goes on along the minus strand of JAIBDQ010000010.1, from coordinate 8,087 downwards.
AAACGGTGGTGCAATAGCTTTAGGACATCCCTTAGGATGCTCAGGAGCGAGGATACTTACGACCCTGACGCATATTATGCAAAAAGATAAGAACTTAAAGCAGGGACTTGCCACTATGTGTATTGGCGTAGGCCAAGGTGTCGCTCTTTCTGTTAAAAACTGCTAAATCCGAGTGAATTACTTTTTTTTAGTTCGAGCTCTTTAATCACGGTGTAATTCACCGATAAGAACTAGGTAATCAAACCCTATAAAAGAGTTCTTAATGAGCAATGAAGATAAACGTCTCGCTTCTTTGTATAGTCTAAATATTCTAGATACCGAAGCTGATCCTAATTTGGATGAGCTAACAAAGCTTGCCTCCGAAATTGCTGAAACTCCAATTGCCTTGGTTTCACTTATTGATGAAGATCGCCAATGGTTTAAGTCAAGGCATGGACTTGATGCGACAGAAACACCGAGAGAAGTAGCCTTTTGTCATCATGCCATTAAGCAAGATGAAGTGTTTGAAGTTCAAGATTCAAGAAAGCATAAACTTTTTAAAGATAATCCCCTTGTTACTGGTGAACCTCATGTTATCTTTTACGCTGGGATGCCATTAAAAATGGAAGACGGCTCTAATATTGGAACACTTTGTGTTATTGGGAATGAGCCAAAGAAACTAACTTCAAAGCAATTAGACCATTTAAGAATTATAGGAAATCAGGCGATTCGCCATATTGAACTCACCCATAAAGTAAATTCTCAAAATAAAATTTCAGGAATGCTTAAGCGCTTAAATGGACTTAGTTACCGCGAAGCTGAAAGCTTTACAGATTTGATAAGTGAATACTTAAGAACAGGATGTGAGCTTTTTGGTATGGAGTTTGGTATTCAATCACATATTGTTGGTGATGACTATACTGTAGAGTCAGCTTTCTCTCCCGAGAATGCTTTAGTGCCTGGTACTAAATTTATTTCTAAGGATACCTTTTGTCAGGCCGTCATTGAATCTGAAAAAACTATTACCTATACGGATGTTTCAAAAATTAAAAATTTAATTGGTCACCCTTGCCACGCCAATATGAACCTGCATTCCTATATTTCTACACCGATATGGATTGATGGAAGAGTTTATGGAACCATGAGCTTTTCTTCAGTTATAGCAAGAAAAAGCAAATTCTCAAATGAAGAGATTACCTTTGTTGAAATCCTTGCAGACCTTATTTCTAAGAAAATTCAATTTCGAGAACAAAAAGAATACGCCGGATATGCTTTTGAGATTATGAATAATGCACCAGAGTTTATAGGCATAGCCGAGGCTAATACTGGGATATCGCTTTACCACAATAAGGCATTCGATAATATTTCAGGGAAAGTAGGAACTTCCGGATTAAAAATAGCTGACTATCATCCAGAATGGGCAATTGAAAAAGTTAAAACAAAAGGAATTCCCCAAGCCATGAATAGTGGAACTTGGACTGGCGAAACGGCAGTTTTAGCACCTAACGGTGATGAAATTCCAGTTCTTCAAACAATTACCGCTCATTTTAATGATCGAGGTGAACCAAAATATATTTCTACCATCATGCAAGACATCACTATTCAAAAAGAAATAGAGAAGAACTTAATTGAATCTAAAGAAAAAGCTATTCAAACGTCTAAGGCTAAATCAGATTTTTTGGCCAATATCTCTCATGAGATTAGAACCCCTATGAATGGGATTCTTGGCACATTAGAACTTTTTCAAGATACAAGTCTAACCAACGAACAAAGTGATTATTTAAACACTATTAAGCATTGCGGAGATGGGCTTCTCTCTATAATAAATAATGTCTTAGATTTAAGTAAGATTGAAGCAGGGAAAATTGAAATTGAAAAAGTGAGTTTTGATTTATTGAATTCTGTTACTGAGGTTTATGACTTTTTTAAATTTAAAATTATAGAAAAAGGACTTACTTATAAGCTGGACTTTAAGGACGATGTACCAAAACTGGTAGAGGGAGATCTGGTAAAGATTAAGCAAGTATTACTTAATTTTGTTTCAAACTCACTTAAATTTACAGAGAATGGCTCTGTAGAGCTAGTTGTTTCACAAGCAAAAACTGGGAATATTAGATTTTCCGTTATCGACACTGGAACAGGTATTGCCGAAGAAAAGCTGGCCCACGTATTTGAGTCATTTTCACAAGAAGATGCTACGACCTCTAGAAATTTCGGAGGAACAGGTTTAGGCCTTACCATTTGTTCTCAATTAGTTGAGGCCATGGATGGAGATATTATTTTAGAAAGTAAAGTTGGAAAAGGCTCCACTTTCTCCTTTGAAGTTCCTCTTAAGGAGGTTGATCAGATTATAGCTGAAGAAGAGGAAATAAGTTCAAACCAAGTCTCTGCTAAAATCTTTGAAAATATTCTAGTCGTTGAAGATAATATAGTTAATCAGAAATTGGTTATGGCCTTCCTAAACAAACTAGAGATCACTGCAAAGCTTGCTATTAATGGAAAAGAAGCAGTTGAGCTTTGTAAAAAAGAAGATTTTGATTTGATCTTTATGGACTTACAAATGCCTATAATGGATGGATACGAAGCGACTCAAGAAATCTTGGCCCTTAAGAGCAGTCAAAAACCAAAAATTGTGGCACTAACAGCTAATGTTTTTGAGGAAGATAGAGAACGATGCTTTAAGGCCGGAATGTCAGGATTTATAACTAAGCCTTTTGAATTTAAACAGTTTCTCGATTTATTCAGTACAAAGAAAAAGAAATCTGCTTAGTCTAACCTTTTAACTTCAACAGAAGTAATGGCACCATCTTCAGCTTGATAGGTAATTTCAATGGGCCTGCAACAGACTTCACAGTCTTCGATATAAGTTTGTCCTCCGTAAAGAGACTCTAAGATCATTGAAACCTTTTCTCCACAGTACGGGCAATAAAAGAAATTTTCAGATTCAAACATATTAAATTCTTGATTTAGGCAGAATCAAGTTTAGTACAAGACCTAAGATTGAAGCAAGCCCAACTCCTTTTAAAGAAAAGTTTCCCGCTTGAAGGGTCATGCCCCCTATTCCGCTAATAAGCATGATGCTCATAATCGCCATATTTCGAGGGTCATACAGGTCTTCCTTAGTTTTATGCAATAGACCTAAGCCGATAACAATTATATTTCCAAAAAGAAGTATTAAAAGCCCACCCATAACGGCAACGGGTATTGTCTGTAAAAAAGCCCCAAGCTTTCCAACAAAGCTTAATATTATGGCTGAAACCGCGGCATAGGTCATTATTTTTGGATTAAAGGCCTTAGTAAGAGCAACCGCTCCCGTAACTTCGGAATATGTTGTATTTGGAGGTCCGCCCACAAAGCCAGCAAATAAAGTTGCAACACCGTCCCCCATCATCGATCTATGAAGACCAGGATCTTTGGTAAAGTCTTTTCCAGTCACATTTGAAATAGCACTTATATCTCCATAATGTTCAATGGCCGGCGCGATAGCAATTGGTACAATAAAGAGAATTGCTTCCAAATTAAATTCTGGTAATAGAAATTTTGGGACAGAGAAAAAAGCCGCTTGCCCTACAACTTCAAAATTCACTACACCCATAAAAATGGCAAGGATATAACCAACCCCTAATCCAAATAATATAGAAGAAAGTTTTAAGAATCCTCTTCCCCAAATAGATGCAAAGGCGGTAGCTCCTAAAGTCACTCCGGCCAGAAAATAACTTTTAGTGGGATCCATTAACTGAACTGAAGCATCACCAGCTTTTCCCATGGCCATATTAACAGCAACGGGAGCTAAGATAAGACCAATCAACATAATGATAGGGCCTGTAATCATAGGTGGAAGTAGTTTCTCTAAAAACTCATTTCCTTTGATCTTTATTAAAGCCCCAAGGATAAGATAGAGAAGGCCAGCCGCAGCCAGTCCACTCATGGTGGCCGCTGGCCCCCATGTTTTTGATCCATAAATGATGGCCGGAATAAAGGCAAAGCTACTACCTAAGAAAACGGGAATACTTCTCTTTGTAATGACTTGGAATAATAATGTTCCAACACCAGCTGAAAACAAGGCGACATTGGAGTCAAGCCCAGTTAATAGTGGAACTAAAACTAGAGCGCCAAATGCAGTAAAAAGCATTTGAAGTCCTAAAATAACATCTTTAAATTTACTCATTAGAAATATAATCCAAGTCCAAGAGAAATAGTATTGTCCTTAAGTTTTCTCCCAGCACTATATCTTTCAAAATAAAATGCGGAGTCATCAAAGGCAATCGACTCTCCATTTGTTGATATGTTTCGAGTTGTGCTTTTGAAGTTTACTTCAGAAAAGCTGTATTGTCCGGTCAAGAAAAAATCCGTATTCAAATGAGTAAACTCGACTCTACTTCCTAATAAAATACTTTTTCTTTCGAATTCAGAAGTACTATTTAGATAATAGCGATTATGCTTACTAAAAATAGTCGGATTATCTCTATCAGTCATATCATATCTATCAGAAGTAACTTTCCCCTTATTTTGAGAGTAGCCAGCAAAGGCCGTAAGGATTGTTGTTTTATTAATATTATATGAAAATTCTAACTGGGCCGTTATCGCTCGCTCTTCTTCATAGTCGTACTTGATCTCTCTTTCTACTAGCCTAATATCTTTTCCATTAGCATCTTGAATATCTTCGTCGCGGTTTGTTTCTTTTTTTGAATCATCAGATTTTTTTAATGGACTATAATAAAGACCCAAGTGCAGACCTCTATATATCGGCAGTGAAGCTCCAATTTGAATCTCACCATATCCAGCTCTATCATCTTCTTTTTTCTTATCCACAAAATCTTCTTCATGCATACTAGCCTGAATAAGACCTATGAACTTGACCCTAGACCAATAAGACTTGCTCTTTTTTATAGAGGAGTTTGTGATTTCATTGGTCTCTTGCGCTCCAACTAAAGAAGTAAAACAAAGACCTGCCAGTAAATTAACTAAGATGAATTTTTTCATGGGAGGAACATACTCTTTTTTTTGACACGAAGGGTAAAAAACGACATAGATTATAAAAGGTACATGCCTTCAGGTACGTATTTTCAATAACTTAAAACCTAATTTAAATCAGATTGTAGTTCTCTGTAAGCTTCCCTAGTATCTTAAATATGAAAATTACAATTATACTCCTCTGCTCTTTTATTCCTTTCGTTACCTCGGCAAATGACCTAGATCTCAGGCTAAGGCAAATGCTTAGGGAACAAAATATTGAAGCTCTTAGTTTTAAAACAGATACAAAGTCACCCTTATTTAAATTAGGTGAAAAACTATTTGTAGATAAAGATCTTTCAGGAAATAAAAATATAAGCTGCCAAACTTGTCACCACCCAGACTTTGGCTCTAGCGATAAACTTCCCCTTCCTATAGGTGAAGGTGGAAATGGTATTGGTCCAGGCAGAACTGTTGATGATGGTCATATTATCTCTAGAAACTCTCCACATTTAATAAATGCTGGTATAACTGGTAAAACCACAATGTTTTGGGATGGAAGGGTTCGTTTCGACCCCATTGAAAAAGTATTCACAACCCCAGAAAAGGGAATCAACGGCAAGCAGCCCGAGCATCCAGAGCTTTGTAAACCACTCACATCGGCTCTTTCTGCCCAGGCCATGTTCCCTCCTCTTTCCAACCATGAAATGAGAGGAGAGCCTGGTAGCAATGAAATTGCTGATGCTAAAAGTAATATTCAGGCCTGGGAAAAACTTACAAAGAGAATTGTGGTTAAGCTCTCTTACAAAACACTCCTTAAAAAAGTATTTCCCGATATTTCATTAGATGAGATTAATTTTGCTCACTTAGCTGAGGCCATGGGGCATTTTCAGGCGAATAATTTTGTCGCCACTAATACTCCTTTTGACCAATATTTAAGAGGTGATAAGAATGCCTTGTCACCTAAGGCCAAGAAAGGGGCGATACTCTTTTACTCTTCAGGTAGATGTTTTATGTGTCACTCCGGCTCAAATCTAACTGACGGTAAGTTTCATAACGTTGCTTTTCCGCAGGTGGGCCCAGGTAAAAATACTGATAGGGATGATAAGGGTCTTTATAATATTACAAGAAAGCCTGAGGATTTATATAAATTTAAAACTCCTTCACTTAGAAATATCGCCACAACAGCGCCTTTCGGACATAGTGGTTCTCTAAAAACAATTAGAAGAGTCGTGGAACATTATAGTCATCCCATGAGAAGTAATCATCATTATGATGGTGGCTTTAGAAACCTTCCCTACGAATTGCCAGTTGACTGGAATAATATGAACAACAGGCTTCGTTTAATTGCCCCACAGATTGGTAGGATGGGTATTCCATTGAGCCGAGAAGACATTGATAATCTCACAAGTTTTTTATCTGTAGGGCTCACACAAACGAGTTATTAAGAATCTCACCAACACCGCCGGCCCCGGGGACGATATATTGATTATCAGTAAGGCCTCTTTCTTTTTCTGGGTTTGAACCTGGGATCGAATTTAAGACGGATTTGTCGCTAAGTCCTCGGTCTAACCTGATAGCAAAGATCTCTACATCTGGGTGATCCTTTTGCATTCTTTTTATATATTCAGGGGTAACGATGAGATGCATGGCCACATATTTTTTAGCCGTTCCTTCGACATTTTTTTTATAATGCTCGATACAGTGACTTAATGATCCCCCGGTTGCACCCATAGGGTCAGGGAAAATGACGATGGCATCTTTCTGAGGACCGCCAATTTTTGATCCACTAACATCAACACCTACCACATGACCGGCATCATCAACTTTTCTATTAATATAAAAGTGATCTTGTCGAAGTCCACTAGGATTAAAAATATAGTGAAGTTCTTCAAAGCATTTATGACTCGGAAGAATTCCAGCTCTTGCAAGGTTGACCGAAATAAATTTTTGCGATTTATCTAGAACTTTTCCTGAGTACTCCCCTTCTTTTACATGTTCTTTCATTCTCGTTTCAACTGTCATATCAACAGTGGGCGCAAGATGATTTAAAACCTGTTGAAGCAAATTATTATAAAGATCCTCTACGTATTTATTTAGTGTCGGCTGAACTGAATCAGGTGAACCAAGCCTGGCCAGCATTGAGAGAGTAAATGGGTTTGAACAAATATGTACCTTGTCTCCGTATTTAGTTTCTACTTGATTGAGTTTGAAGTTTAGGTCTGTGTATTGGCAGTCTTTAGACATATATGCTCCGCGCAAGATATAGATTTGTTCTAAAGAAATTTACACGAAATGGAGCTAACTGGCTAACCTCGTAAATAAAGAAAGCCCCAAATTCTTGGGGCTCTCTTTATTTTAAATTGGACTAGATACTTAATTAACCAATAAGCTTAAGAGCATTGGCACCTTGAGCATTCGACTGAGAAAGAACCGCAGTACCAGCATTAGTAAGAATACTAAGTTTGGCGTTCTTCGCAGTTTCTGCAGCGTAGTCAGTATCGCGAATTCTAGAATTTGCAGCGCTTAAGTTCTCACTTGAAACCTGTAAGTTCTGAATTGTAGATGTCAGACGATTTTGAACCGCACCTAGTTCTGCTCTTTGACCAGAAATATTTTGAATAGCGGCATCAACCATCTCAAGACTTGATTGTGCGTCTTGCTTAGTACCGACAGTTAAACTATCAACACCAAGTGCTCCAACTGATGAATTCGTTAGCTGAGCATCATAAGAGATTCTGTCATTGAAATCATTGTTGTTGATCCCAATTTGAAAATCGTACTTTTCACCCGAGCCGTTTAAAAGTTTCTTTCCGTTGAATTCAGTAACCTGAGAAATTCTTTCGATTTCCGACTTTAGGTTCTGATACTCAAGGTCTGTAAACTTCCTTTCCGAATCACCTACTGTGTCTGAAGAAGACTGGATGGCCAGTTCTCTTAGACGGATTAAAATGTTACTTACTTCGTTTAGTCCACCTTCGGCAGTCTGAATAAGTGAAATACCATCGTTAGCGTTTCTCTCAGCTTGATTAGTTGATCGAACTTGCGCTTTCAACTTTTCACTAATTGCTAAACCTGCGGCGTCATCAGCAGAGCGTACAATTCTTGTACCACTAGACAACTTTCCTAGTGTCTGTGCCTGCTTCTCGTTATTT
>JAIBDQ010000009.1 GCA_024686135.1 Halobacteriovorax sp. | reverse complement strand
CTGAGAGTTCTACACTTTTGAAAACTAGTTTCATTTACGCATGCAAAGTTTCTACTACGACAATCGTAAATCAAAAACTCTCCCCTACTAAAATCTGAAGAAATCCGGGGCTCCTTTCTTATTCGCTCCATTTCACTGAGGGTTTCTTGATCAAGTTTAGTTGCTGCCGAAGTATTTTTAGGCTCAATTTTCTTTTTCGACTCCTCTGCCAAAGATGGAGTTTGAATACTAAAGAATATAAGTAAAACAGTTATTACACGGGACATTATGATCATATTATACTATATTCTTGAACCCAAAGGAGACTTAGGTGAACGATTATCATAATAAAATTTACCTTGAATTAAGTGAGCTAATTTTAGGAGCTGTAAAGTCGGCTTATCCTGATGTGGAGCTTAAACAAGAAGATATCGTCTCTGCCCTAGGACCGGCGCCAAACCTAAAAATGGGTCATTTTGCCTTTCCTTGTTTTCCACTGGCAAAAGTAGCAAAAATGGGTCCTCCTCAGATCTCAGCTAAATTATTAGAGGCCATTGAAAAACCTGAATGGGTACAAGAAGTTATTACCCAAGGCCCATACCTCAACTTCTTTTTAACCACTCAAGCTTACGGTGAAAAAGTTGTTTCTAGCATAATTAAAGGTGATTTTTTTACTCAAAAAATATCAAGTGACACTCGTAAGACAATGATCGAGTACTCTCAGCCCAATACCCATAAAGAACTTCATGTGGGCCATATGAGAAACCTTTGTCTAGGAAATGCAATTGTTCGAATGTCTCAATATGCTGGGGTCGAGGTCATTCCTTCAACCTACCCAGGTGATGTCGGTACCCATGTGGCAAAATGTCTTTGGTACTTTAAGTACCACAATAAAGAACAGCCACCTGCAGAAAATAAAGGTGCTTGGCTTGGAAGACTATACTCCAATGCGAATAATCTTCTTGAAGATCAAAAAGGCACAGATAAAGAAGAAGAAAATAGAAAAGTATTAACCGCCATTTTAAAAGAACTAGAAGAAAAAAGCGGAGAATATTATGAGCTTTGGAAAGAAACCAGAGAATGGTCTATCGCTCTTATGAAAGAGGCTTATGCTTGGGCCGACGTTGAGTTTGATCGTTGGTTCTGGGAATCAGAAGTTGATTCTCCTTCTCTTGAACTTGCCAAGGAATATCATAAAAAAGGCTTTTTCAAAGAAGATGACGGAGCTATCGGTATTGATTTAAGTGAATATAAACTAGGTTTTTGTATTCTTATTAAAAGAGATGGAACTGGACTCTATGCCACGAAAGATCTCTTACTTGCTAAGAAGAAATTTGAAGAATTCAAAATTAAAAAAAATATATATGTCGTAGACAATCGTCAGGCTCATCACTTTAAGCAAGTTTTTAAAATCCTAGAGCTTATGGGCTTTGAAGAAAGTAAAGACTGTTTTCATTTACAATATGATGTTGTGGAGCTTCCCGATGGCGCTATGAGCTCCCGTAGTGGAAATATTATTCCCCTGATGGACCTTATTTCTCAAATGGAAGAGACCATTAAAAAAAATTACTTAAATCGTTATCTTGAAGACGCTGACTCTGGTTGGACGCAAGAAGAAGTAGATAAGACTGCAACAATGGTTGCAAATGGCGCTATTAAGTACGGAATGATTAGAGTTGATAATAACCGAAAGATTGTTTTTGATATGGATGAATGGCTTAAGCTTGACGGTGAAACCGGTCCTTACCTTCAATATGTTCATGCCAGAATTTGCTCCCTTTCTGAAAAATTAAATTATAATAAATCTGATGAATCAGATTGGTCCCTTTTAAAGGCTTCCCAAGAAGTAGCTCTTCTACAAAAGCTCTCCCTTTTCAACTCCGTTGTTGAAGGTGGAGTTGAGCAGTTAAAAACGATTCACCTTTGCGCTTATCTTTACGAGCTTGGAAAACTTTTCAATTCTTTTTACGCTGAATGCCCTATTGGAAAAGCTGACTCTAAAGAGCTTGGAAAAGTTCGTCTTGATCTTGCTGTTGCCACTGGTAAGGTCATGAATAAAGGCCTTGATATCTTAGGAATCCCCGCTCCTACAAAAATGTGAAGCGCTATTCCCACAATCCAACGCCGTTTTCACCAAGGGCTTCTTTGATTTGAGGTTCAATATGTTTTTCGATCTTCTTCTCTAAATCGGAGTCCGACATACCATCTTTCATAAGAGGTTTTAAGATATAAGAACTAAAATTCCTCACGGCCTTCTTACCCGAAGGTGTATTTCTTAGAGAATAACTTCTATTATCCCATCTAGTTCCCCAATGAAACTCATGACGGTTGTAACCCATAAGTCCAGCGGCAGGCACTTTGAAAATTGCAGAGAATCCTGATTCAATGCCATCTCTTTTCTCTGTTAATGACTTTTGAACAATCGGTCCAAATAGGGTTTCTACGAAACCTCCATTCATTGTATCTTCAGAGAGTGTATCGATGACTTTACCATTGATATCCTTCATCAAAACATCGAGTTTCTTTTTATTACTAGCTTTTTTCGTATTCAGAAGTTGGAAGATCTCTTGTAGCCCAAGGCCTTTTAGCTTCCGCTTCACATGTGTAATCGTCTCCTGTCCTTTCTTACCTCTAAAGATTCTATCTAGCATTTCTTTCGAGGAAAGTTCATTGACCACAGAACCTGCGGAGACACCTTGTTTCTTAAGAGCCTCCCCTGCTTTATCTTTGATAATTTTAGAGACTAAAGACTTTAGGAGGACATCGCCCAACTTTGAATCAACAAGGATATCTTTAAGCTCTGGAATTGATAGCTTACCTTTATTGAGCTCTACGGCCCTTTTTACTCTTTTTTCGAAGTCTTTGATGCCCTCTAGAAAACCCCTTTGATCGTAACCAACTAAATCTTTTACATAGTCGTAAATTAGAGGCTGAAATTCCTCGATCACGGTTAGGTAATCGGGCTTGTTTTCTTTGTCGCTCTTAGGTAAATTATCTAATTCAGTGTTAAGTTCTTTAACAAATTTATCAACCTGAAAGTTAACAGGTTTCCCATCATACTTAAGACTTAAGATATTACTTAGTGAGTCTAGGAATGAACTAGTTACTGCTTGTTCCCTGGCCGAAAGTTTTAGCTTCGGATCCGTAATCACTTTCATTTTATATTCTTGAATGAGGTTTGGAGCAAGAGACTCAAGAGCACATCGCTTGATTCTATCAACAACCCATTCCATTGTGACCGGCTTATATTCTTCGTCTTTAATATTGGCATTTTTCTTAAAAGCCTCAGATATGAAAGTGAAATCATCTTTTATAACTTCTAACGTCTTGTCCTTATTATAGGGGGCAAGTTTTTCAATCACATCTCCTCTCATTCTAGAGATACATGAATCCCACTCTTCAATAGTCTTTGGATTTTGAACGAATAATCCATCGCCTAAGTCGCGAGTATACTGAATTGTATTTTTTGTAAATTTAAAGACAGTCATCACCGAGCACGAGTCCATTTGGTATTTAAAGTCTTTGGAATCAGAGTAGATATCCACTTGATCTGCACATTTATCAAAGTAGAGCTGGCTAGACTTAATGACAGAGTCATTTTCCATATCATTTTTATTAATAAGTCTTAATACTTCTTTAAATTTATATGGCATGATCTTTTCCATAGAAGAAAGCCTTAAGCGATTAGCACAAGCATCGAACTCCTCATCAGGATTATATTTTTCGTTCGACCAATTACCATTAAGGGCGGCGATAGAACCTTTTTTATATTTTTCAATACAAATATCAAAGTCTCCAATAAGCTCTTTCTTTAAACTTGCTTTAAATTCTTTGGTTCTCTCTACCATTTGCTCACTGGCACGCTTACTAATAGTTAGGACTTGGTCTAGCGTATAAGGAATGACTCCCTTAACTATTTCCCCTGCTGCTTTTGATTTTATCGATATGGTTAATTTATTAAGTGCTAATTCAGCTTCTTTCTTATCTTTTATCCTACTTATCCTTTCAATTTCTTTTTTAGCAGCATCGTCTAAGACTTCACCTATGATTCTTTCTTGATCCTCTTTAGAGAAAATTCTTGAGTTCTCTTCATCAGTTAAATTCTTCATCAATGATTTATTGATAACCCATTCTGTTGAAGATGATTTTAATTTAATAACACATTCGTCAATATGAGCATCTGTTTTAACCCCTACCGGTCTATTCTCTAAACATTCTTTTAATTTCTTCTCTGCAACCCTTCTCATTTCTTTGACTTCATTTTCATTAGAGAGGAGTCCATCTTTTAAAAGTTTTTCTCCTGTCAATTCTACAACTTCGGGACCAATGGTTTTCGTCGCTTCGACTTTAAAATCATCTAGAACCGCATCAAGTACTTTTGGGTCGCTATCTTTTGCGGCTTCAAGGATTCTGGTTTTAAAGTCTAGCCCTTCGCTACTTAATAACTTATCTTGAGCTAACTTATTTAGCCTCGAAACTTCACTTAGTTTTAAGTCAGGATTTTCAATTTCAACTAGATCATTGATTTTATCTTTTATACTAAAGTCGATAACTTGTATGGCAGCTTTACCTTTATATGATTTTGCTGCTGCAATCACTTCATCGATTGTTTTAGCTGTCTTCATCTCTTTATTCATACCTTCGAGAATGGAGTCGCTTAGGCCTTTGAGATCTTTTTCTTTAATGTTCGCATCTTTAAGAGAGCCTTCTATTACCGGCTTGAAAATTATCTGTTGAACATCAGAGTCCTGTAAAAGCTCAACACCACATTTCTCTTTAAGTGGGTCTAGTGCTTCAGTCATAGAAGAGACCGTTTCATAGGCCTCCAGCTCTTTAGCAAAGCAGGCCTGAATTATCTTCCCCATTACAGTCTTATCTTTATCCGAAAGCGTAATTAGTTTTGATAGTTCTGGATCTTTCTTAAGTGTGTCTTCAACAATTTGTCCTACGGCGTGAAAACTGGCCCAAGTTAAGGCCTGTTTTAAACAATTTGCGTGAGCTTTATCCGCTCTTGATGCTCTAGCCTCAGCATTTTTAGCTTTCGTCTTCGCATCTAGACCAGCTTCAGTCTTTAGAATATAGGGAAGCTCATCAGTGAGACGCTTTTCTTCTCTATCAAAGCAAATTAAAAATTGAGGCATCGTTTCTTGGTTTTTAGAAAGTTTATTATAAAATTCAGCTCCAATGGCCTTTTTCACCATTTCTGGAACCACTATGGATAGAGTCCTATTCAACACTAGATTTGCACATTCACCAGGTTCAATGGCCGGAATTTTAACCATCTTTTCAGACTTTGCTTGAGGCTTAATCGGTTTTCCTGGTATAGGTGCTTTTTTAGTCACTGGCCTTAACTGAGAAACAAACTCTTGAACGATCTCTTCTTGCTTTTTAACACAAGCCTCATAACCTCGAGTCATAGCTTTTTCTTTAGCTGCTACCTTAACATCAGGAGTCAGGTCTTGCTTAGCAAGCTCAATCCCTAGAATCTTCCCTACAACAATACGACCTGTACCGACCTTAATATTAGTTACACAACTCATTAGGTTTTGTTCAAAGTCAGCAGGCTCCATATTCTCTAACTTTTGAAAGTTATATTTTGTGCCAAATAGTCCATCAGACTGAAGTTTCTTAGAATTCAGACAAGACTTCATACCTTTTAAGAGACCATCTTTTTCCGAGGCAGATAATTTAAAATTATAACCTTTATCTTTGACAATTTTGCCGACCTCTTTATCTAAAGTTGGTCCCATGGCCTTATCAATCGTTTCTAAAAAGGCTTGATATAAACAACCTTTAATCTTGTTAGTCGAATCTTGTTCACTTGCAGCTGGTCTATAGTTTTCTTTTATACAGCCCATATAGACTTTATTGGCATCGTCTTCAAAATCACCAAGATCATTTTGCCCTAGCTTTAATAGTAAGACCTCTTTTCCCACATAAATAGGAGCTTCCGTTTTGAAAATCTCCATACATTGATCAGCTACTTTTTTGTTTCTGCTATTTCCTGCCCTGGCCAAGCATTCTTTAAAAGCTTCAGTAACGTTTAATACGACACTATTAATTGCCGCATCCGATTCTTCAGGTAACATATCTTTAATAACTCTTAATAAGATTTCATCACCAAAAGCGGCGTAAGCCAGTTCAGCACCTTTTGCGGTAATATCAGTTACCGAGGAAGTATAATTATTAGTTTTCTTACCCAATTGATGCGAGATTCTGTCTGAGATTTTCCAAATTTCACGGTTATTAATTAGGTGATTATAGTCCGGTCCACTAAGCGTTTCATTTGCATTCTCATAAATAGTGTCTCTAACAAATTCCCTTCTTCCTTCTTTAGAAAAAAACAATTTGAAAAATCCATTCTTTATCCCGCCAGAGCCGTCTTCGTAGGGAGCATCAATATCGTAGTAATTCTTTGCGCTACCATCAAGCCTTTGACGTTTATCTAGTTTTGCAATTCCCCTTCTCTGTTCATCTAATTCAAAAGGAAAGACGCTTTTCTCAAACTCGTCATATTCAAAATCCCCGCTTTTCTTTCCTTTTACAAAGACAGCTAAGTTTCCTTTTAGAACTCCTTTTTCAACACGGATATTATCCGCATTAATTCCCATGATAGGGTCCCACGAGTCTTTTTCAGGGTAATTTGTAGATATTAAATAATTTCTCTGTCCATCTTCATCAGTTTTAAATTCCAGTTTAAGGCCTTCTTTTTCTGCTTCCTCTGGTGTCATACCAACCCATTCAACTCTAGCAACTTGTCCTTTAGCATCTAGGAAGACCTTAACTCTTCTAGGTTTATCTAAGAGGTTTAACTCTAAAAACATACTTCTATTCGGACCTTTTATAGCTTCACTCGCTACGGCCTGATGCAAATGACGATCCCAAAGGACGTCCGTGATATTCTCAAAGTCCGTTAAATCAGGAAGGACATAGCTTTCAAGTACGTCCCGACAGGCAGTGACTTGCGCGCCTCTAAAAGAGTCTAACTCTCCTTCAGCGATAACCTTACTACTTACCAATGCATTCCTTGCACCTTGATAACCAAAGTCTGTGGTTAAATCATATACGGTTTCACTAAGGTTTTTTACTTTACTTCTATCTTTACGATCAAGGTCCATCTCTTGAACCATCATTTCATTTCGATCGTAGTTATAATAAACGCGGTATAGTTTATCGTCTTTATACTGTTCTTTTATTAGCACATCCCCGCTTCTGTTTTTTTTCATTTGCTCAAAGGGGTTTTGAAACTTACCTTTATCAAAGGAAACCTTTGCTGAATTAAAATCGCTTTTTATACGCCCTAAGGCCTTAGCAAATTGATTGGGTGTTTTTGCCCAGTAGCTATCACTTTCCTCTAACTTGAAAAAGTTATCATTTGAGGATGGATCAAGTATTGCTGGCCTTGCTATAGAGGAAGGGAAATTAAACGCCGGACTATTGCTTCTTCTTCTTTTGATTGTTTTAGTTACAAACTCTCCCCGTTCTTTATTATAATAAACAGCGATATCTTTGGCCCTATTTCCGCTTCCACTAGAGCCTTTTTGTACTAAGACATATTGGTTTTCTGATTGATCAACTTTTGTTTCCATTCTTCTGACAAAACTATTTGCCGAGGCTTTAGAACCAAGAACATTCTTTATTGCATTAGAAGTTCTATTTCGATTGGAGGGGTGATAGAGGCTATGGTGCTCATAGCTAACCTTTACATTATGCGTATCAAGAGTTTTAGGAGAGACATTTGATAAGTTAGAAGAAGTTGCTGGAAAATTAAAACTTTCTTTATTAGAATCTCTTCTCCTTTTTTCAAATTCTTTTGACCATTTAAATGTTTTCTTAACTATTCTTTGTTCTCGATTATCAAAATAAACTGCTGTTGAAGTATTTGAGGCAACATCATGTTTTTGAGCTTCTAGAGTATACCTCTCCCCGGCAACAAGATTGTTTCCAAGAAAGAGACCCCAGACCGTGGTCATCAAAAAAATCAGAGAATAAAAATTTATAACTACCTCTCTATAGCTCCATAACTTATCGGTAAAGATGAGCTAAACCTAAAGAGGCTATTTTCTTATTAAGAGCCTGTAATCATTGGTAAAACGTAGAATTCAAAGGCAAAAGTTCCAGCACCGAAGATCAGCGCTAAGAGGCAGTATCCAAGCATATTCATTGAATCGAATTTTTGATTACTAAAACTTCCACTAAAAACGCCAAAGATCATTCCTATGGCGAGACCTATGCCGTGGGCCGTGTTGGCAATTGGGCCAAGTACTCCAGTAAAACAAAAGAAAAACCAACCAATCATAAGTAGGACATCATTTTTAGGTAGGGAGTAGCTAACCTCAGGAAAAAACTTTTTGTTCATCCAAACAAAGCCAAGTAAAGCATAAACAATCCCTGAAAGTCCCCCGAAGAAAGGTCCCTTAACATAATACTGCCCTATGTTTGAGAGAAGTCCTGAAATTAAGATTAAGGTGATATAAAATATTTTTCCTTTATGATGCTCAATCAAACTTCCAAGATCTTTCATCCACATTCCGTTAAATAAAATATGAAGAAGATTGAAGTGGAGAAATACAGGCGTAAAGATTCTCCAAAATTCTCCATTTTTTATCTCGGATAGTCCCCCAGTTTGATGATTGGACATAAAGAAGAGTTCAAATAAAGTATCACCCATAAAAAGGCGACTTAAATAAACAAAGATGCTAATGGCCAAGAAGACAATGGTCACTTTTCCAAGAGGGGCATTCTTAATACTTTCCCATTCTTTGGGCATAGGTTTAGGGGGAGGAGCAAAACCAACCTTTACTCTATAATAATCAAACGCAATAGTCGCCGACTCTTCGTCTCGGGCATACAAGACAAACATCTGATTTTGCGAATCATAAACTTTTTCAAGGTGAATATTTCTTCTGAGCATCTCCGATACAATTTGCTCGGTTATTTTTTTATCTGCTAACTCACCAATTTTTATCATATTATCAAATTCATTCATCAGTTAAGATTATAGGTGTGGAAATGCTTTCGCAATTCCTAAAGAAATTATCTTGTCATTCGAAAAGGTAAAGGTAATTTGGAGGATTTTTATGGCAGCAAGTAATGAAAGTTTATTATCGAAAATTGAGAAAAGAGTATCTACCCTGTTGAAAACGCAAACGCCAAAAGAAGACCTACAAGTCATGTACCGTTTACAAAAAGAACATACCCCACATCTTACTCAAGAAGAAGCAGAAGATTATGTCATTTTAGGCCTTATTGAAACTCATAAGGACCACGAACTCGACCATCTTTGGTACCAATATAAAAACTCAATTGAAGAAGGTGTTACAGAAGCAGCTTAATGTTCCGCTTCTATAATTGCTTCGAGAGATCTTCTAAGAATTGTTTGCTCGTGGTGATTAATTTTACCTCCGAACAAGATATCCCAATCTGACTTTCCAGCTTTGGAAGGCCTATATTCAATGGCGATCATCATTTCGCGGGCCCTTTCTGGAGATATTTGCCCCTCTCCTACACCAGTAACAGCTTTACGAATGGCCTTTTCAACTTTCTCTGCCTTAACAATATACTCGGACCTTAAGTCCGCAGGTATAGTATTTCCATTCTTATATTTTGTTTCTACGAAAGTGACCCGGTACTTAGATGGATCTTCGCTCCCAAGCTTATCAACCAGTTTTTGCTTTTCACTCCTGGTCCAGGGTTTATCAGGAAAATACATTCCATCATCCCCTGAAAAGACTGCTGGTTTTTCAGCACCCGAAACATGTTGAGTGCCATCATTAAAAGCTCGTTTTGAATTATTCATAGATTCGGTAACGTTTTCTACATGTTCATCAATACTCTTTAAAGCGCTTTGAACTAACTTCTGATTAGTCGCTCCTTCAGGAGAAGCTTTCAGTAAACCATTCATAGCCTCATAGGCGTTATCCACCCCTACTCCGGTAAAGTCTACCGAGACGAGACCACTATCTGCCGTACTCAAGTCGATTCCATTCCTACTTCTTATAAATAACGGAGGACTTAAAGCATCTACTCCTTCAAAGTATTTTGTCATCCCATCAATGGCTACCTTATCTAACTTTACTCCGAAAAGACCTTTGATTTGTTTTCTAACGGCCTTGCGATAATCATTTATGTTGGAGAAGTCTCCTCTCTTTGTTTTTCTTAAAATGCCAATCATATCTTTTGATAAAATCATTTTTCCATTTCCAGAATCAACCATCACTCCATATTTTTTAAGTTCAGGCATTCGAGATAGAAGCTTTCGAATTTTTTCTAGGTCTTTTATATCTTTTGACAAGCTCTCAACTCTTGTTCCATATTCTACAAGTCGGTTTGAAGTCCCCATCTCCTCTAGCATACCTCTTGCTTGTCTTGCTGCCATATTGGCTTCAAGAGGATCAGAACCAGTTCCTGCTAAAAACCATTTTCTTGGGTTACCTACTTGTCCAGATTTAGATGCCCAAAGATCCTTTAGACCTGTAGATGAAAGCTTTACTTCAAACTCTGCAGCGGCTTCACCGTAAACTTTCTTAAGAGCATTATTTAGCTGAGTTGCATCTTCGCCTTCATTTAAAAGAAACCTAAATCTCAGGGACTTAAAGTCGCGGTACTTTCCATCAAGACTCGATGCCAATTTAGGGTCGGACTTGATTTTCCTATATAAAATATCATTAAAAAGGTTTCCTGCCGCATCTCCTAAATCTTTAGATTCGAAAATATTGTCATTTAAGTCTTTGAGCACTGAGTTCTCAACGTCAAAGTAAACGGACTTTTTACCAGGAGGGTTTTTACCAATTTCACTGATAAACCTCCTATTTTCAAATTCCAATTGGCTCTGAGCATATTTTGATTTAAATCTCTCAACTGAAGGCTGAGACCTGATCTGCGATCTGTACTCTGCACTATCAACTGGTATTTTTTTTCTGGTAACTTCGGCCACAACTTCGTCTGAAGTTTTAATTTCTCTTTTGTACCTTAAAAATTTTCTTTCAGATTTTTCTAGTCTTTCTAATTCATCAAGAGAGTCAACATCTCGCTTAAATAACTTTGTGTCACCTGTATTAGCCGTTGCTGCAGCATTTATCTCTCTCTCTACGGCATGAATCTCGTCTACTGAATCAACATCGAAGACAGCTACTCTAGAATCTTGTGAGCCAGCAGTGGCCACGCCCATCTTGGCCTCATTATTAACTCCTATCTGAGTCGACGTAACAGCATCGACCTGCGCCTCCAAGTTATTGTCGATTTCTCTTTCTACTAATTTTCCAAACTCATCTACACCTTGAGGGCATGAGAATACCAAAATCGGATATATTCCGAGGATTATGACTATGAGTTTTTGAAATTTGTTTCTATTCATCTCAACAAGTTATCGGGTTTATGTCGCCAAAACCTTACCTTAACAGTCTGTTATTATTCTTAATATGATACACCTGTTAGACAAATATAGTAATTTCAGTAACTTAAAATAGGTTAAAAATTAACCTATTTATGTTATACTGCCTTTAAATAGGTTTCTTTTTGCCCCCTTTCAAGGTATTTAGAAGCCCTTGAATTTATAAGGAAAAGCGCATGCTTAAGATCAACCGCAAAGTGGAATACGCACTAATGGCCCTAAAGTTTATGGCCAGTAAGCCAGCTGGTAATTTAACTAGTGCCCGTGAGATTTGTGAACATTTTAATGTTCCTTTCGATACTACGGCAAAAGTTCTTCAGACAATGAACACTCGCGGCCTTCTAAACTCAGTAAAAGGAATTCGTGGTGGATATCATCTAGAAAAAAGCTTAGATGAGATCACATATATGCAGCTTGAAAGAATGGTAGAAGGAAAAGAAGAAGGACAGTTTTGTCACAACTCTAAAGGCGAAGTTTGCGAACTTTATACCAACTGCAATATCGCTGATCCTCTAGAACAATTGAATAAAAAACTAAATGCCTATTTAGAAAGTCTTTCTCTCAAAGAATTACTCTTTGATGATAAAGACCCCATCGAATTTGGTGAAAGGATGGAAGTATGAGCCAGAGCGACCTTCAAGGTAGCGAATACAAGTATGGATTCTATACCGATATTGAGACGGAAGAGTTCCCTAAAGGACTTAACGAAGATATCGTAAGAAGAATTAGTGCAAAAAAAGAAGAGCCCGAATGGCTTCTTGAGTATCGGCTCAAGGCCTTTCGTCATTGGCAAACAATGACCCATCCTGACTGGGCTAAGCTTGATATTCCGGCCATAGACTTTGAAGACCTATATTACTATTCAGCTCCAAAGAAGAAGCCAGAGCTCTCTAGCCTAGATGAAGTAGACCCTGAATTATTGGCCACTTTTGAAAAATTAGGAATACCACTCGGTGAACAGAAAAGAATCTCCGGTGTCGCAGTTGATGCTGTTTTTGACTCTGTCTCTGTTGCTACGACTTATAAAGAAGACCTTGAAAAAGTCGGTGTTATTTTTTGTTCAATTAGTGAAGCTGTTAAAGAGTATCCTGACCTTGTGAAAAAATACCTGGGGACAGTGGTTCCCTACACAGACAATTTTTACGCCGCTCTGAATTGCGCTGTCTTTTCAGATGGATCATTTGTCTATATTCCAAAAGGCGTAACCTGCCCTATGGATCTCTCCACTTATTTTAGAATCAACGCTAAAGAAACTGGCCAGTTCGAAAGAACACTAGTTGTTGCGGATGAGGGAAGTTTTGTAAATTATCTAGAAGGTTGCACCGCTCCACAAAGGGATGAGAATCAACTCCACGCTGCTATTGTTGAACTCGTAGCATTAGACGACGCGACTATTCGCTACTCTACCGTTCAAAACTGGTACGCCGGTGATAAAAACGGAAAAGGTGGTATCTATAATTTCGTTACTAAAAGAGGAAACTGCTTAGGGAAAAACTCTAATATCAGTTGGACTCAAGTTGAAGCCGGGTCGGCCATTACTTGGAAATATCCGGGCTGTAATCTTATTGGCGACAACTCTCAGGGCTCTTTTTATTCAGTAGCTCTAACGAATCATAAAATGCAAGCAGATACTGGTACAAAGATGGTTCATATCGGGAAAAATACGAAGAGTACTATTATCTCAAAAGGGATCTCTGCGGAAGAAAGTGAAAATAATTATCGTGGATTAGTTAAGGTAATGCCTTCTGCTGATGGTGCGAAAAACTACTCACAATGCGACTCCATGCTAGTTGGGGCAGCTTGTAGCGCTAATACCTTTCCTTATATTGACGTAAAAAACAATACAGCAACAGTAGAGCACGAGGCCTCAACAACAAAGATCAGTGAAGATCAGCTCTTTTATTTACAGTCCCGTGGAATGGATATGGAAAAATGTATCTCCATGATTGTGAATGGGTTTTGTAGCCAAGTGTTTAAAGAGCTTCCACTGGAGTTCAGTGTTGAAGCCGTAAAATTATTAGAATTAAAATTAGAGAATTCAATAGGATAAATTATGATTGAAATAAAAAACCTTCATGCAAAAGTAGAAGACGGAGATGAGATTCTAAGAGGTATCAATCTCTCAATTAAACCTGGCGAAGTTCACGCCATCATGGGACCAAATGGATCAGGAAAAAGTACCTTGGCCAAAGTCATAGCAGGACATCCTGCCTTTGAGGTTACGGAAGGAACAATCCAGTATGATGTGAATAATAAGTTAACTGACTTACTAGAATTTGAAGCTTTTGAAAGAGCACAAAAAGGCATCTTTCTAGGCTTTCAATACCCTGTAGAAATTCCAGGAGTGAGTAATTTTAGTTTTTTACATGAATCTTTTAACGAGGTTTGTAAGGCCCAAGGTGTTAACGAAACTACTGCAGAAGAATTCAGAGAGTTTTTAAAACCCAAATTAGATCTTTTAGAAATGAATGCTAGTTTTTTAGACCGTCCAGTAAATACGGGTTTTTCTGGTGGGGAAAAAAAGAAAAATGAAATTCTTCAAATGGCGGTCTTAAACCCAAGACTTTCTCTTCTTGATGAAACTGACTCAGGTTTAGATATTGATGCCTTAAAAATTGTTTCTAAAGGTGTTAATGCCATAAAGAATAAATACAATGCGGTCTTACTGGTTACTCACTACCAAAGACTTCTAGATTATATCGTTCCAGATTATGTACATGTTCTTTCAAACGGACAGATCATCAAGTCAGGCGGAAAAGAGCTTGCTCTAGAGCTTGAAGAAAAAGGTTATGACTGGTTAACAAAGGTTCAATAATGAATGAAAGAGAAGAGTTAAATAAAAATATTCTCGATCAGATGACGAGCCTAACGCTTTCAAGTGAAGCTCAAAAGGCTTTTGATCGGTTTAAACTACAAGGACTTCCCCATAAGAAGCTCGAAGATTATAAGTACACAAATGTTGACGCCTTTTTCCCTAAAGAGCTTAGCCTAAGGACGAATGAGGCTGAACTCTCTACTGAGCAACTGACTAAACTTGCCAGAGGTATTGAGCCCCATCTTGTTCTTATTAATGGAAAAGTCTCCGGCGATCATTCAAAACTTCCGGAGGGAGTTGAGTTTCAGGTTTCAGACTCCTTTAAAAGTAGTAGTGAGTTTAAGACTGATTCGTTAGAAGATCTGAACCTTATTTTGTCGCAGCAAATTCTTAAGCTCGTCATCAAAAAAGATACTTCTCCTGGGATCATAAATATCCTTCATCTCAATACTAACTCTGCTATCAACACAGTTGGAGCGAGTCGGATTTTAGTTGAAGTGGAAGCCAATAGTATCGCGAGAATTGCTGAATATTTTAACTCTCCTGATGAAGGGAGTTTTAACCGCAATCATTTGACTGAAATCTCAGTAGCTGAGAATGCCAATGCTGAACATATAAAAGTTGTTACTGAAGGCTCAGAGAGTTTTCATTTTGGGTCAGTAAAAGCTTCGGTGAAGGCCAATGCTTGCTTGCATAGCTTTACTTTTACTACAGGCGGAAAGCTTTCTAGAAACAATATTCATATTGACCTAGATGGTATTGGTGCTAGAGGAGAAGTTAACGGGCTCTACGCTTTAAGAGGATCACAGCAATGTGATAATTTTAGTCATATTAACCATAAAGTCGAAAGAACCGAATCCGAGCAGCTTTTTAAAGCTGTATTAGATAACGTTAGCCACGGAATCTTTACAGGAAAAATTATTGTTCATAGAAACGCCCAGCTTGTTAACTCAAGTCAGTTGAATAAGAACCTACTCCTTTCTAAAAAAGCTCACGCCGACACCAGACCTCAACTAGAAGTTTACGCTGATGACGTTAAGTGTGCTCACGGAGCAACAGTTGGTCAGCTAAGTGAAGAGGAGCTCTTTTACTTAGAAAGCCGTGCCATTTCTCCAAGAGATGCAAAAATTATGCTTTGCCATGGATTTGTACAAGAAGCTCTAAATAAAATAAAGCATGTTGAAACCAAAAAGTACTTAGAGAATCTTTTATACACTGAATACGAAAAAGATATTCATCAAAGGATAAGAGAGGAAGCTTAGATGTTAGAACTAGCTCAAATTCGAAGTGACTTCCCTGCCCTCTCTCAAAAGGTACACGGAAAGGATCTAGTCTATCTTGATAGTGCAGCATCTGCCTTAAAAGCGGCTCCCGTTATTAAGGCCCTACATCAACATTATAAAAAAGAAACCGCTAATGTTCATCGCGGTGTTCACTTTTTAAGTGAGCAAGGCACGAGAAAGTACGAAGCCACAAGGTTGGCCGTTCAAAGATTTATCAATGCCAAGCATGACCATGAAGTCATCTTCACAAAGGGTACTACTGATTCGCTAAACCTTGTTGCCTTTAGTTTCGGCGAGAAGTTTATAGCTCCTGGCGATGAGATTTTGATTTCTACAATGGAGCATCATTCAAATATTGTTCCTTGGCAACTTATGGCCGAGAGACGTGGTGCTCTAGTAAAAGAAATTCCTATCAATGATGCTGGCGAAATAGACCTTGAAGCTTATAAAAAACTATTAAATCCGAAAGTTAAACTTGTTTCACTTTGTCATATTTCAAATACTCTTGGGACTATTAACCCTATTAAAGAAATGACAACGATGGCCCATGAAATTGGTGCAAAATTCTGTGTGGATGCGGCCCAAAGTGCTCCTCATATGAAAATTGATGTGCAAGATCTCGATTGCGACTTCTTAGCTTTCTCGGGTCATAAAATTTATGGACCAACTGGTGTTGGAATTCTTTATGGTAAAGAAGAGTTACTCAACCAGATGCCACCCTATCAAGGCGGCGGCGCTATGATTGAGAAGGTTTCTTTTACTGGCACAACTTATAATCACCTCCCCGAAAAATTTGAAGCCGGTACTCCGGCCATTGCCGAAGTTATCGCTTTAAAAGACGCAGTAGAATATATTGAATCTCTGGGATGGGATGATATTCACCAGCAAGAACAAGAGCTGCTTGAGTATGCCACAAAAAAATTATTAGAAATTGAAGGTCTTAAAATAATCGGAACCGCTAAAGAAAAGACTTCCGTAATTTCATTTGTTATCAAGGATGTTCATCCACATGACCTTGGTACCTTATTAGACCAGCAAGGAGTGGCCGTAAGAACCGGGCACCATTGTACCCAACCATTAATGGAGCGATTTAATGTCAATGCAACAGTCAGAGCATCATTCAGTGTTTACAACAATAAAGAAGATGTGGACGCGCTTATGGCCGCACTCAACAAATCACTCAAACTCCTGTAGGAACGATATGGCAGAAGATCTAGACATCACCATTCAACCAACTCCAAACCCTAATGCTCTTAAGTTTATCTTAAACACTTCGGTAAAAAATGAAGGTAATTCTACTTATAAAACACCCATGCAATGTGGGGAAAATAAGCTGGCCTTGAACCTTTTTACACTTAGAGGTGTTGACCAACTTCACTTTTTTGAGAACGTCATCACCATTACAAAGTTTGGTTACGAAGAATGGGAAATTTTAGAGACACAAATAATTGAGACTCTTCGTGGCGGTGTTCCCGCCCATAATCCAGACTATAATGACCCAGATCCAGAAAGAGACAGGAGAGCCAATTTAACTCCAGAGCTTAAAGAAATTGAGGGTATTTTGGATAAGACGATTAGACCTGGGCTTCAAGGAGACGGCGGGGATATTCAAACAATCAGCTATGAGGACAATGTTCTTTTAGTTCAATATCAGGGTGCTTGCGGTACTTGCCCTTCATCAACGACTGGGACACTTGAGGCCATTAAGGCCATTCTAAGAGATCAATACAACCCGGAAATCGATGTTTACGTCGCTCCAGAGTGGTAAAATGACCAAATAGCTGCTCTGCGTAGTTTCACTTTCACGCAAGCGGCTATAGAATTTTACCATGCGTAAAATCTATCAAAGCTTCGAAGAACTATTAAAACAGAACCAAGGCCTCTTTAGCCTCCTTCGTAAAAAGGAAGGAAAGAAGATGGACGGTACTTTTCGTGCCATCTGGGATGCCCGTCAGGCCGAGATCGATGAGTATAAATCTGCTCTAGATGAGCTTTACAAGCAAATTAACTTTGAGCAAAAACATTCTAAAGAAGTTAAATCACTTCTTGAAAAATCTATTTCAGAAAATGCTGTGCTTGAAACACAGGTAGAAACCTTAACTAACTTTGTAACTGCCTCAGCTACTGAGTTTGCTGATGAGCTCTTTCAAAAAGAAAAAATGATAAGCTTCTTAAATAAGAAATTTAATCAAAGACTTGAAGTGGAAGAGCAGTTAGAAAGTGAAATTGAGAAGAGCTCCCGTTATCAGAGATCCTTAGAGTCCGCATTTAATATGGCTCAATCTAAAATTGATCATGAAGCGACTGAAAAAGATTCTAAATCTCGTGATGTTAATGAAAAGTCTGAACAAATCAATCTACTTCTTAAAGAAATCAATAACCTAAAGAATATTAATCAAGAGATAAATCAAGAGCTTGAGTCTACCATGAAAGAGCTTGAAGATTCTAAGGCCTATGCCCGTCAATACAAGATGATTAATAATAAGATGGCCAATGAGCTACACCGGATGAACAATAAAATCCACGAGCTCGATCCGCTTCAATAAAGATGTTAATTACCCTACTTCTACTTCATGCAGTTCTTGTAAATATTGACGACCATGTTTTTAATAATAAAAGAAGTCATTCAAAGTTTGAAACCTTAAGCGTTATTACGGACGGTGTTTTCTTCATTCTTCCCCAACTTGTCGCCACCTTTATTGCTTACTCGCCCACCTGGGGAATAATCTATAAAGCTTTAGGTGCAATCTCAATGGCCTCGATTATTAAGAACGAATACTTTCATAAAAATTTAGATACCAGAGAAAGAGTTATTCATGCCTGTTTGTATGTCTTGCATCCCATCATTCTATTCACTTTTTACGAATCTTGGACTAATAATTACTTTGTCACCAATACAAATTTTTGGATGGTGCTGCTTCTTTATGTAGGTATGGGATTTAAAACAATCTCTTATCAAGTGATTTATTGGAATTATATTGCTGATAAATAACTATTCGCATACCGACTTGGCATTAATTTTAAAATTTCTTTCTCTAGCTATCTTACTAGAGAGTCCTTCTATTGCCCGCCAATTCTGAGGTAGTCCTGATTTTAAATGACAAGTTCGTTTTAAAACCGCCTCAAACCCAGATTCATCAAATTGAAGTTTCCCTAAGATCTCAAAAACAGATACGGCGGTATAGCCGTTAGAGCCTTCGAGAGCCTCTTCGATTAACTCCACCAATTCTTCCTTAGTTGCTGTTTTAGAAAGTAGCATAAGAGCATTAGCTGAATCTTTACCAGAGATAACTCTAAGAGCTTCTTTTAACTCACCTTTTGCCTTTAATTGCTTAAAGGTTTGAATAAGAAGTTTCTCATTACCACTTTTTAAAAACGAGTTTAGGATATCTGAATCAAGAAGAAACTTCTTATCATCTGTTTCCTGGAAGGACTGATTAAGCATTTCGAGTAACCGAACTTGAGATTTTCTGGCATGAGTTTCACTTTCATCGAAGTAACCGTCCTCATCTGGCTTCATTCCGCAAAAGTCTTTACCTTGACAGTCTTCTAAATTCTTAAGAAGAGACTTCCCTTCTTCTTGCCACTCTTCTTTTAGTTCAGGAATAATCTCTTTTACATTCTTAGAAAAATTTTGAATTCTTTCTAAAAGAACAGCTTCTGTACTTTTTTTAGCGGCTTTAGTGGACAAGACCTTTAACTCAGACTTTGGAGCGCTGGACTCTTCGACTTTTATAACAATGGTCTTTTCTTTTTTAACTGGAGCCACTGGCGCATCGTAATTGGGCTTGAGGTAATACTTATTGAATAGAAAAAGAAGGGGGGCGAACCCCATTGTGAGTAAGACTTTGCGCCAAAAACCTTTCACTATCGCCCCCCAGAAGGAGCTTCTCTAAAAGAGAAACTTCTCAAATTACTTCTTTAAAAGCTTATTAATTGCACTTCTGTTATCTGTTCCATTTCTTAAGTTTTTGATCACTTCAACTACAGCTGCTTTTACAGTTGGAGTTAGGTCTAATCTTAAGTCTTGGTTGTAACCTAGTAGTCCCGTTTCTGGGTAAGCAAGGGTCTTATCTAAGTTCTTCTTAAAAGCACGGTCATTTGCATGTCCAACACCTGAAAAACGACAGGCCTGTCCAACACTTCCGCCATTATAAAAACCACCCCAAGTTGCGCGAACAAGGTTTTGGTAACTAAAGCTTCCGTTATCAGTTAAACATGTATGCTCATTAGACTTTCTATAAATAGGATCAAATCCTTTCATTAAATGTCTTAGTCCGTAATCAATTGTCTTTTCAACTGACTCAAATTTTCTCTGAGCTAGAAAAACATCGTAATGCCAACGAACAGATATTTGCATCATCCCAATATCAGAACCATCTAAGATAGCTCTCATTATTGAAGTTACAGTTGGAATATCTTCGTCAACTTTACTACATTTTACTAAGAAAGGAGTGCTTCCTTTTACTAAGTGTTTTTTAAATTCTTTCTTAGCTTTGCCACCAAGTTTTTTATATTTACTTTTATAGTCAACACATTCAGATTCTACATTAGCTGTTTCTCTAAAGTGAACATAGAAACCTTCATGCATAGGAACAGTTAGCGCCATAACTAAAAATGCGTTATAGGCCATTGGATCATTCATATCTAAATATTTTGAAGCTAGCTTATCAGCATTCTTTAATAGTAGGGTTGCAACCTGATCACCATAAACGGCTCTTCTTTCAGGTGTGTTTTTAAACTTTGGTCCTATTGTTGTCGCCTCTGGATTAACAACAAATGTGGCCATGTTTAAAAGTTCAATGTTTTCAGCTTGAACGCTGAAGGCTGATGCCGCCAATAAGGCACCGACGATTAACTTTTTCATCTTAATCTCCTCTCACGGATGGGGTTTAAAAATTGTAATTAACGTTTATTCCCAATCCTGACACGCTATGTAAATAACAGAGAGCTACTCGTGAAATCTTTATCCTGACGCGACAAGTCAATGTAATTTTAACAGGTTATGCTACGCGTCATAGATTGGTAAAGATTACATTTGCAAAGGGTATTGAAGACACGGGTCCAAATATTGTGTAACAAAGCCGTGTATTAAATAACTAATGTGCCAAAACAACCTTTGTGGAGGAGAGAGCCATGAAAAAGAACATGATCCTTATGGGACTAGTTCTCCTACTTGCTGCCTGTGGCGGTAAAAATGAGACACCGAATACCGGAAATGCAGATGCAGAACTAATGACAAGTTTCACAGTTTCAAGCCGTGAAGAGCTTGTACAAGGTAAGGTCTACTTTGTATCAACAAACGGATTAAGAGTTCGTTCAAGTGATGAAGTATCAAACAACGGACTGGGTATCGTTAATAGAAACGATCAAGTTAGAGTTGTTAACGTTGGTCCTTTTAATGGTAACTACGTTCAAGTTGAAATCGTTAAGACAGAAGCGAACAATGTTATTAAGCCAGCCGATCGTTACTTTGTAAGTTTTAAGTATCTTGAAGAAGATAAGATTGATTATAAAACTTTTAAAGGTGATCTTTTCGTTGTTCAAAATATCGCAACCGAAAGACTTAGAGTTTATGAAAGAGTTTGTGCTGACAATTCTTGTCCACACAAGATGGTTCTTGAAGCTGAGCTAGCTGTTGGTGAAGATAAAAGTGATAAGGTTCGCACTTGGGCCGGTTCATACAGACTTACACATTGGATTAAGTTCTACCAAGATGGCGCTGCTCACTACCCTTCATGGTACAACCCAAGTTATCCAAAGCCACCAAAACCAGGAAAAGGTTTTATGTCTTGGATGAAAAAGAAGTATATGCCTAAAGTTGATGGAAAGAGATACGGTGATATCCGTGGGGCTTTCGGTTGGTATACAGCTTTTATCTTTCCTAACTCAAATGCTCAGTGGACACATGGAACTGTTGGTTGGGGCGTAGATAAGAAAAAATACATTCATTATACAAAGAAATGGATCTCTAACGTCGTGGCCAACCCAAGAAGTTCAGGTTGCTCAAGAACTGATAATGAGACAATTGCTTACTTAAGAGACATCCTTCCAGTAGGTACTCCGTTTATCAAAATTTATGCTAAAGAAGCTCTACTTGATCCTACTTTAAAAGGTTATAGCCCAATCAATAAGAAATGGGACTATATCCTTACGACTCCTGGTTCACGTAAGAATGGACCAACAGCGGATAGAAACTATGTTCTTACTGAAGGGATCACTCAAGACAAGTGGATCGAAGAAGGAACATATGACGTTGACCAATTTCCTACTGTTATCGACTACACTCCAGGTGAAGACCTAGGTCGTGTATCAGCGAGCCTTGGAAGTAAAGGTAACGTGTATAGAGTTGAGTCTGAGAAAATGCGTGGAGTATTTTACATCGACGCTGGTTTTGTTCAGGGCTATACTCTTCCAAGTCATGAGTCACTTAAGCGTGGCGGATTTGCTGATGAGGAAGTTGGGCCATGGATGAACATGGATAAACTTAACTTATAAGAATTATCGAAAATTATCTTTAAGAAAAAGCTCGGCCAGTCCGGGCTTTTTTTATCTCATTTTTATATTAAACAAATTCTAAAACTCTCCGAAAAAACAATGTCTCGGAGGTACGGATTGAAAAAAAGTCTGGTTAGTTTTGTTCTATTTAGTTGTTTTCTCTTTTTAATGGCATTAGCTGAAGTAAAAGAGCCCATCACTAGACCAGGTGAGACGAGGCATTTAGCATCCACAAAAAAGCCCCTAAACAGGTAGGGGCTCTCTTAATATTATAAAAAGTATATTAATTTAGTGCTTAGGCTTTTTTCTTATCAAGCTTGTAGCTCTTACACCAACCGCAGGCCGGAACATACTTGTTCGCTGCCATTGAGCATGGAGCGTAGTTCTCTACTTCTTTTTTAGCATTATAGAATTTGCAGTTAGCGCAGTTAGATCCTGCCTTAAATTTCTTATGCTTAGTATCTGCAGCATTAGCGACAAAGTTAAGTCTTTTAGAAACTTTTCCATCTGCCTTTAGTAGTTTCTTTAAGGCCTTAGCGTCTGTTGGAGCTCCCTGAGGGCATTTTAATGCTGAAGCTGCAAGCGCTTCTCCAGACTTAAGAATAGGAAGGGCGCCAATGCTCAATAGAGCGGCTTTAAAAAATGATCTTCTTGTTTTCATGTCTTCACCTATATATGTTTTTATTAATAAAGCTTCAGTATTTTAGCACTAAGATTAGATTAAAAAAATACGTCAATTTTTGGCTTTTTCCGTTTGAATACTCAAACTATTAAGGGCTTAACGCTTTTTGCCATAACCCCTTAAAACTACTCTATCCGTAGTCACCATGATACTAAGTTTGATTCTAAACCATGGAGAAAATTTATAACATGATCCATATCAGAGTTCGATCAATCGGACTTCTTTTTCTATTTATTTCCCTCTCTTGTACTGCATTTTCCGCCGAAAATAAGCCTGTCGAAAAAGAGTCAAAGAAAAGTCTAGCCTCTAGAAAAAGAGAACCAAAATACCATTATGGATATACCAATCGTCCCCATACCTTAAAAGAAAGCGCCCTACACTTATCGGCAATCTATGGAATTAGCTGGGCCCTGTACCCGATCACTCAACCTGAAGTGTTTAGAGAAAAAGGTAGCGTTAAAAACTATCGTTATAACTTTGGAAGGCTTGTCTTTGATCGAGATGAGCCTTTTTGGAACTGGTTTGTTCACCCTATTACTGGATCTCAACTTTATTTATATTATCGGGCCAATGGCTATAATCGTGTAGATTCTTTGGGTATGGCCTTTATCAGTTCAACACTATTTGAATTTACAGTTGAAATCTACACTGAACCAGCCAGCGTACAAGACTTATACCAAACTCCTGTTATAGGTTCCGTTATTGGGCTTGGTCTTGAGAATCTTAGCTTATACTTATTAAACTCTGGAAATGCCTTTGGGAGATTTCTAGGACATGTTTTAAACCCCTCTACCTTATTTTGGTTCTATGAAGGAAAGATTCAACTCGTTCCTAAATATAGTGGAAAGAAAACTGGTAGCTTAACTTTGATGATGGATTTTTAATGAAGAAATTTATCGTCACACTCTTATTATTATTTTCCGCTAAAGCCTTTGCTTGGCAAAATGATATGTCCCTAAAAGGCGGACTTGGTTTATCTCAAGCAACTATTCATGCTTTTGATAATTCGGAAGATCATATGACCGGCTTTGGTTTTAATACTCAATTTGGTTATCGTTTTTCTGATTGGGAAATTAACTTAGCCAGTTATATTTATTGGGGAAAGATTGATGACCTAAAATTTAGGGCAAATAACACCTCCGTTGTTGGCTCAGGAGTTTTTCGTCATGTTAGCTTCGGGCCAATCCTTAAATATATTTTCGACTGGCAACCGAAAAAAGGATGGCATTTTTATGCTGGCGCCGGTCCCTCGTGGTCCATGCAAACAGTGAAACTAGAGCAATTTCAAGCGAGCTCTGGAAATTTCACATCAGACTATAAGTTAACTTATATATCCCGCGGGGGAATGGTTGTTATCGGAATAGAAGAGATTCTTCCCTTCAAAGAAATGCATCCAGTTTATTTTGAAGTTTTATATAGTTATAAAAAATCTAAAGATGTTTCTGTGGTTGATGCGAGTAACTTTGCTGAAGTCAGAACGATTTCCACGGAAGAAAGTGAACAAGATATTCGTGGCAGTTTTATAATGATCAATGCTGGAATAACTTTATTTTAGGAGTAAAAATGAGCGCAAGATTAATTCATAACCCAAGATGTTCAAAAAGCCGCCAGGCCTTAGCCATCCTCGAGGAGAAAAAAGTCTCTTTTGAAGTGATTGAGTATTTAAAGAATCCTCTTTCGGAAACAGAGCTCGA
The DNA here is from genome assembly GCA_024686135.1 of Halobacteriovorax sp. GTDB lineage: Bacteria > Bdellovibrionota > Bacteriovoracia > Bacteriovoracales > Bacteriovoracaceae. The sequence continues at coordinate 14,345 of JAIBDQ010000009.1, read as the reverse complement.
GGACCTCTTTACTAGGCTTGGCAAAGAGCCCCTAGAGGCCATGAGAACAAAAGAGAATCTTTTCAAGGACTTAAACCTAAAAGGACAAGACCTTGACCGAAAGGAATGGATAAAAATAATTGCGAAGAATCCTATACTTTTAGAAAGACCAATCTTTGATAATGGGAATCAGGCAGTTATAGGTCGACCACCAGAAGAGCTTTTAAGAATAATTTAGTTTAAGTTTCGGGTACTTACCACTTATGTAGCAACTATTATGGACGGCCATTTTTAGCCCTCTCTTTTCTCCTATGTAAATTCAGTAGTTTAAAGCCTAAATAATTGAAAGTTAGTTTCTCTAAAGAACAGGCGTAAAATAGTCGATAGAGTGATGAGGTTTTTTCTAAGAGAAACAGGACAAAGATTATGAAATCACTATTTAAAACTGGATTTTTAAGCATGATTTTAATGCTTAGTTTTATCGCCCTGGCCGGTGAAGGAGATGTGGCAAAAGTCATTATCCTTAAAGGTTCGGTAAAGGCAAAACTGAAGAGCAATAAAGTTATCACTTTAAAGCGAGGCGACTGGCTACCTGAAGGTGCTCAAGTAAAAACAGAAGAGAAGGCTTTTGTTAAACTTCTTTTTATAGATAAATCTCAGATGAACCTTGGTCCAAACTCTCAAATGATTATCAATAAATTTCCCAAGAAAAAAGCCGGTATTATCACTCTTATGAAAGGTCAACTTCGTTCAAAAGTTACGAAAGACTATATGCAAATGGATAAGAATAAAGAAAAACTTTATATCAAAACAAAAACCGCTGCCATGGGTGTTCGTGGTACCGACTTTGAAGTATCTGTTAAAGATGGGATGACACATACCAATCTTTACGAAGGTCAACTTGTTGTAACAGCAATCGAAGCTGGCATGTCTCCCGATCAAGTTAGACAGGCCTTTACAAACCCAGCTGGACTTACAAACTTAGCTGCTGGTCAGATGGCCGTATTTAGAGGCAAACAAGCTCCTCCAGCTGTTCTTAAAATTCCGGCAAATATAATGAAAGAAGCTGTTAAATCAGGTGGGAAAAAAGGTGATCTTAAAACCTTAGCTGGTGGAGATAGTGTTAGAACTTCAGGTAATAACTTACTTCTTCCTGGAACTAATAAAGAAGATGTCGCCAATGATTCAGCCGGTGAAGAATCTACCGTTGTTGGAGAAAGTGGCCCAGTGATAAAAGAAGAAAAAGTTGTCACTGAAGATGGAACAGTCGTTGCAATCGGACCTAATGGTGAAGTTATTCCAGTCGAAGGAACTGACGGACCTATTGGAGAAGATGGAAGAGACCCTGCCAGTGCAGAAGACGGACCTGATGGACCAGTTGCTGATGGAGGAGGAGAACTTGAAGGACCACCACCGACTGATTGCCCATTAACTGGTTGTGGAGGTTTATCTGGAGAACCCACTGGGGAATTTAACGCAGAAGGTGAATTTGTGGCTGGACCAGCTCCTGCTGGAGAAGGAGAACCTGAGGTTTATCTAGAAGACCCTTGTGTTCTAGACCCAACGATTTGTGAGGTTGTCCCTGAAGAGGGAGATATCTGCGCCCTTAACCCAGAACTTCCCCAATGTGGAGGCGGCGCAACATCCACTAATGTACAATTTAACTTCAGTACTCAGTAAAAGCATTTCAAAAAAAGACTAAAACTAGCTATAATTACCTATAATTTAAGCATTTAAGGGCCCAAAGAATGGGCCCTTTATTTTTTCAAGGACCGATAAAAAATGCCAAGTCTAAAGGCACTCGTTTGTCTCGTAATTTTATTTAATTCGACTCATGCCTTCGCTCAAGGATTCCAAACAATATCAAAATTGTTTAATCAGGGGCTTTACTCTGAGGTTCTAAAGGCTCTTGACTCTTACAAACCAAGAAAGCGAGATGCTAAAGCAGAAAAAGAATATTTTCGCGGAATCTCTCAATCTAGACTTGAGCAATTTGACCCAGCCGCAAAGTCTTTAAAGAAAGCACTCAACTTAGGTTCTAAAAGACCTGACGTCTATTATGAGATTGGACAGGCCTACTACGGAAATAACGATCTGCCTGAAGCGCAAAAGTTTTTCATCCTTTCTGCTAAGTCTGGTTTTAAACCATCAATCTCTTACTACTATGTAGCCTACTCCAGTCAGATTTTGGAAGATTATCAAAAAGCTAAAAAATATTACGCTGAAATGCTTAAGCAAAAAGATGCAACACCTGAGTACTTACAAATTGCGAACTATCAGTTAGCAGAAATTTTCTTAGAGCTTGCCATTAAAAAAGATGCTACGAGAGAACTCGTAAAAAAACATATTATCCCTAGATACGATAAAGCGATTGATATAGATAATAAGTCCAGACTTTCAAAAGATATTGTCACTAGAAAAAATGCAGTTATTAAAAGATATAGACTCGATCCGAATCAGCTTATATCGGGAAAAATGTTTCCGGCCAAAAGGCATCGTCTCTCTATTTCACAGGCCTATAAATACGATAATAATATTACGCTAACGACCAATCTACCTACGGTTCAGGCCACCAGAAAAGATTCTTATATTTACGAAACCAACGGCACTGCTGCCTACTCTTTTCTCTTCAAACAAATGTATATTATTACTCCTGAGCTAAAGCTTAAGTACGTTAAGCATTCAGATAGAGAATCTTCAACAGTGTATGAAGATGACCGCTATGAAATTAAGCCGGCCATTAAGCAAAGGCTTGATCATAAACTCGGAAGTAAAGCTGGTAGTTTCACATTTGATTATAAGTGGGATTACGCGGCCAGAGATCACTACAAAGTTAAGTCTCTTAGCAAGTATAGCCAAGGTCGCTCTTGGTCAGTTGGTGAAAAAATTGGTTTCTTTAGGTTTGGTGATAGCGGTGTTAGTTACTCTAACGGTACAACAGAGTATTACGATAATAATTTAAATTTTGATTTAACTAGCTGGACTCTTACTCAAACGGTAATTCGTCCAAGTGGAAGTCTATTCCTTCTCATGTGGAATTACTCTGAAAGTAGGTTTCACAAAGCTCCTACAAATGATTCAGATACAACCATGCTTAGAGTAGATTATATCATCCCTAAGTTTGCTAACCAGTATTCTTTTCACTTTGGATTCTCGGTTACCTTTTTGAAAGTTCTTGCAACTCTAGCAAGAACAGGAACAGAAAAAACATTCGCTCCAAGTATGAAGCTGAGTAAAGCGATCAGACCCAATGTAAAACTATCCGTAAATTATGATTATTCAAAAAAGGTTTCTGATGCTGGTGAAAGTAATGAATACACTAAGCATGTTACTGGATTTGAAATCAGTGCAAACTTTTAAAGAATAGGTCTAAAAGGAATTTGGCCATGACTAAATTTATCCAATACCTTGGAATATTTATTATCCTAGGTTTCTCTGCTGTTTCAATTTTCTTTGCTATTTCAGAAAGAGATATCCAAGACTACGAAATTAAAAAACTCTTTGCATATACAACTTTCTTCGAAGACAGGTTTTACGATATTCGTATGAAGCAAACTTTAAATCGTAAAGCAAAAGACGAAAGATTAGTTTTAGCAGCGATTGATGATGCTACAATTAATGGTTTAGGAGAATGGCCGATCAGAAGACAAACTTGGGGAAAGATGCTTGATAAGTTAAAGCATTATGGTGCAAAGGTTGTGGCCTTTGATGTTTTTTATCCTGAGCCTTCACTTGTTTGTAATGGTGAAAACCCTGATATTGTCTTTGCCGATGCTATTAGAAACTTTCAATCAATGCCGGGAAATAGAGTCATCCTCCCCTACGCTCTTACGAGATGGAAAGAAGACGGGCAAGAACTCCCAGAGATTCTCTACAACTTTATTATGGACACAAAGCAAGGTGAAGGTATTAGCCTCGCTCCTTGGTATGTTGGTAAAGAGCAGTTCCCAATTCCAATGCTTCAAGAGACCGACGCATTACTGACTCACCTACAAGTTGAATCAGATACAGATGGTATCTTTAGGCATTACCCGCTCGTAGGAAATGTTGATGATATCTACTTTCCTTCTTTCTCTCTAGCTGCCTATGAGGCCTATACGGGAGATAAGGCTTCAGTTGACCTTCTCAATATTGGTGACTTTAGATTGAAACTAAAAAACGGAGCTCTAAACTTAAATATCAAAGGCGAAGCAAAAATTAGATGGCTCGGGGACAGAATGGCGTTTCCAGAGTTTTCAATTATCGAACTTCTAAAGTCGACTGATGACGACCCTAAGTGGAAGGCCATGTTAGAGAATAAGATTATCTTTGTTGGTTCTACTGCATTTGCGGCCCATGATATTAGGCACACTCCTGTCGACCCCTTACTCCCCGGAGTCTTCTTCCACATGAACATGACTCATATGCTTCTTGAAGGGAAGTTCTTTGCTCCTTATGAAGAATCGACAAAGTATTCCTGGCTGATTCTTATCTTAGGAACATTACTTATCCTTGTCATTCAGCTTTACGGCAATGCTCTCATAGACCTGGTTTCTGTGGTAGCAATAGCGGGAGGGATCTTTTATCTAGATACTTTTGTTCTCCTTCCTCAAGGTTATGAGATCAAACTCTTCTTTTGCCTTTTTAGTATTGGTGCATGTTATTCATGGAATACTTTTTTACATTTCTATATGGCCAATAAAGATAAAGCTTTTTTGAAAAATGCTTTTGGGAACTATATTTCTCCAGAACTTATTGAAGAAATGTATGAAACAGGAGAAGCCCCAAAACTTGGTGGAGATTCTGGGATTCGTTCTGCCTATTTTACGGATATCCAAGGATTCTCTTCCTTTTCTGAAAAGTTATCAGCCACCCAACTTGTTGAGCTTTTAAATGAATATCTAACCGCAATGACAGATATTCTCTTAGAAGAGAAAGGAACATTAGATAAATATGAAGGTGATGCTATTATCGCTTTCTTTGGCGCACCTATGCCTCTTCCTGATCATGCAGAAAGGGCCGTAATGACCGCCCATAGGATGCAGGAGGCTCTTTTAGTCTTAAGAAAGAAATGGGTATCAGAGGGTGATAAATGGCCTTTGATTGTTCATGAAATGAGAATGAGGATTGGTATCAACACCGGCGAAATTGTTACTGGAAATATGGGGTCAGCCTCTAGAATGAACTATACCATGATGGGAGACGCTGTGAACCTAGCGGCAAGACTTGAAGAGTCTGCAAAGCAGTACGGTATCTTTACTCAAGTTTCAGCTGAAACTAAAGAAGCTGCTGGTGATGAACTCTTTATTTGGAGAGAGCTTGATACGATCAAAGTGGTTGGTAAATCAATTCCTGTAACAACTTTTGATCTAATTGGACTTCATAGCACAGCTCCAGATTATCTAAAAGAACTCGCTATTAAGTTTAAAGAAGGTATTGAAGCCTATAAGTCTCAAGACTGGAATGGTGCCATAGAGTTATTTACTCACACTCTTGAGCTTGAATATCAAAGATATCCTTTATTAAAAGGTAAGAAAGCTAACCCATCTGAGATTTACCTTGAAAGATGTAACGCTTTTAAAGAGAATCCTCCAGGCGCAGACTGGGATGGAGTCTTTACTCTGACAAGTAAGTAGTGCGAACGGGGCTTACTAAAGTAAGCCCTCTCCTTTTAATAGTTCTGTTAATCCACTTTTTAAATCATGATTAGGAGTCCATCCTAAAATATCTTTAAGCTTACTTACGTCAGCTTGAAGATGAGGTCTTTCAGATTTTCTAACCTTAGCTGGATCAGTTTCTACATTGATCTTTTTGCCTAAAACTTCACCAATCATATCGATAACTTCTTGCATAGACTGAGCAACACCTGTTGCAAAATTTAGGGTGTAACATCCGTCTTCAACTTTATCGAAAATTTCATAGATTGTTTTGGCCACCTCATGAATTGGGACTAAGTCTCTCTTAGGATAAAGATTTCCTAGTCTAAGAGTGGTGTTGATGTCTTTTTTAAGTTGTCCAATAATCTCTGGGAGAATATGCGGGTTCGTTTCTCTGGCACCGTATAGGTTTAGAAGTCTTCCTATCACAATTCTTCTATCGGGATGTTCGTTGGCAGCAAAGCGAACTAGCTCTTCCATTAGAAGTTTACTTTTTCCATAAATATTAAATGGCTCAACTGTATGCTCTTCTTTATGTGGCTCTTCACTTGGCTTGTAAACATCTCCCGTGGAGGCAAACCATAAGTTTTTAACTCCTGAATCGAGGGCTGCCTTTAATACCACTTGGCTGCCGAAAATATTAAACTTAACCGCCTTAGAAGGGTCTTTTATACAATCCGGAATAAAGTGAATCGCTGCAAGGTGAATAAGCCCAGTGGCCTTTTCTTCATTAAAAATCTTTTGAATGGCTTCAATTTCACAAATATCTTGTTTATAAAACTTAAAATTTGGCTTATCCATAAATGGGTCAATATGTTTTTGAACACCCCACTCCATATTATCTATGGCCACCACCTCATCGCCTTTTTCAACTAGTTGTTCAATGACATGAGATCCTAGGAAGCCTGCTGCTCCAGTCACGATCCATTTAGTACTCATAATAGCTCCTATATTTTTGAATAAATTTCTTCCATCTTATCAAGTGTGGCCTTTGGCCCACATACGGACTCAACGAGCTCTCTCGCTTTTTTACGTTGAATATTTTGTTTCTCAACATCTAACAATAATTCAACGGCTCTTTTAACCAAGCCGTCATCTTCCTCACATAACCCTGCGTGCTCTCCATCCACAACCGGAAGTCCTTCAGCCCCTTCGCTAGTTGTGACTACCGGTATTCCAAAAAGCATGGCCTCTAAAATTTTAATTTTCATGCCACTTCCCCTACCTGGGGCGTAAACAAAGACCGAGCCCATTTTAAAGTAAGGCTCAATTTCCGGAACATTCTCAAAGATTTCCACACCAGGATTATCTAAGTACTTTGATAGGACGGACTTAGCATCGTAGCCTACAATTTTAAGTTTCGCGTTTGGAACTTGTTTTAAAATCTCAGGCCATAATCTTTCTAATAGCCTGATAGCGGCGGAAGAGGTCGGGTACCAAGTCATGGTTCCAATCATGACAATAGTAGGTTCAACTCCCCTTTCTTCATCTTTAATATATTCATAGAGAGAACCATCAATTCCAACCGGGTTAGTTTCAATATATGACTGAGGACTTAATTCTTTAGCTTTTTCTTCAAGTCTTGGAGAGCAAGTTCTAATAGTTTTAAAACACTTAGTGATTAACTTCTCGGCTCTGGTGATCTGCCATTTTTCGTAGCGCTCTTTAAGATTTGAGTTACTCGTATATTCCAAGTCAATCAATTGGTAGTGATGAATATTTAGAACCGCTTTTTCTAAGTGCTTACAAGCGGCCCAGCCACCCCACATCTGCTCAATATGAAGAACGTCATAACCTTTTGAGAGTTCAACATCTAGATCATTTTGCATTTGCTCACTAATTTTAAAAGAGTAAGGTCTAAAAAGTGATTTAATTTTTTGAAGCGGTGTAGATGTTTTTCTAATAGGATAAAGTCTTAAATCATATACATTTTTAGGAAATAGCTTTTTAGCCTTTTCCATCTCTGCTTCTTTTGAGCAAACCGCAAAGGCCTTTACTTGATGGCCCCTTTCAACAAGACCTTTTAATAAAACATAAAACCATCTTGCAGCGGCATTACCAAATGGTAAGGGCGGCTCAATCATGACAATAACGATATTTAGTTTCTTCAAAAAAATTACCTCTAAGTTCACTATTAGTTTAGCAAACTTAGAGATAAAAATATTTTAGACTTATTTAATCAGATACTAGTAAGAAAGTAGTTCTCTCGCTCCGGCGACGACTTTATCTGCATTAGGAAGAGTTGCTCTTTCTAAGATTCTATTAAAACCTACTGGAGTAAACTCCGATCCCACTCTTCTTACAGGAGCGTCAAGAGATTCGAAGGCCTTTTCATTGATAAGGGCCACCAATTCTCCACCAAAACCAGCAAATACTTTATCTTCATGAACCACTAAGCAGCGATTTGTTTTTCTAACTGACTTTAAGATCCCTTCCTCATCAAGGGGGCTTAAGCTCCTTAAATCCACAACTTCGATAGAGGCACCATCTTCGCTGGCGATCTTTTCAGCAGCTTCAAGTGAGTGATGAACAGTATTTCCATAAGTGAGGATCGTTAAATCAGATCCCTCTCTTCTTACTCGGCACTTCCCAAAAGGAACTTCAAAATCCTCAGGTACTTGGCTAATAGCATGCTTTGCGTTGTACAATGCTTTAGGTTCTAAAAAGATATTTAAACCTTCTGATCTCATACAAGTTCTTAATAACCCAGCAGCGTCGTCAGCAAAGGCCGGAACAACTATACGGCATCCTGGAAATGGTAATAATGAAGCTTCGATATTTTGCGAATGATATAAACCACCGCCAATATAACCACCACTAGCTAGGCGAATCGTGAAGTTAGGGCAATAAGCTCCATTTGAACGCCAATAATCATGAGTTGTTTCTACTAATTGCTCCATGGCCGGCCAAAAATAATCGGCAAACTCGGCCCCTTCAACAACCACTCGAATATCTTTATTAAAACGGCAAAAACCGTTTGCTGTACCTACAATAAAGTCTTCAGCGATAGGCGCATTAAATACTCTTTCCTTGCCAAATTCCTGCTGCATACCTTTTGAAACATTGAAGATCCCGCCCTTATCTTTGTTGGCCATATCTTGCCCCCAAATATAAGTGTCAGGGTTATGGCGAAATTCTGCTTTTAAAGTTGAGTTTAGAGCGTCGATGAATTTCATCTCTTCTCCAACACCTTCAGTTAAGCCTTCTGGATATTTTTCGCTCACAGGATGATCAGGAATAACAAAATCATAAATAGAAGCTGGGTCTGGATTTGGTGCTTTTACAGAATTTGTATGTGCTTCCACAACCATTTCTTTGGCCTCTTTATCAAGAGTTTCCATTTCTTTTTTTGTAAGAAGCTTATTTGCTGTCATCAGCTTTTTAAAGGCATCAAGAGGGTCTTGCGCCTTTGCTTCAGCTCGCTCTTCTTCGCTTCTATAAAGCTCATGCTTGTCGGAGTTTGAATGTGAATGGATTCGAACGCAGTCAGCGTCGACGATTACTGGCTCACCTTTTTCAAGCACATGCTTACGGGCCTCGGCCATAGCATTCATTGAGTCAAAAATATCTTTACCATCACACTGGATGATTCTTAAGTTTGCAAAACCTCTAAAGTTATCAGAGATTTTTTCATTAGCTGTTTGATCTTTCTTTGGAACAGAAATTCCATAACCATTGTCTTGAAAGACAAAGATTACGGGGAGCTTTTCTTTTGAGGCTCCATTAATAGCTTCATAACAATAACCTTCAGATACTGAAGACTCTCCTTGAGAAGAAATAGATACCCCTTTATGACCATATTTCTTCATGGCCCTGGCAACACCAACAGCATGAAGGGTATGGTTTCCGGTACACGAACTGACGTTATGAATATTCCATTCTGGTTTAGCAAAGTGATTACTCATATGGCGGCCACCAGAAGCTAAGTCTGTGGCCTTGGAGATTCCATTTAGAATGATTTCTTCTGCGCTCACTCCAGCACTCATGGCCGTAAGCATATCGCGGTAATATGGAAAGAGATGATCTTCGCCCATTGTAAAAGCCTGACCGATTGCCAGCTGTATTCCATCATGACCAGCGTATGGCGCATGATATGACCAACCGATGGCCTGCTTTAAATAATTTGGTGCTCTCTCATCTAGCTGACGTCCAAGAGTCAGTAATGAGTACCAAAGTTTAAGGGTGTCTTTATCAGTGTTTTTTAATGTGAATTTCTTCGCCACTTTCATAAGCATAACGAGCCTCTATATGTACCTAAAATAAGAAGTAAAAACTAACTAAATGGAATATAAATGGCAATGAATATAGATTAAGTTAACGCGATGCCCATGCCTTAAATTTTGATAAGATAGAGATGTATGAGGAAAATCAAAAAGTATCAATCAACCCTGCAGCGCTTACAGTACACAAAACTGTATCGTTTCCCCCTTTGGCTCTTTAATCAGTTTATGCATTCGGAGCCCTCTGCAGATGTGGGATATAAAAAGAAAATGCGCCTAGGGCATAATATGAGAATTCGCCCTACACAGAATTATCTAAAAAATATCCTCTATTCTGGTCAATACCACGACGAGAATATTTTTATGACCGGTCAGTTCCTTAAACCTGGTTCAACGATTTTAGATATTGGTGCAAATATTGGGCTTTATGCTTGTGCTTATGCTCAGGTCTACCAAAACCTATCTCCGCAAATTTATGCTATCGAAGCCCTAAAAAATAATTATCTTCAACTACAAGATAATATCTCAAGGAATAATTTCTCAAATATTATGCCCTTCAATTTGGCCATGGGAAATAAGGCAGGAACCCTTACCATCACACTTCCTAGTGAAGACTTCGTTGGGAATGCTGTGGGAGATAATATAAACACTGAAAGTGGAGAGGGAATCAAGTCTGAGGTGCCTATGGTCACCCTAGACAGCTTTGCCAAAGATAATAATATTGATTCCTGTGATTTTATAAAAATCGATATTGAGGGAGCTGAGCTATTCGTGTTTGAAGGAGGAATGGAGTTTCTTAAGAAAACCAGACCAGTTATTCAAACCGAATACAATCGCCACTGGGTTGAAAGTTTAGGAAAGTCTTTTTCCGACTTCTATAAGCTATTTAATGATCTTGATTATCTGATTGCTATTGAAAAAGAGGATTCTTTTGAACTCCTAGAATCCCCTGAGAGCTTTAAAGTCGAAGAAGATCTCTTAGACTTTCTCTTTATTCCTAAAGAAAAGCTTTAATCTTAGAGATTACTTGATTTCTAATCACGTCTTTTTCTTGTAAAAGCTCGTGCTTACCTTCTTTTATTAAGACTTTTTCACAGCTTGGGTGCTGGGAGCAGATTTTATCCTGTCTCTTATAACGGCTAAAATGCTCTATACCTGCTTGGAACATAAGTATTGGTGTCTTAAATAGCTTCTTTCTTTTCTTATAAGTCTTACGACCCATCTTGATTCCTTCTAAAACCCATTTAACTGTAGCCGACCCCATAATAAGATCAGGATTAGATCTTTCAAGATCTCTTGCCATCTCAAAGCGGGCAGGACTATGAGTCACGCGGTTATTTTCAAAAGGGCTTTCTTCAGTAGTTGGACCGCCGCCAGGAATATAATCTGTTCCACCGCCAGTTATGACTTTTAGTCTCATATACATGGCAACCACTCTTTCATTTTTATCATCGAGCTTAAGCTCAATCATTGGAGAATTCACAACTATCTTAGAGAAGTCTTTTGGGTTTACTTCCGCGTATCTTAGACCAATGGCGGCCCCCATGGAGTGGCCTAGAAAAACCACTTCTGAATAATTCTCTTTAATCTTTAATGCTTTAAATAGGTCTTCAATATCTGTGATGTAGTTTTTGTATGACTTGACCCAGCCTTTTTGAATATCACTAAGTTCCCTTTCTGAAAGACCTTGCCCACGACTATCTAAGAGAAGAAAATCATACCCTTCTCCTTTTAAGTCATAAACGACCTCTGCATACTTTGAAACGGCTTCAGTACGACCGGCCATCATAAAAATTAGCTTCTTCTTTCCCTGATTTATTTTATGATAGGAAAGCTTTACCCCATCTCTTGCGGCGATAGTTTCAGTTTGCCCCGAGCTATAGAAGGGCCTAACCAACTTATCGAAGTTGTCTTTGTAATTAATTTCACTAATAGCAAAAGAATTAAGACTTAGGGCAAGGCCTAAAAACCCCATAAAAACACGCATAAATAGCTCCTATCAGATTGATTTTTACCTCAGATTTGAATAATTATCAGGCCACCGTGAAAAAGAAGCAGGGCGCGTAGAAATAGCTGTTTTCTTAGGGTTTAATGCCCCCGATTTTTAAAAAATTCACCCGGGGAAACACCTATGCCTGTAGCCAATTACGAACAGTACTGCCAAATGCTTGAAAAAGCGTCAAAAGAGAAATTTGCCTTCACAGCAATCAATGTAACTTCAACTTCTACGGCCAATGCGGCCCTAAGAGCTTTTGCTGAAACAAAGTCCGATGGAATTATCCAGGTTTCTTCTGGTGGCGGTAAATATGCAGCTGGATGTGCTGAAGATATGGCCCTAGGAGCTATTTCCCTGGCACAACATGTTCACCTCGTCGCTTCCAAAATGGATGTCGTGGTTGCCCTTCATACAGATCATTGTCATCCAGATAAAGTTGAGTCATTCATGATTCCACTAATTGAAGAAACTGAAAGAAGAAGAGCTAAAGGTGAAACAAATCTTTTTAACTCTCATATGTTTGACGGAAGTGAACTTCCTCTAGCAGAAAATATCGCTCAGTCTAAGCAGCTCTTAGAAAGATGCGCTAAAAATGAAATCATTCTAGAAGTTGAAACTGGTGTTGTTGGCGGCGAAGAAGACGGCGTTAACAACGAAGATATGCCAGCTGATAAGCTTTATACGACTCCAGAAGAAATGGTTCAGATCGCTAAAGAGCTCAACCCTATTGGTAAAATTATGTACGCCGCCACTTTTGGAAATGTTCACGGTGTTTATAAGCCAGGAAATGTAAAACTTCGCCCAACAATTCTTAAAGACGGCCAAGACGCTGTAGAAAAAGAACTTGGAGCTGAGCATCGTCACCTTCTTGTTTTCCATGGTGGCTCAGGTTCTGAACTTGAAGACATTCACGAAACTCTTGGTTACGGAGTTATCAAAATGAATGTTGATACTGATACTCAATACGCCTACACCAGACCAGTTGTTGATCATGTGATGAAAAACTACGATGAAGTTCTTAAGATCGAAGGCGAAGTTGGGAACAAGAAAAAGTACGACCCACGTGCTTGGGGAAAATCAGCTGAGAGAGGGATGACTGACAGAATTATCCAGTCTATCAAAGACCTTAAGTCAGATGGTAAATCAATCTCACTATAGTTTAAGGTAAGGAGGGATAAACACCCTATTTGAAAACACGGCCCCCTATAATTTTCCGCCCATGCATATCGAAACTGAAGTTTCGCTATTCATGACGGTAAAGCAGCGATCAAATTGCAAAGCAATTTGTTCTCGCTGCATATATGGGGTAACTCTCCCCTCTTTAGCTATGAATTTATGATTTTTTCTTAAGGGCTACTATACTTCTATAGCTTCACCACGACAGATTATGATGGTCGCAAAGTAGAGCTTACAGTTAAACCCTTATCTATAGATTAATCCCTTCAAATCTAGAACCGTAATATTTGTCTTTTTGTTTACATAGGCTAAGTAACGGCCGTTATCACTAAACCATGCAAAACCATATTTTTTAAGAGGAATCAGTTTTTCTAAGATGAGTTTTTTAGTTTTAATATCGTAGACCTTTAATTCTGAGTCATAGTTTTCATCTTTAGGTGATGAGATCACCATATAGAGTCTTTTATCAGGAGAGATCTCGTTAATTATTGCTCCGGAAGCAATAAACTTGTCGGCAATATATCCTACTCCTGTTTGGACATTTTTTAATATAGCAAAAGAAACTTCTTTTTTTTCTTTATTAGAAAGAGGAACGTCCACCTCAACCGAGGAGACAAGCTTTCCATCATGAGAAGTCGAATTAAACTTTGTTTTTCTTCTAGAGGGTCTAGAGAGGTGGTAAGACTCTTGAGTTTTACCATTTTTGAGAGATTTAAATAGAATGCTCCCTCTAAACCGATCGATTGTGACGAGAAGGTTCTTTTTCTCATTTATATGGACTCTATTTGTGTCACCTTCAGTTTTCCATTTTCTCGTCCAATTCTTAGTCTCATAGTAATGAATTTTTCCAGATCTATTTATAAGAAGGTGATCATCGGTAAATTTTAAAAAGGTTGTCACTTGATTTTGATTTCCTTCAACATCAAAGGTTGCGTGAGGTATTCCTTTTAAAGTGTTCATAATGACCATTTGGCCATCTTCAAACCCTAGGGCGAGAAGGTTATTATCTTTTGACCAAGCAAGTGAATGAGGGAAGAGCTTTGTGCCAATTTTATTTTTTAATGTGGGATATTTTATATAAGAAACTTCTTTAGGTGAGTTGAGGTCAAAAATATGGACCTTTTGTTCTGTACTTGAAACGGCCATTTTTTGATGGTCGGAACTAAAGTCGATAGAGAAAACTGTATCTAATATATTTGAGCTATCAACTACTTTATAATTTAACTCTTTAACTTCCTTCTTTGGTGCTGATCCTAGAATGCCATTTTCATAATAGTTTTCAGATTCAACTTTTCCTAAAATATCATAGATGATCTCAGGACCATCTTTAATGTATTG
>JAIBDQ010000078.1 GCA_024686135.1 Halobacteriovorax sp. | reverse complement strand
TCGTAACCAACACCATCGGAGCCTTGTCCTTTTTTGATGGCCTTGTCGATATTGTCTTTTGGAACATTAAATTTTTTGCATCGATCAACAGCAACTTTTAAGAGAAAGTTTGTTCCAATATCAGCACTTCCACCTTTTGAAGCAAGAAATACGTCTTTAAGTGCTTTAGTGAATAACTGGCCTCTGGCCTTGTCGGCGGCGCCTTTTTTTACGGCAATCTTTGCGGACTTTCTTCCCATTCTAAACCTGCTTGCATGATGTCATTTTTTTTAAGGAGTATAACTAGTTTTTTTAACTTTTTCTAGAAATCATGATTAAATGGGGCCAGTTAAAGAGGGTTTCTTGAAAAAGTCGTTTTATAGTTTAGATTTTAAGCAGTTAGAAAAGGAACTTAGTCCTACGGCAGCTTCTATTCTTTTTAATCGCCACTATAAGAAGAGAATTCAAGACCAAAACTATGAAGATGTTTCCAAGGAATCACTCGCTTATATTCAGGAAAACTTTTGTTTTAATCTGCCTATAATCGATACCGTTATTGAATCTGAAGACCGTACTGTTAAGTTCCTCATAAAACTAAGTGATGGATCAAAAATAGAATCTGTTCTTATTCCCTTTCAAAATAAGTATTCACTTTGTCTTTCCTCTCAAGTGGGCTGTGCTATGAACTGCTCATTTTGTTTTACGGGAACACAGGGACTAAAAAGAAATCTAAAGACTGAAGAAATTGTCGGTCAGCTTTTATGCGCCCATGCTTGGCTTAGTGAAAATCGCCCTGGAGATGAGCGAATCTTAAATCTTGTTTTTATGGGGCAGGGTGAACCGCTTCACAACTTTGATGCGGTTAAGTCGGCCTGTGATATTTTCTTATCAAAACATGGAACTTCTATTGGGCAGCAAAAAATCACCATCTCGACTTCAGGTTACCTACCGGGACTAAAGAGATGGAGCGAGGAAATCCCTGGAGTGAACTTGGCACTTTCTCTTCACTCACCTTTTTCTCAAAAAAGAGATGAGCTGATTCCAATAAATAAAAAGTACCCGCTTGAGGAAGTTTTAGAGGTCATTGACGAGATTCCTCTCTCGAGAAAACAATTTGTGACCTATGAATACTTATTGATTAAAGACTTTAATGACTCAGAAGAAGATGCCAGAAAAACGGGAGAGTTATTAAAAGGGAAGACGGCCTATATCAATTTGATCCCATTCAATCCCTTTCCTGGGAGCGAGTATGAAAGACCAGAGCTTAAAATAACTGAGCGTTTCAAAGAGGTTCTTGATGAGTACAAAATTCCTACTTTAATCAGAGTGGTGAAAGGGGATGATGTCTTAGCCGCTTGCGGACAGCTTAACTCTGAGCCTTCTTAAAGTATTTTGTGTAGATCTCAAAAGGGATGACACAAATAACCCCAGCAATAACTCCCACAATAAGATTCTGAAGAACTTCAGGCATTATGTATTCTATATGAAAGGTGTGATCAATAATTCCGCCGCCCACAAGAAACATGGCAAGAGTTCCAATAACACCTAAGCTTTTCATAATCCAAGGCATGGACTGAACAAGAAAGTTTCCAATCTTTTCATGACCCTTTTTCATTAGATGAAGTCCGAAGTCATCAATTTTAACTAAGAAAGCAACAAGACCATAAATAAGAACAGAAGCAAGAATTCCAATCACAATTAAAGTTAAAACCTGATTTATATATGGACCCCTAACGGCCGTTTTTGCAATGACGATAATCTCAATAGATAAGATAAGATCGGTTCTGATGGCACCTTTTATTTTTTGCTTTTCATTGACGACAACGGGGGTGCCAGCGCCCTCATGATCAGTATGATGAAAAACTTTTTCGATAACTTTATGGGCGCCTTCAAAAGATAAATAAAGCCCACCGATTAAAAGAATTAATTTTAAGACAGGTGGATACACCGCCATGAGAATCAGAGTTCCGGTGATGCAATAAACTTTATTATAAAGAGAGCCAATAAAGATGGCCTTGACCATGGGAAGTTCACGGTCTGGGTTCACTCCATCAATGACGCCAGCATTTACCGCTAAGTCATCAGACATTAGAGCGCTGGTTTTCTTCATGGCGACTTTACTCATGATGGCCACGTCATCTAGAGTACTTGCGACATCGTCTAGGAGTGTCAAAAGGCTAAACATGGCTTAATCATACGCCAAAACCTAGCGCCTACCAAAATAAAATTATATGATTCTCTCATGTACACACTGCGTCCATATCAGCGTGAAGCCGTTGATAACACTATCGATTTCTTTAAAAAGAAACGTGACCCTGCGGTTATCGTTCTACCAACTGGCGCGGGTAAAAGCTTAGTCATTGCTGAGTTGGCGAGGATAGCCAAAGGAAGAGTTCTCGTTCTTGCCCATGTTAAAGAGCTGGTTGAGCAAAACCACGAAAAATATGAAAGCTATGGACTTAAAGCTGGGGTGTATTCCGCGGGCCTAAATAAGAAAGAAACGAAAGAAAAAGTTATTTTTGGAAGTATTCAGTCTGTGGCCCGTGCCAAGAAATCTTTCTTTGATGACTTCTCGCTCTTGATCATTGATGAATGTCACCGAGTGAATTCAGATGAAGAGACTCAGTACGGTGACGTGATTAAGCAGCTTAAAGAAAAAAATGAAGGCCTTTGTATTTTAGGTCTTACGGCCACACCATATCGGTTGGGTCTTGGCTGGATCTATGAATATAATCATCAGGGCGAATTAAAATCTCAGGAAGAACGATTTTTTAAGCAATGTGTTTTTGAACTTCCTCTTGAATATATGATTAAGAATAAATTTCTTACTCAGCCAGTTAAAGTTGATATTCCAGTCACGAGCTATGATTTTTCTGAACTTACTGAGTCAGGAAGAATGTACAGCACCTCTGAAGTAGAGGAGCTTTTAAATCAGCAAAAGCGACTTACCCCCCTGATTATAAAAAATATTATTGATATTACTGAAAGCTATGACCGCCAAGGAGTCATGATCTTTAGTAGTACAGTAAAACACGCTCATGAAATTCTTGATAGCCTCCCAGAGGGACAGGCCAAAATTATTATCGGTGATACGGACAATAATGAGCGAGATAAAATTATTGAAGAGTTTAAGAATAAAGAATTTAAATATTTAGTTAATGTATCCGTTTTAACCACAGGGTTTGATGCCCCTCATGTGGATGTTATCGCTATTCTTCGCCCAACTGAGTCCGTAAGTTTATACCAGCAGATCATTGGTCGTGGACTTCGTCTCGATGATAATAAAAAAGATTGTTATGTCCTCGACTACACAGGGATGGGGCATGATATTTATTCACCCGAGATAAGTGATAAAAAACCTTCTAAAGAAAGTGAAGCGGTCATAGTTCCTTGCCCAAAATGCGGCTTTGAAAATAACTTCTGGGGTCACTTAAGTTTAGATGGAGATATTGTTGAGCACTTCGGACGTAAATGCCGAGGGGCCACTCAGGACGCTAGCTCTCTAGAGATCTTTCCTTGTGGCTACCGTTTTCGTTATAAAATTTGTCATTCCTGCGGAGAAGAAAATGATATTACCGCAAGAGAATGTACGCAATGCTCTGCCGTCTTAATCGATGCTGATTCTAAATTAAAGCAGGCCAAGCTTTCAAAGAACGCTCATGTCTTAACTCCGGACTCAGTTGACCTAGAAGAAAAGGTTGATAAGAACGGGAATCCTTATTTAGATGTGCGCTACTATGACTTTGACTCTAAGTACTTTAATGAGATTCATTATCTAAGTAATAGCACCAGTCTTAAGAAGTTTAATATTAACTTTCTTCGCTCTCACCTAAAGAGACCTGAATTTAGTGCCTATATCAAAAATGTTGATGATGTTCTTGAGCATAGCCATTTACTTAGAAAGCCAAAGTTCATTATCGCTCGTAAACAAGATAAATTTTGGAAAATTACTGAAAAGATTTTTGCGGAAGAACTTCGTTAGGCGTTAGGTACCTGGTCACTTGCAGTTATGCAAGTGACCAGGTACCTAACGAACCAATAGAATTATTTTTCGATGTTTGCACCAACAACAGCAGCCATTTGCATCATGTTGATGGTTTGACCTTCTTGAAGTCCTGTAAGGTCAGTTAGTTTCCCTGACTTACTTGTAGACTTTGTTTTTTTGAAGATCGGAAGAAGAGTCGCGTCGGCTACAATATACTTCCCAGCATTTTCTGGAGCTCCATTTTCAGTCTTTGTTTGAAGCTTATTTTCTTTGATATAATCCCAAAGCTTTTTTGTGATCTCGGTACGTGGAAGTTCAGTAGCTCCTAGCATTGAGGCAAGCTCAGATTGAAGTTTAACTGGTTTCTTAAGTCCTTTTGGTTCATCGGCCATATCTATTTTCCTGTTAGAGTTTATCCACCCTATTATTTCCGATGGTGAAGGCATAAGTCCAAAAAGAATGGGGTTTTAAGGGGAATTTAGGAGATTTTTGCGCTTATTTGCTCTAATTTGGTCAAAATGACAGGTTCAGACACCGCCAACTTTTTGGCACTCTCAATTCTGGCGCGAAGCATATTTAATTCTTTGCGCTGAGATTTCCCTTCAAGATTCTCATTAATATCTTTGAAATCCTTCTCAATTGTTTGGACAAGTTTTTCTAATAGACTGGCCATTACATCCTCGCCGGAGCTTTTGGGTAAACACCTTCTGGGGTTTGATCGATCCAATGCTTTAAGGTTTTTAAGATCTCTTCTTTGTCGCGGGGAAGAGTTCCTCCAAGTGGGTTAGCATTTGAAACATGATTGGCCCTAAAGATGACTTGGTTAAAATCAAAACTAGAGAGCTTTAAAATATCATGCATCTCAATTAAGAGTTCTTTAGATGTTAGCGGTTCAATTAGGCCTCGCTCGATCATGGTGTGATAGGGAGTTCCTGGAACTGAAAAAGTCGTTAGAAAAGAGAAGAACTGTGGGTTAGTGGCACTTAGCATTTTCGCCGTATTCTCTACATGCTGTTTAGAGTACTTCTTTCCGCCTACACCTAGCATGGCAATGGTGGAGAGCTTAAAGCCGCAGTCTTTAATTTTTAGAGAGGCCCGCTCCATCTCATCCGCCGTGTTACCTTTGACGATCATATGGAGAACTTTGTCGTCCCCACTCTCAAGACCTAGATAGGCAATATCGAGTTTTTTTGAAGCTAAGGTTCTTAACTCCTCTTCACTTTTCTCTAATATATTTTCTGCCGTGGCGTAAATACCGACACGTCTGGTATCTGGAAAGGTTTTGTTAATATGATTGAGGGTTTCTTCTAAAACTTCCATGGGAGCACCGAGGGCGTCACCATCACAAAGAAAGATTTTATCCGGCTTCATACCACTAGACGCACACTTATCTAAGTCTTCTTTGATTTTCTCAATCGGTCTCACTCGATAAGTTTTAGAGCGGTACATATCGCAGTAGGTGCATTTATTATTAGAACAACCGATTGTGACTTGAATAAGAAGTGATCGCCACTCTGAGGGGGGACGATAAACAGGGGGTTCATAGGCAATTGGTGGTTCAAAAAACATATGGCCTCACTATATCCTGTTTTTTATTCATGGGTTAACGCTCGTTGTCGTGACGGTGCCGAGGCACCTACATATACAGAGGCATGCAAGAAACTATCGAAGCCATTTTAGAGCGAATTGAACTCAATAAGAAGGATGAACTTGCTAAATGGTTAGGGCGCGCAATAACGACCAGTGAAGATTCGACCACAAGAACCACACAAACTCATGAAAATGTACTTTTTAAAACTGATGTCTTTTTTGAAGGATTGAATCAGGCCTTAAATGAAACGGTAAAAGAAAAGAAATTACTTGCTGGGGTAAATCTCGTAGAGGTCATCTTAGACGAGCTTGGTTTTGAAATTGATAAAGAAGATGCCTTTGTTATTTATCATCTAAGAGACTTAGGGAAATTTAAGATCACAGATAAAAAGCTTAAAGAACAACTAAAGGGTCTTTGGGGTCAGCATAAAGAATATACTTTAAATGATCAAGAGTTTGCGAGAACTCTAAAGCATCTTATGCGCATGGGGCTTTTAGACTTTCGAAAAGGCAATATGACCATGAAGAAAAGCATCATCATTCGCTACAAAGACTAGTCTTCTAAATTCTCCGCTTCTGTAGCACTTAAGATATCTCTGCCTTTCCAGGTGGGAACATCCTCAGACAATTCCTTTAAAAGAAAATCAAATTTATCAATGGCATGAGTATGAAGTTCTGGCTCATTTACAAAATCAGCGGTCTCTCTCCAAAGTGGGGACTGAGCAAGCCTGCCACGTAAGGCCGTGGTTAAGACGTCAATCCAGGTGGGAGCAGAATAAGTGAAATTTAAAGAGAGGCTATCACTTTGAGCCTCGGTCTTATGCCAAGCTCCCCTGGGTAAAAAGAGAAATGATCCCGGTTCAAGAATAAATTCTTCAGCGCCCTCTTTAGGAAACTCTTTTGGCATTAAATTCTCAGTATAGGAGGCAAGCTCAGGATCAAGAGGATGACCAATTGTATGTCTGGTCATGGGATTTTGAACACTCGTGTTTGGAGCGATCCACCACTTTTTAGTTCCACTGACCTGATAGACAAAATTTATGTTTTGATCGAAGTGAGCAGCGGTGCCTCCACCTTTTGGAATGGCGTAAAGAAGGCTTCTTGAATAAGTTAGGTTTGATAGACCTAGGTCCATTCTTAAAACATGAAGCCATTCATCGATAAGTTTATCGAATCGATTTGGATCATCAAAGTATAGACCACGACCTTTATTAAAAAGATCAAATGCTTCCACAGTAGAACACTTTGAAGAATTTACTTCGTCTGGTGTGCCCTCATTATAGACATTAACTACGTCAGGCCATTTTTCAATTAGTCCACTTAGTTTTAAAAAAGGAAGGTCAGTTAGTTCTTTAAAGTTATCTTGAAGACCATGAACAATAACCGGCTTATTTGAAATATAACTTTCAAAAAACTGGGGACGGTTCATTGGGGCAAAAAGAGCTTCTATGGAGATTTCGTTCATAAAAGTTTTATAGCATAAAAGAGGGGGCCTAGGCGAGGGCCCCCTTGTGAGAAAGCTAGGCCGCGACCATGGGTACTTTATAGCGTCTTGGTTTAGCTTTTCTTTTAAAGAGCTGCTTAAGAATGGCTTGGTGACCTTTGAGCAAGCTGGAAAAAGGGTCAAGACCTCTTTTAAAGGCCAGCAGTGACTTCTTCCTCGGTAAGTTAACCCTTATTTTCGACTCATAAACTCCAGGTCTTTTTTCGCCTACTTTTATATCTACATCTGTTGCCTCTGGAGCAAGCTCTTTTAAATGTTCTTTTATCTTTTGTACTTCTTCAAAAACTTCATCAGTCATTATAACCTCCAGTTATACGGCCCTTGAAAATTCATCATGGGGAATATGAAGGGCATACTCCTCATAAAGATCATTAATATGAGGTTGGTTTTCTGCTGGTGTTGACCCTGGGAATCCAAGAAGATTTAGTTTCTTTAAACTAAGGAACTTGTCTCCATCGTCATTCTTGTGAACATGACCATAAGCTTCTACCACTCTGTTTAAATATGGTTTAAGCATGGAATCTTGATTCTTGTTGATGATGATATAGTCTTCACCCCATTCTGTGAAAATAGTAAATTTTTTTGGCTTTCCTGATTTATCCCACTCTATAGGGCTTACTGCTCCTACTACTTTTGAGAAGGATTTAGGAACAAAGCTGTGCTTCATAATAAACCTCCTTTGAAAAGCGAGTTCGTTTCCAATCCAAAATTTGTTGATTAATATCTTCCTCAAGATTTTTATAAATACTTAAGGGATGATTACCAAAAGAAATAGCACTAAATGTTCTATTTAGTGTCTTGATCTTGAGACTTCCCCGAAGCTTTGATCCTTCATGGAAAAAAAGTAAATCAATTGAAGAATTGATTGGCAGTTTCTCACGAAGAATTTCTAGCTTTCTAGATAAAGTGACCCTAGCCTTTTTAGGCATTGGAACTCCAAAATCTAGAGACGCTTCTAAAACTTCTTCGAAGTCAAAAAACGAATTTCTCATACAGACCTCCTATGTCTAAAGATAAGTTTAGACTGTGATTACCTATGAATTTGATCGGGAGGCTTTGATAGACAATTACAATCTCAGCTACCAACCAAAATCATATAAATAATCATCGTCCATTTTTAGAATAATATCTCCAAAAAAAATGTCAATATTTGCAGCAAAAATTTGCAATTTCTTGACATATTTTTTGACAAAAAATATCAGAAAATTATTTTTAAGATCTACCCTTGACGTTATTTTTTTTGACTCCAACTTATGGGTAGGAAAGAAATACAACCAATTTTAGGAGGTTTATATGTATACATTTTCACCATCAAGAAGAGTCCACTTTAAGCCGGCCTTTTGGGGCGTAGACAGAGACTTAAAGGAAGTTATGGAAAATATGGAAAATATTTGGGAAGGCGCTCGAACGCAATCTTCAAGTAGTTCCCATGATTTTAAGGAAACTGATAAGGCCTTCTTATTCAGTATTGATATGCCCGGTGTTAATAAGTCGACTCTAGAACTTCAGCAAGAAGAAAACTGGATCCTTATTACTGGGAAAAGAAAAAATGCTTTTGCAGAAGACAAGGAAACGGAATCTGTAGAAGTTAGCCGAAGGGTTACGATCCCTAAGGAAGTGGATATTGAAAAAATTGAAGCGCATTTAGAAGATGGCGTGCTCTATCTAGCTCTCCCAAAACAAGAGAAAGTACGGCCAAGGAAAATTAGCCTGACTGAAGGTAGTGGCTCCTGGAATAAACTGCTTTCAGATGCGTAAAAAAGAAGGGGGCTCGTCCGGCCCCCTTTCTTTATTTTTTGATATTTTTAATTTCTTTGTATTCTTCGTAGATACCTTCAAAAGGTCCGCGGCGATCAGGTGAGCGAAGCTCGTTAATTTGAATACCTTGATCTCGCATAACGTCTTCAGTCGAAGCAAAACAAGTATTCAGACGGTCCTGCTCTTTACATAATGCCCCTAGAAGTCGACCAGGGGAGCGCGTAAAACCAGTAACTGTCCCGGAAGAGATATCATTATTTTGAGCCACCTCTGTACAACTTAGTTCGTCATAATTGATTTGGGATTTACCATTGAACCACTTATTATAAAGCTCAGTGTTAAGAACCTTATGTAGCTGACCAAGAGTTCGCACACTGGTTAGCTGCTCAATTTGGCCTTTACTATTTGAGGCCTTGGCATTTTCTAAATCTGACTCACAAGCGTCAGCTCTTTGCTTATATTTTTCTTTAAGTTTATTAATTTTTTCTTGAGTTTTAGGGTCCATATTTTTCATGTCATTAACCGCTGTACTTAATAAGGCGTCAACAGTCACGGCGGCGCCACTGGCAGCAATAATCGCTGGGATCACAAATACAAGTGGTAAAAAAGCATTGGCATCTTCGATTAAGGGATTATTAAAAGTCGTTCTTTTCTTAAAAATCTTTATAATGCCATCTATATGGGTCCGAAGGTTTTTATCTTCACTAAAAGTGTAGGCCACTCCATTAATTAGAACTGTACGACTAAAATAATCTAATAGAGTTATTTCAATCTTAAGACCATTAACTTTTACGATAAAAGTATTTTCATCTATTTGAATGACAGCTTTCTTCTTTTGTAACTCTTCTAGAACTTTTTTCGTAAGTTCAGGATCTGATGTTTTCCATTCGACCTTTGCAGGATTCTTTAAAGCCTTATTTAAATTCTTATGGGCCTTAGGCGCAGATTTATTTGCTAACTTTGTAACAAAACTTCTCACTGGGGATAAACTTGTTCCCGCAAAACCATTAAAACTAAGACATAGACTTAATAACAAAACAATTGCTTTTGTTGTTCTCATACTGACCTCTCTGATTAGTTATCGGTAAAAAGGAAGACGCTCTTGAATGGTTATAAGTAAATCACTCAGGTACTTTTAGGTTATACTTTAGGAAAGGAAAACTTATGAATATTGCTATCTTTTGTGTCTTTATCGCCAGTCTTTTACCAGTAGTCTTTGTGGCCTACGCTAAGATTTCTGGTGGTTTTAAGACAGGAAAACACAACTCTAATCCTAGGGAGTATCTAGCATCCCTAGAGGGGAAGGCACACCGTGCTCGCTGTGCCCATGATAACTCTTGGGAGAACTTTGCGCCATTTGCAGCCGCTGTTATTTTATCCATGATTGCGGGGACTGATCAGGCTTGCATAGATATGATTGCTGTTAGTTTTATCGTTTTAAGAATTGCCTACGGATTAAGCTATATCTACGACAAGCATATCCTTAGATCACTACTGTATTTTGGTGGAATTGCCTGCACAGCAAGTCTCTTCCTAATGGCCGCTTTTTAGCGAGTAAAGACTGGTTCTAATTCTGTAGAGAATTTTTTATTGTACTTATATCCATCGACGTCAAAGCTTAAAAGGTCTTTGGCGTTTTCAATACGGTTATCAATAATATACCTAGACATCATTCCACGGGCCTTCTTAGCAAAAAAGCTTACGATCTTAAAATCATCCCCTTTCTTTTCTTTAAATACGGGAGTGATGACTTTTCCATTAAGTTTCTTAAAATTAATGGCCGTAAAATATTCTTTACTCGCAAGATTAACGAGAGTTTCTTCTTTTTCTAAAAGCTTATTTAATTTTCCCGTAATTGTGTCACTCCAAAAGTCATAAAGATTCTTTGCTCCATCAGCAGAAAACTTTGTTCCCATCTCAAGACGATAAGGTTGTACCAAATCAAGAGGGGAGACTAGGCCATATAATCCAGAGAGAATTCTTAGATGATCTTGGGCGTATTCGATATCTTCTTTTTTCATGGTCTCGGCATCAAGACCGACATAGGTGTCCCCTTTAAAAGCGAACATGGCCTGCTTTGCATTCTTTAAATTAAAAGGGGTTTTAAATTCTTTATAGCGTTTCATATTGAGTTCAGTGAGAGAGTCACTTAACTTCATCATGCTAGAGATGGTCTTAGCGTCCGCCTTTTTTAATTTATCAATAAGAAGCTTAGATCGCTCTAACTCGGTGAGCTGAGTGAACTTTTTTGTGGGGGCGGGGGTTTCAAAATCTAATTTCTTAGCAGGGGATACGACAACAAGCATTTAATACTCCTTGTCATAATCCTACTAAAATTAGAAAACTTTGTCTCGTATTTACCTATTTGATTTCATCAATCGGCAGGAAGAAGCCATTCCCTCTGCTTCCCACGAGAAAGGCATTCATACCGGCTTTCTTGGCAGCTTCGATCTCCGCAGGAGTTTCTCCCTGGTAGAAAACTTTCTTAGACAACATCCATGCATTCAAATGAACTTGGCGAAAGAGGATTGGCTTTGGTTTTAGATCCCCATTGCTATGAGGTACATAAATCTCTTTAAAATAGTCCCAAACGAAGGGAGCCTCTTCCATCCAACGGCTATTTACATATTCTTTAAGAGTGGCGATTTTCTTTTGGTAAGTTTCTCCAAAAGACTCTGGGATGTTCACGATGAGGCTCATAGTACAGCCTGCTTCTTTTAATGAATTAAGATACTCCAGTGCTTCCGGCATATAGCGAACTTCGTAAGGATGATCTTTCGTGTTTACAAGGGTATTACCAAGATCAAAATAAATAAGTGTGCTCTTACAAGTCTCTTCAATTGATGAGAATGCATTGGTAGAAAAAATCAATAATGCCGTTAATAAAAAATGCTTCACAATAAACTCCAGTGATGTTGAGACCCATGACGAGTATATTGCTTCTTATATTGGACTTACATGATGTAGATCATATAATGCCTGAGAAAATGACACTATAACGAAGTGTAGCTAAGTGATTTTACTAAGCAAGAGAGAATATTATGATCTACTCATTTGAGTCATTGCCTGAAGAAAAGCGAGAAGTAGGCGGAAAGGCCTATATGTTGGCGATGATGACGCAGATGGGACTTCAGGTACCGGAAGGGCTGATCCTCGATGCTCTTCCAAGTGAAGAAGAAAAGAGCGAGATCTTAAATAACATAGATTTTAGTAAATACTCAGTGGCCGTTCGTAGTTCTGCCACAGGTGAAGACTCAAAGGAGCATAGCTTCGCGGGGCAAAACTCAACCTTTCTTTTTGTCGATAATAAGGCCGATTTATTCCTGGCGATTCAAAACTGTTTTGATTCTATCAAAAAAGAATCATCGAAGAGTTATCGTAAGCATTTTTTAGGAAGTTCAGAAGATATCCCCATGAATGTCGTTATTCAAAGGATGATTGATCCTGCCTACTCAGGAGTTTATTTTTCAAAGGACCCCAGGGGAAAATATGAGTCCTGGATGTTTGAGTATATCGATGGCGTTGGTGAGGATCTAGTCTCAGGAAAAAGAACTCCGATCATAGTTAGTGAAAGTGAATCAAATACACAGCATATTTCAAATGAGCAGCAAGAAAAACTTTTAAACTCTGCTAAAGAAGTTGAGAAAAAGTATAGTGATGAATTTGATATGGAATGGGCCATCGATAAGAATGGAGAAGTCTTTATTCTTCAGGCCAGACCGATAACGGCGAAAGGCTCAATTTCAAATTTAAAGAAACTTTCCTTAGAAGAACTTGAAAGACTAAAGGCCGAGCATCGTAAGGATACGGTATGGGACGGACAAACCTTCTCTGAGTGGACAGTCGCTCCAAGTTCATTCACAAGAGAACTTTGGGCCAGGGCCTTTAATAAAGAAGGGGCCTTTGATAAAGCGCTTCAAATCTTAGGGTACTTAGGATTTAGAAAATATAAGGAAGAGAAGGGGATCCTCGATTCCGTGTTCGGTAAAAGTTATATCAATTTAAATAAATTAGGGGACCTCTACTTCGGACCCATCCCTTATCAAATTGAGCCACTTCCAAGACCTCATCTTAAGTTTAACTTTGTTAAGATCTCAGCTCAGGTGATTCTTAATACTCCTAAAACAATGTTTAGGATGCTTAAGGTTGGATTAACAATTAACACAAGTCGACGCAAGTACATAAAGAACGCTACTAAGGCCCTTGTTAAATTCTCTACCATCATGAAACGTCCCAATGATCCTGAGCTTTATAAAGATTGGGATGATGATAAGTTAATGGA
>JAIBDQ010000067.1 GCA_024686135.1 Halobacteriovorax sp. | reverse complement strand
TCTTCGTGTGTGAGAGGTGCTCTTAGTTTATTTGATGCGATCGTTTTATTCTTATGCATTAGCCATTTGGCAGGAATAGGGTTTGAGGCTACAAAAAGACTATTGGCGCATTCTTCCCAAATCGCCGCTTCTTTTAATTCTCCGTTAAGAGTGAGCTCAGTGTATTTATGTGTTTGAGTAGGCCATGTATTGGCAGCTACGCTGACGAGTCCAGAGCAGCCATGGGGAGCAAAGGCCGGTAAAAGACCATCATCTCCAGAGTAGACTCTTCCGTTAGGGCCAGCGGCTTCAACGTATTTTTTAAATTCCTCAACAGAACCTGAAGCCTCCTTAATGGCCCAAAAGTTCTTATGAGTGTTTAGTTTTTTAACAGCAGAAAAGCTCATAGGCTTTCCTGTTCTCGATGGAACATTATAAAGCATGCAAGGCTTAGTAGAAGCATCCATTAAATCTTTAAACCATTGGTACTGCCCCACGTCCCCAGGTTTTGCGTAAAGCGGAACAACTAAGAGGTAGGCATCTATAGGTAGTGTTTCCAAATGTTTTATCCACTGCTTTTGTTCTTCGAGGTTTGAGCCTCCAACACCGCACATGACTGGAACGTTAGGTTTTCGATCTTTTAAAAAATCTAAGATTTTTTGTCTTTCATAAAGGTCAAGGTTTAGGGCCTCGCCAGTAGATCCAAGGATCAAGATTCCATTTTTTGCTTCTACTTGTTGATCAATTACAACGCCTAGAGATTCATAATCGACCGTACCATCTTCTTTTAGGGGGGTAATTACGGCAGTCCATAGTGGATAATCATTTAGGTTCATAATAATTCCTTAATAGCGATATCGTTAAAGTCATTTAATCCTGCAGGCACTTCTCCTGCCATTATTTTTTGAGCAGACCATAGTGCTCCAGCAGCAAAGATGCCTCGATCTTTAGCTTGGTGCTGAACTATTATGTCTTCTGTTTCTGTTTCAATAGTAAGTTTATGATCCCCAACTACATCACCTGTCCGAGCAGAAGTAATGTCACACTTATGCTTACTCCAATCTTGCCAAGAAATGGCTGTTCCAGATGGAGCATCAATTTTCATAATATGATGAATCTCGTGAATCTTAAAATTTGGGCTTTCAAATAGCTTATCAGCCTTGGCTAGAACTTTTATCATTTCATGAACAAGGTTCATTCCTAGGCTAAAGTTATGGGCCCTAACCCAAGGGGTACCATTTTTACTAAGCTTAGAAGCAGTCTCAGAAGGCCATTCAAAACCAGTGGAGCCAGTAACCACTGGAATTTTAGAATCTATAAGAACATCCAAGTAATTTAAGAAAGGTTCACCAGGAAGAAAGCTAATAATTATATCGTGACCTTTTAACTTTTCAATTGTCGGAGGGTTAGTGCTATCAAATACCGTATGCTCGTTATGCACACCAAGTTTTTCAATGACTTTCTTACCAGTTTTTCCTTTCCCAAGTACAGCTACTTTCATCCAATAAATTCCTTGTGTAGTCGCTTGATCGCCATGGTGGCATCGTCTTCGTGCACCAGGAAGCAGAAGTTATGCTTACTCGCACCATGGCAGATCATACGGACATTTATTTTCGAATCACCCTCTTGAAGGGCGTTGAAAAGTTTTTGAGCGATACCAGGGGTATGATTAATATGATTTCCAATCACACTCACAAGAGAGAGGTCTTCCTCAACGCTTACGCTGGCAAAGTTTTCTAATTCATTAATTAATTTTTTATTGAGAAGAGTTGAGTCTTCAATTGTTAAGGCCACTGAAATTTCAGAAGTTGTAATACTGTCAACCGAGACTTGGTAACGATTGAAGATTTCAAAAATTTTAAAAAGGAACCCATGTTGATGTAGCATGTCAGGGGTTGAAAGAGTCAAAAGACTCTGATCTTTTCTGTTGGCCAGAGCTCTCACAAGGGGAGCATCTTTGCTTTCTTCTTTAATCCAAGTCCCTGGTGCATCGGGCTCGAGGCTTGAACCTACAAAAACTGGGATACCAGATCTTTTAGCAGGAGTTAAAGTGGTGGGATGCAATATTTTTGCACCCATAGTGGCCATCTCAGCTGCTTCTTGAAAGGTAATTTCATTAATTGGTCTAGCCGTTTCACAAACCCTTGGATCGGTTGTTGCTATTCCAGCTACATCAGTCCAAATCTCTAGAAGATCTGCCCCCATTCCCTCAGCTAATAGTGCTGCAGAGTAGTCTGAGCCTCCTCTGCCGAGAGTTGTTGTGGTTCCAGCTTCGTTAGAGCCTAGAAAACCTTGAGTAACATAAACGAGCTCTCCGTACTTAGCACCCATAAGATGCTTATCAGAATTTGTTTTTATAAGATTAAAATCAGGTACAGCGCTACCAAATTGATCATCTGTTTTGATAACTTTTCTTACATCAAAGAGTTCTACTTTTTTATCTTCGTACAATTCACCAAGGGCCACCGTCATAAGCGGAGAAGAAAGCCTTTCACCGGCGCTCACTATCCCATCTTTAGCTTTGGGGCTGCAGTCTTTTAAGAGATTTATACCCTTGGTAATTGTTTCTAATTCCCTTAAAACAGTTTTCATTTCTTCAACTATGTTAGGACTTGCCTCAAGCTCACTGGCTATTTTTAAATGCCGGTCTTCAATATCGCTAAGAATTTCTTGGCATTTTTTCCAGCTATCAGTGATGGCCGTATCAACTAATTTCAATAAAAGATTAGTCGTCCCATAAGTCGCAGACACGACAACAACATTGGCCATATGATCAAAGGCCACTTTTGCCGATCGCTTAATCGCGGTGGCATCACTCATAGATGACCCGCCAAATTTTGCTACAGTAACTTTTGTTTTCTCAGCACTCATAATTTAACACCTTTTAATGCGAGCAAATTTTACTCAAACATTAATGATTTTAAAAGTTTGTGCGTGCTAAAGCGGTGAGTTAGAACGGATAGATTATCCGGCCAGAAGCTCTCCATGGGTCCCAGATTGATTTTGGGTCCATGACAGTCTGCGAGATTCAACTCGAGCAAACCAGTCAGGTGAGTTACGGACTCAACTAACTTCGGCAATTTTCCCCTGACCGATACCTCAAATGGACTCCGTTGTCCTTGATATCGGCTGCCTGAAAATTGCACCTCTTCGGCAGCGCAAATTCAGAATAGTCTAAAATGCTCTAGTTTACAAGTCTATCCATTTTGAATAATCATTGTGTGGATTAATTACATATTGAGGTCGTAATGAAAAAAGTAGGTTTAGTAGGTTGGCGTGGAATGGTTGGTTCTGTCTTGATGGGACGAATGCTTGAAGAAAAAGATTTTGATCATATTGAGCCATGTTTTTTTTCAACCTCTCAAGCGGGGCAAAAAGCACCTTCGCATGGTGGACATGATGGTGAGTTAAAAGATGCTTCATCCATAGAAGAACTTTCAAATATGGATATCATCATCACTTGTCAGGGTGGTGCCTATACAAATGAAATATATCCGCAGCTAAGAAAGACAGGCTGGAAAGGCCATTGGATTGATGCTGCCTCAGCCTTAAGAATGAAGAAAGACTCTACATTAATTCTGGATCCCGTTAATCTCGACGTTATCAATGCGGCCCTTAAAGATGGAAAAAAGGATTTTATAGGACCCAACTGCACTGTATCCCTTATGCTCATGGCCGTAGGAGGACTGTTTAATAATAATGCAATTGAATGGCTTACTAGTATGACTTACCAAGCGGCTTCTGGAGCTGGTGCTAAAAATATGCTCGAGCTATTAAACCAAATGAAAACCTTGGGAACTGTAGCTGAGCATGAATATACTGATCCCGCCAAAACTATTTTAGATGTGGATAGAACTATCACTAATTCAATGAGGTCTAACAGTTTTCCAAAAGAAAACTTTGGGGCGCCTCTCGCAGGCTCTCTTATCCCTTGGATCGATGTCCCAGTTGAAGCAGGTCAAACAAAAGAAGAATGGAAAGGTGTAAGCGAAACAAATAAAATACTTGAAACTAACAAGCAAATTCCAATCGATGGAACCTGCGTTCGAATGGGGGCCATGAGGTGTCACTCACAGGCCTTAACCATCAAGCTTAATAAAAATATACCAATAGATGAAATTGAATCCATGATTAAAGAATCAAATGATTGGGTAAAATTCGTTCCAAATAATAAAGAAGAAACTCTTAAATATCTCTGCCCAACCTTTGCTACGGGTACCCTTGAGGTTCCAGTAGGTAGAGTTAGAAAGATGAATCTTGGTGATGAGTATTTAAATGTCTTTACTGTAGGAGATCAGCTTCTTTGGGGAGCGGCCGAACCACTTCGAAGAATGCTTAGAATCATACTCGAGACTGAGTAATCGGTTCAAAAACCTTGTTTTGGCCTACGTAATGCGTTAGATTTTAACCCTATGAGGTTATTTATCATTCTATTTGTAGCTTGCTTTAGCTTCCAAACCCTAGGGGAGGAGTTAAATCGCTGTTTTTACGATCATGTAAAGGATGCGATAGAACTAAATAGAGAAAGAAGAGAGCTTTATTCAAGGGAGACTGAAGGCCAATCTCGTAAAATTAGTAGGTATCTTATTCTTTGGGAGAAATTTATCTTAATTAAGGCCAAGAAGTTTGATCGTAAAGCGGCCCCTTTTCAGTCATTAGGAATTCCATTTATATGCGAAGACTTTGTGGATATGGATGCTACACCAGAGTTTATATCAAGAACTGCGCAGATTCCAAGTGGGTATCTAAATAAGTATAAACCTGAATCAAAACAAATTAAGAAAAAACTAAAGCAATCCCTAAAGCTTGGTTATAAACCTTTTAAAATGAACATAATTCGAGAAATGCAAAAACTAGAGTTTAACAAATCTTACGATTGTCTTCTAAGACACCTTTTAGAAAGTTTATTACGTACTTCTGATTTAGCACCAAAATATCTTGCAAAAGCAAAAGATAAAGCTCGGCTAGACAAACTTATTCAGAAATATTTAAGACTTCAAATCTTCGGTATTTCTCAGGCAATTTTTATTGATAGAAAAGCGCGGTCATTACAAGCAGAAGGTGTACCAATTCTATGTAATGATATTCCTCATGTGCCTCTTTCCGACTGGAAATAAATCGTTATAATAAAGACACAAATTTGATTTAGCTTCAAGGAGGAAGTGTGAAATCTGGATTAATTATAATCCTTCTCTTTTTTACACAGGCGCTCATGGCCCAGCAGAATGGAGAAGTTGGTAAAATACTAGTTGTAAAAGGTGATGCTTTTATTAAAGGTAAAGAATCACCCCTTACTTTAGGTTCATTAGTTAAAGAGGGTGATGTACTTATTACTAAGGGCTCAACTCTTTTAAAAATAAGGTTTCTTGATAATACATTAGTCTCATTAGGTCCGAAT
This sequence comes from Halobacteriovorax sp., assembly GCA_024686135.1. Lineage (GTDB taxonomy): Bacteria > Bdellovibrionota > Bacteriovoracia > Bacteriovoracales > Bacteriovoracaceae. Next base: position 9,540 of record JAIBDQ010000067.1, on the reverse strand, counting down.
AGCATGTTCAAAGTAAAAACCTTTAAGTTAAGAGAAGGAAAGAGAACGACTGTCTTCAATTTCTTGAGGGGTAAAATTAGGGCCCACGTAAAAGAGAAAAGAAAAGAAGGAGAAACTATAGTTTTCTCTAATGCTGAAGTTGCCCTTGGAGTAAGAGGTACAGAAATTTTAGCGAATAGCTATTTAGTAAATGGTGCACCTTCAACTGATGTCATGTTAACGAAAGGTCTAGTTGAGGTTAATACCTCTAAACTAGGAACTGCCGTAAAATCATACAGCCTATCGCCAGGTAAAGCCTTTAATTCAAACCTTGTAAGAAAAAATGGTATCGGCGCGGTTAAAAGCATTAGCTCAAAAAGTTTAAGTTTAATCGCATCGAGCGATGAGTTCTTACCTTCTCTTCAGTCAGCGGACGGGAGTTTTGTAGATTTAGATAATTCTATTTCTAGATCACATGGCATAGACCCAGATGGAGATAAACCTAAAAAAGTGAAAGTAAAAAAGAATTCTAAGCCTGCACTAGACACAACTGTTAAAGGGGTGATCGCTGGTGGCTTCAGGTATATTTTGAAGAATGAGCCTTGGGATATTAGAGATGCCGTTATGAATAGTAGTAAAAATAGAACTAATAATAAATGTTATTACTATTTCTACAAGACTATTCCTGGAGGCGGGGAATTTGAACGCTTCAGAAGAGAGCGTGACTGTGATGAGTTTGAAAACGATTTATAGACTAGGAATTAAGATGAAAAACATATTTTTGATAAGTTTACTTTTTATATTAGGTTGCGGTTCAGGAAAAATTATTCCTACAACGGATGTGTGCTCAGTAAAAAAACATTATAAGGATAATGTCTTTCAGGTTTATATTAACAAAAGGCCAATAAGCAATCATTTCTATATTTATGAAGATGCGATTGATATTACAAAAAAACTAGCAGATGATAATAAGTGTATGGATTAAAAAGCGTAAAAGCTTAAGTCAGCATTGTTTAAATTATAGACACTTATCTAGCTTTTTGTACGTAACTACAGCTACTTAGACTATGGTGATTAGGCCTCTTATTTGCATTACTTATAGTAGATACGAGGTAATAAATGAAAAAGTTAATCACATCACTACTACTTATGGCTTTTACAAGCATGGCAACAGCGAACGTTGCTCAAGACCACTATACTGGCGAGCCAGATCCGATTAAGAAAAAGGCCGTTTTGATTAGCACAATTAAAAAGTCTCTTTCTGAAACACAGGCCATGCTTCTTCAAGATTACCTACATAATTATTCTGTAGAAGATCTTGAGTATATAAAAGAAGATGCAAAAGAATTTGAAAAAGTTCTAAGAGGCCTTGAAAACAAAGCTCCCGATGATGATGATGAACACGGAGTAATCCTCACACAGTAGAAAGAGCGAAATACGCCCAAACAAAGAAAATTGAAGGACCAAAGATCGACCTTTGGTCCAGTTTATCCTCAAAGATTGCCACAAGTAAGACCAAACCAAGACAAACACCTATAAAAAGTAAATTAAGATTAGCTATAAGCGCACTGGAAAGCATGAGCGCCCCATAGATCAAGCAGAGTAATTGCCTCACCACTTTAGTAGTAGAGCTCTTATCCTTAAAAACTTCAAAGAGTAAACTGTGTATAAAAATAAAGAAAAAGAGACTGATCGTCTCCTTAATCTGACTGGCATGCAGATTTAAGAATACGGGAGGGATTATAATTAATGGGTACCTAAGGCTTGCTATAATATAAGATGTCAGCGACGATTTTATCAACTTAGATCCAATAAAGTACCAGAGACTATTTAGGATAAGTAAACTACTACAGGAAAGGAAAAAGAAAAAGCTTCTCCAATTAAACTTAACGTCGGTATAAAAATGCCCTTTTTCTAAATATGGGAAAATAATACTAAAAAGCATTAAAGAAAAAGAAGCTAAGACCAAAAGAGACATAAACCCTTTATTAAAAGAATTTATATGCTTCTTTTCAGCGTAATCCCGCTGAATTCTTAAATTAAAAAGCATTAAAAAAAGGTAAAGAAAGTGTAATCCATAATATCTTGGCAAAAGATATAGAGGCACAAGGGCCGGGATAAGTGGGTAAAGGAGTAAAATCAAGGGCAGGGTGAAACCGAAAAAAGGAAATCTTTTATCAAAGTAATTTAAAAAGTACCTGCCAAAATCTATCAAGTTAAACCCATTTTTTGGAATTATCGTAAACGTAGTCTATTATACATATATAGCAAAAGAGGGGGAAACTTGAAGAAGTTCTTTATGATTGCATGTTTAATTTTTGGTGGTCTTTATTTTTTTACAAAAGACAGGGATATAACTGATGTGCAAAAAGCAATAGGGAATCCTGCCGTAAAAGACGTTAAAACAAAATCTGAAATAAAAGCAAAAGAAGAAAAAGTTAATCAATACAATGCTGGTGACTGCTTTAAAGTCTCACCTAATTCTGATTTCCAAATATATAAAATCACCAAAGTAGACCTTGATAAAAAGGACTATCACTACAAGCTCTGCGTGAAGTTTAAAGGATGCTCTACAGATTCCGAAGTTGAGTTAATTTCAAACTTCGAGTATGACCACCGAGAGAGCTCGAAGGTCGATTGCTTCAGGTAGACTAATAAAATGAACTCCTACTGAACGGACTTTTGCTTTGCAGTTTTCTTGCCTCGATGGGTAAAGCCTCAATCACCCTTGAGAACTGCATGAACATAATTCCGTAAAGCATCTCAAGTTTACCACCTGAATAACTATAGCCGTCTATATCTACCCCTAAAGGCCCTGAAAGGGGTGGTTCATGAAGATAGGTCGTCCCATTAAGTCTAAGAATAATTGTTTTTGAATATTTATATTTGTTGGTTAAAAACCTATAGTTCTCAACCTTCACCTTACTCTCCTTAGGGTAACCAAAAATAACCGTTCCGTTTAAAATAATCATCGTTTCCATTGTAAGGTGCTGACCGTTTTCTAAGGGAGCATTTAACATCCAAGGACTTTTTAAATCATAAATTGAATCTGTATCTAAGAGTGTCTTTTTTGTTAGGTATACAGCAGTGCCTGGGATAACCTGTTTGGATTTTTTAAGAATAAGATCAAAAAAATTCTCTTTCCTAGACAAGGATTTAACAATATCTGCATAGAAGGTCGTTCTTCTATATTCTGTAATATATTTTGGTTTCTCGCTTTTAAGTCTATCGGAAACTTCTTTAGGAATTTCTGAAGTGAACCCAGAAAGACAAATTAAATTTAGAATTAAAAATATTATAAATTTCATATAACTTTCTCTCACCATTGCTTCAAAAGAAAGTTTACACTGAAATGATAAAAAATTGTAGCCCCTTAAGCAGGGGCTACTTTAATATACTAGTTGTTAAATTCAGTAGAGTTTAGCCTCAAATCATATGATCTATTATTTATAGCATTTTGCACATGCTGAAGCTGGCGATACAGATCGCTTAGCTCCTGATTGCCAAACTTAAAGTCGACCTTTCCTTTATCTTTAGCTGAAAGTTCTAACCTAACTTGTAGATGATCGGCCAATTTCTCTTTAGGGATCAAGCTCATGACAAAGCCTATTCCAAACTCACGAAACTTATTTCGATTTCTAATATCCATTAGCAAATTAACTCTTTTCTTTCCTGAAAGGTCAGTATTAAAAAGAATTGGGTGTAATTTCTTAGCTAGACTTTTTAACTGCCATTTCCTCGTAAGAGTCTCAGTTGTCACTAGGTCTATTGCGCGGTCCCATGTCCAATCTAAAGGATTACCTGCAAAGTGTGACTTTGTTTTAACGTAGGTATATAGCGCTTCCTTTAATTCAGTTTTACTCATCAAAGGAATCTGATCAAAGGCAGATGCTTTCAAGACGATTTGATAAAAAATACGAGCATCTTTTTTAGAGGTAAAGTCTGTCCAGTCTTTCCAGTCAATCTGCTCAAAAACTGAACCTGGTAGATTATTCGCCATAAACTCCTTAACACTGGCCTGTTCATCATCTCTAAACATTTTATCCTGACGCTCATACCTTAAACCAAAATCTGAAAATTTTGATCCATTGTCCTCAATTCCTGTAGGAACAAGTGCGAAATAAGACTTACTGATTCTTTCCTTAGTCTTGAAGAAGCCAAGTCTAATTTTTTGCTCATAGGTCTTCGTTTGAATGGGATAGTAGAAATTATGTCTAAGCCCAACTTCATCTTCAAAAGATATATTATTCTCAGTATATGTTCTATCACTCCCTAACTTAGCAACAATTAGACCAAGCTTTAATTTAAACTTATCTTGATCGAATTTATTAAACCCCTTAAAGATTCTATCAACTCTAGGCTTTTTTACTTGATTCTCATAATCTTCTTTAAAAAGATTATCTGCTTTTTCGTAAGTAGAGAGCAGTACTTTACTCAGGGGCCTTTTTCCTAGGTGCTGACCTAAAGCAACAACATCTTTAAATTTATAAGTTGAAGAAAGGATATTATTATAAGCTTCTTTAGCCTTTTTGTTATTTAGATCAAACACATAATCGATGATGAACTGTCGCCCCTTAGCTTTTTCATACCCAATTTCTGCAAAATCTAGTTCAAAAACATTTTCTACGATCTTATTGGCTATTTTTACACCAAAAAGATTAGAGGACCCTTCTACTTCAGCCGAAGTTCCTGCGGTTCTCGTTCTGTTAGCAAAAAGCTTAAGACGAACTTTATTATCTTTCATTCTATAAATATGAATTAAGAAGCTTCCACTTAGGACGTAATAAACATTTGCTTTGGCATCTATCCCAATTGTCGTTCCGGTAGTAGCCGAAGAAGCGCTTGCACCTATTACAATACTCATGCTTGCAGGTAAACTTACAAAGTCACCTGGCAAAAGGCTTTTGATGGCGAGATCAGCAGTTAGTGGAAGTTTGGCGAGAGTATAAGGAAGGGCAGTGAGGGCCCTCTTTTTCGATTTATACTGTCTAACAAAGTAAACTTCTGAGTTTCTATTAATATTAAAATAGACTGGCGTATCTAAAGTACTTCCCAGTATGTCACCTGGCTTTAAATCAAGTTTGATTTGCCATTTATCTACTCTAGAATGAAGACCCTTTTCATAGCTCGGTTCAACTTCATATCTATAGCGAGACGAGAGACCTAGGCCTTCAAATAAGTCCACATCCAAAAGATCAATATTGAAATTGATATCAAGATCAGCAAACTCTTGCCTTACTCTCTCTTGGACCTTTGTAGGTTCAAGATGATCGGCTAAACCCGCTTGGGCCGTAGACCCTACAAAAAGCGCCATTAAGATCAATAGTTTCTTCATTTTAAGCTCCTTAAGCATTAACTTCTTTTCAACATAGCAATTAATTAGGTGACGCACTACAGTAAGTGCTGACAAATAGGACTGATTTTTGTCAATGGGCATAACTCAATAATTTCAACACTTTAGACTGTCTAAGTATTTTATACCTAGGAGCTTGGAATATAATAATTATCTACCTATAAAGAAGAGAGGGAGCATAACTTGAAACATATACTAAATATCGCCTATACGTCGGATCATGCCCATTTTGATGAAATCGTAGATTTTATGGGGGAGAAGTTTCGCTTAACTCAATTAGGGACTAATTTTGACTACGAGGCGACCTTAGATGTTCTAGAGAAATATGATGGCCTTTGTGATGCCATTAGTATTTCAGGTCTCCCACCCGTCATTAAAACTAAAAAGAACACCTTCATCCCTCCCCAGAGAGATAATATCTTAAATCATACGAGAGAAACTTTTGTCTTAGACGGACAAACTTTAAAAGATATTTATATTCCTTGGGTGATGAGAAAACATTTTATGTCTTCTACAGAAACATATAAGCACGAGCGATTTGCCTTTTACTCTGGAGTCCTTCAAAAAAACTTATTAGATGTCTCTGAAGAGTTTGTTCACGAAGTTTGTCTAGCGGATCCATATTTCTTTTTAAAGATGCCATATTCACTAAAATCAGTTGATTCATTAGAGAATTTCACAAAATTGCTTTGGCCAGTTTTTAAGAGGATGAAAATTAAGCGAAGCCTAATTCCTGAGTTTAATAGGAATAAAAGAAATCTTTCTACCGCACTTACAGAATTCTTCCACTGCGATACATTTGTTGGAAATATGGCCACGCTAGAACTTATAGACCTTGAGCATACTCGAGGTAAAAAAGTCATATTGGATGTTCTAAATAGTTCACTGAAAAAAGAGCTAATCGATATTGGGGCAAGTGAAGTCTTGGTCTGCCTTCCACAAATTGAAGGAATTCCTTTCATAAACTTTGCGATACTAGAGGCGTTTCTTCAGGCCATGCAAAAAGAGAATGTCAGACTTACCACTGATGACTTTTTGAAAAGAATTGAAGAGATAAAGATCAGACCAGAACGTATTGACCTGAACAAGCTACAAGAACCCGTTCAGGCCACAACTCGTATTCATACTTTAAGTTTCTAATCGTTTATCTTAAAGGCCTTATTCAAATAATCAGTCTTATTATCTGCCATGATTATATCAAATTCATTGACCCATTTCTCATCTGAAGATGTCATACCAGCGATAGACCTATCGTTTCTTAGTGATTGTCTTAGCTCTTTAGAAGCTTCAACAGCTGCAATAGATTCTTCATACTGCTGACTAAAGAGATCACTTTGGCTATAAGTTCCAAAATTATTGGCCTCTGCCGTAGAAAATGTAATTAGAGTTAAAAAAAGGCTAGTTACTATGGCTTTCATTCAATACCTCCTGTATTGAGCACAAGAGGAGAACCTCCGTGCATCTACCTCCATTATTCTATCAGGAAAATTCAAAAGATGGCACAAGTGTCATTTTGCCTTGGAATCTTGACAGGGTAGGGTTTAAACTATTGATATAGCGCAACTAATTACCAAATTTAGGGGAGAAATGCTGGATGGCAAAATCCATAAAATACTTACAAGTTCTAACTGGCTCACTTATTATCTCAATTTTCGCATCCTGTGGAGCAGTTAAAGTTCTGCCTGTTGAGGAAGGTGAGAGCCTACGCTATCACGCCAGGGTTGGATACTTCCTGCATCCCCCTCAGCGACTTAAAAATAAATATATAAAGGATCTTAAAAGATATACTGATAATTCAGAGTTCAAAAGATGTGAGCCTTCATCCATCGTAAGGCTCCACTCTAGGTTTGAAAGAAGATATGTAGAGGTCAAGCAAGATAACAAAATCTTTTTATTTGATACTATCGCCGGAAAACCAATTGAGCTTGAGAACGGAAAGTACACCTTACTAGATAGATTCTTTAAAAAAGAATTTCCATTACCGACGGACCACGTAAAGAGAATGGGCAGAATGGAAAAAAAGTCTGACCTTATCTGCCAAGGAAAAGTATGGGTGGGAATGAAAAAGGATGAATTTTTGATAGCGAAGCCACCTGCTGATAATATTAGGAAAACAAAACTAGGAAAGCTTCTTGTTGAGCGTTGGCAATATGAAGATAGTAATTTCTTTTTAACGGAATATCGATTTGAGAATGGAATACTTAAAGAACATAACGATAATCAGTAGTCTTTTATTTGTTTTATTTGGATGTGGTTCAGTTAAAGAAAAGAACCCATATAGACCAAGTGGGAAATCTAAAAAGCCTGTGACTCTCCAAAGCAAAACTATCAAGCGAAAAGTTAAGGTAAACTTTTTGAGAGATAGGTATAATCTTTGTACTCATAAACGAGCTTTGAGGTCTGCTAGGCACGAGTACAACAAGCTCGTTAGCCGAGAAAAAAGATACGGTAATCCTCTCACCGAAGAAAAAGAACGTTATAAAAAAATAATTTTAAAAGTCGGCAATCGCACCAAGAAAGAGCTTCGAATATTTAAAATGAAATATAATAAGCCTCTTTACTGTACTCCTGAAGAACTGAGACACCTCAATATATAACTGACCATTTCACTCTACATGCAAACAGAATTTTTTGTCCCTAGGCTTATGCGTTATGGAATGCTACCATTTTGTCCGAGTACAACTTTACTCAGGTTGAGAAAATAAATTTAAGGAGCCAAACAACATGAAAAAATGGATTGCGAATGGATTCGCATTGACGGCTTTGCTAGCTATGGCGAGCTGTAGTCACGGAACATGGGGTGATCGTTCAATCTCTTCTTCAAAGAAAAGAGGCGACACTTATGACTACGATCAAGGTCCAGACAAAGACTCAGATCTAACTTATCTCTTTGCTAATACACCAAACTATAGAGCGTTTGGTAGTAAGGTCATCGGCGGCAAAGGTGAAAAATTTCGATGGAAGTTTGGTCCAATGTGGTACCGAGGTCGAACAGGTGAAAATGAAGTAAAAGTTTTTGTCATTGGCCAAGAGGGTGCACAAGATGAAAACGTGTCCAATAGATCTTTTACCGGTTCAACTGGTACAAAGATGCAAAAGTTTTTAAATCATATTGGGATTAATCAATCTTATCTCTTCATGAATACATTTGTTTATACAATTACGGGGCAGTATTCACTTTTTGGAGAAGATGCTAAGAATCCTTCAAAGGTAGAGCAAAGAGATAACCTCCTATGGTTAGCTCAAAACCCAAATTCAATTGTTGTTCAACATAGACATGAGTTATTCGACACTGTTGTTGATAAGAACAAAGAGCTTTCAATAGTACTTGGGGTTGGTACTGCAGGAAAAGATACTGCTGCTACTTACGCTAGGCACCTCGGTGGAAAATGTTCATCTTCGACCGTTGGCCGCAAAGGTTGTTTTGTTAAGCATAATGGTAGAACAATCATGTTTGTAGGTGTTCCTCATCCCGGTGGAGCCTCACCAAGAAATGGTGGTGAAGAAGCCCTTAAAAGACTCTTAGGAGCTTTCGATAGACAGGCCAAGACAGTCCTTAAAGCTATCTCATCTAAGAAAATAAAGCTTAATAAAGATCCAGGAGCAAAGAGAGCAAGCACAACGACCAAGTACAGATACGGAAATGCTTCGATTCCTCATATGGATTTTGCCTTCGGGACAAACTGGAGAATGGGCGAGTGGGGAACAACCTCAAATAGAAGAGGTTCACACACAATTCAGGTCTTCTCCAAGAATGGTTGTTACAACAATGGGGCAAAAGAGCCTAACGGACGTTGTTCAGCTACAAAAGTAGATAATATCAAATACAAAAATCCTGTTGATAAAATGACCAAAGCACCAAAGCAGATGGCAAAATGTGATGTTCCATACGAATCTCCAAAAGCCTGTACTGATGCTTATATGCTTTATGACCATGGTCCAGGGTATGACTTCTCAGAGCTCATGCTTGACTGGTTTCATGGAGTAGACTGGGAGGCATTGGGTATTACTCAACATTTATCTTTTGGACCAAATGGTTTCTATAGAGGTGGACTTGAAGACGCTGAAGTTCTCGTCGTCGCTGATCAATTTTCTCATGATGATTTTTTCTCAGGCAGAGCTTTTACCGGCGAAATGGGACAAAGGTTTCAGTCTTACCTTGATGATTCTGGAAAAGAATACGCCATTATCAGAACACTTCCAGTCGA
>JAIBDQ010000022.1 GCA_024686135.1 Halobacteriovorax sp. | reverse complement strand
GATGAAGTTGCAATATATGTGCTTTGGTCCGATCTAGATGGTCTTTATAGTAAGTATAATTTTCATCAGGCTGGCGTGCTTATGGAAATGGGTACAGAAAGCTTTAATGAGAAAGAGGCCAATATGATTGGTCTTAAAAAAACAGATCTTTCTTCTATGGACTTTGGAAAGCTTAATGAACTAGCAACATGCTATAGAAACTCGCTAGAAAGTAACTTCATTTGCTCAAAAAGGGACGGTAGAGACTGGGGAGTTATATCCGCTGTAACAAGTACGTCTTTATATACACATGAAACTAATGGGGTTATCGACTTTTACATCTTAGCAGATAAAGGGATGGACCTTGGAGGAATCATCCATGAGTTTGCCGGTGTTAACAGCTCCAACACAAAGGTTTGGCTTAACCTATTAAAAAAATATAAAGCATGGCTTCCTGTTAAAAATCCTTGGATCGAAACAGATCCGGCCGCTTCTTTATATATGGGAATTTTTAGGATCGGGAATCCAGAATTATTTTCAAGACTTATTCACAGTTGGTCTGATTCAACCTTGATAGTTACAGCAGTTTCGGATGAAACTATCGCCTTTCAGTTTTTAGGGGAAGAGTTTGTAAAATCTCATAGTGAGTTTTTAAACCTACTTATGGGCCCAGAGCGAGCAGAAGAATTCTTACAGTTTAAAAAGGAACTTTGGATAACTGGTATCGAGAGCGTTTAATTATATTTTTCTTACCGTCAAGCTACCCTTCATTAATGAAACAAAGCCCAGTGCCCAAAAAATCCAACAAAGTGTCGGTATATCTCTCCAGTGAGAAATCGCATCTGACTTTAGCAGGGTAACTCCGCTAATAAAAAAGACAGCTGCTAAAACAATATATCCAAGAAAAATAACTGAACTTGTAACATCCTTGAGTTGCTTTTCGTGACCCTTATGGATTATTTCAAAAGCATAACCTTTCTTAGACCATTCCTTTAAAAACCATCTCATATGTCTAGGAAACATTCTTCCAGAAGAAAGAAAATCTCTTCCCATCCAAACTGCTTCTTCAATAATTTCTTCTTTGTTAAAACTTTCTTTTACAATGATATTGAGATCATCCTCAACCATGGAGAAGATATCAAAATCAAGCCCCATATCTTTTCCAACACCATCTAAAGTCATCAACGATCTAAAAACGACAAACCACTCTCTAGGCAAATATAACTTATTCTTTCTTAAGGTTTCTATTATGGCCTGAAACAATAAAGTGTAATTGGTTTGTTGAACTGTTAATCCGATATATGGAGTTAGTACATCTCTAACGTCGGCGATCAGTGCATCCACATCCGGAATCTTTTCATATTCCGCTACATCTAAAAACTCATAGACAAGGTTTTCAAAGTTATAGGTTATTAATGCGTAAAGAATTGCTACAAAATTTTCTCTTCCCTTCTTAGATAGTCTACCCATTAGACCAAAGTCAATAATACCGATTTGATCATTGGGCATTAAAAAGAAGTTACCCCCATGAAGGTCACCATGAAAAAAACCATCCATTAGAAAGGTTTTTATAAAAAGCTGTAATCCGTCAGTTAGTTTTTCTTTAAGAGTATCTAATCTAGGCTCTATTGCTATTTTATTACTAAATGGAATTCCATCCAAAAGCTCCATAACCAAGAATCGCTCAGTACAGAGCTCTGTGTACATTTTAGGAATATAGAGAATTTCTTTTTTATCATGAAGCTCTATATTTTTCTTAAACCTTTCACAGTTAAGTGCTTCAATATGAAAGTCTAATTCTGTCTGAAGAGAAATACTAAAATCATTAACAAGTCTTGATATTCCTAAATATTTTAATTCTTCACTTGCTCGTTCAACCTGATTGGCCAGCAGAAGCAAAATAGAAAAATCATTTGTCATCGTCTTAACGATATTTGGTCTTCTAACTTTGATAACAACTTTTTTACCATCTTTCAGCTCGCCCTTAAAAACAACACCGATAGACGCAGTACCAATTGGGTTTTCCTCTATTGAATTAAAAACATCATCAATTGGCCTTCCGAGGGACAATTCTACTTCAGAACGAACCTCTGAAAACGGAATCGGCTTTACCTGATCACGAAGAATTTTCATTTCATCGATAAAGCCCACATCAAAAAGATCTTCCCGTGAACTTAAGAGCTGACCAAACTTAATAAATGCTGGTCCCAATTCTTCAAAACATTTTCGAAGCCTAAAGCCAATGGCCCTCGACCAGTCCTTTTCACCAGACTCCTCGAGCTCCTTTTTAATAGAGCGCCTTGATTTAGGCAGAACAAAATTTGGTATTTTAGATGTAACTCCCAGCGTAATAAATTCATCAAAACCATGCCTCGCAAAGATTATAACAATCTCTTTTAAACGGTTAACGTTTCTAATAGTTTTAGTGATCCCGCGACCAGTTTTTACAATATCCATTATTTTAATTGTAAACCGTGTAGCTATGATTTGGAACAGCCAGTGCCCTTCATTTATGGTAATAATATTCTGTGAAATTACTTCTTCTCGTTATATTTATATTCGCACCGCACAAAATCTTATTTGCGGCTGAGGCTTGCTCTAGGATTGCCATTATCAATTATCAGGAAATCCTAGTGGATACTAACTCGACTCAAAAAGGGGAAGGCCTAAGGTTTCATTTAGAAAAAGATAAGAAGGCTAAAGAATACTTAGATGAATATCAGAAGGGTACTCAAATTAAATGGCAAAACTCTCTACTAGGCAGCGTTGGGACTGGACTGGTTCTTACTAGTTTTCTTACCAATAGTAGCAGCAATAATAAAAAATCTCTTCTCATTGGCGGAGCTACTTTAATAGCCATCAACTTCTTGGTGGCCAAAACATTAGAGTCAGCAAATGAAAAGAATTTGATAAATGCGATAGAAGAATATAATAAAAGAAATCTGCCTAAAATTTATTTTTCCCCTAAGGCGCGAGAAGGCAGAGAACCTTCGGGATTTGAAGTTGGATTAAATAAAAGCTGGAATTATTAAATGAGTACGATGACAAAAAATTTAAAATGCTTTAACTGCCACAAAGATCTGGATCTAGCTCCAGGTGCGAAGATCATGAGAAACGAAGAATGTTCTCATTGTTATGCTAGTTTACACTCATGTAAGATGTGCCAATTTTATGATCAAACTGCCTATAATGAATGCAGGGAACCTTCTGCTGATAGAATAGTAGAAAAAGATAAAGCAAACTTCTGCGACTATTTTATTTTAAGTGGCGGAGATGGCGGAAATAATCAGTCTGCAGCGGAAAATGCGGCAAATGCACTTTTTAAAAATTAAGGAATTATTATGAGCACCGAATCTCCAATCACCAAAAGTGGTTTAGAAAAATTACAAAAAGAACTCGACGGTCTAATCAAAGTTGACCGTGAAGAGATTAAAACAGCTATTTCGGAAGCTAGAGAACTTGGTGATTTAAAAGAAAATGCCGAGTATCACTCTGCCAAAGAGAAACAGGCCCTGATTGAAGGAAGAATTTCTCAGCTGCAGGCCATTGTTGCGAATTCAAAGGTTATTGACCCTTCGACAATTGAGAGTGATAAAGTCGTATTTGGTGCTAAAGTTACTCTTCTCGATGTGGAAAAGGATATTACTGTAGTTTATCAAATTGTCGGCGAAGATGAGTCAAACACAAAAGAAGGGAAAATTTCCTTTAAAAGCCCTCTAGGAAAAGCTCTCATAGGAAAAGAGGACGGTGATACAGTCCTGTTTAAAGCACCAAAGGGTGAAGTAGAGTACGAGATTGAGTCCTTCGAATTCCCAGACAATTAATCTCGACTCTCCGATTGAAGTTTTATTTTCAAGTAAGAAAAGTAAAACTCTTCAAAGTCTAACAAATGCTGGTGTTAAGACAATCTACGAACTTATGTGGGTCTTTCCTCTAAGGATTGAGAAGTTGCCGGTTCTTTTAGACTTTTCTAATGCAACCCTAGGTCAATACTTCAGAGGACTTGGAATAGTAAAAGATATTCAAAAAAGACCGAGTAGTGGAATGCGAGGAAAAGCGAAGATACCACTGCAAAATATTTCGGTAACAATAAAAGATTATTATTCTGACAAATACCTTTCTTTAAAATGGTTCAACTCCTACCCATCTATTGTAAAAAAAATCGAAGAATCCAATCACTTGGTTTTTCTTGGTAAGTTGCAAGAATATAACGGTGCTACTCAAATAGTTAACCCTGAAATAAATGATATTTCCGAGGATGAGATTAACAGTTTAAAAAGTAATGATTCTCAAGAGCTTAAAATTCAATACCCTACAGTTAATAAGATGAAGGGATTTAATATTAAAAGGACAATCGATTCTATACCGAGTGCACTTTGGGATAAAGTTCCAGAGCTACTAACAGACGAAGAGTTAAAATCTCATAGCTTTCTGAATATATCAGATAGTCTTAAGTTAATGCATGGAATTGATATAAAATATGAAACAGAAAAACTCGAAGCTGCTCAGAGAAGATTGATATTTGAAGAGTTTTTCTTAGAACAAACGAAACTTCTTATTCGAAAGAAAGATCATAAAAGTATCAATTCTCTTTCTTTTGAAAATTTTCCTGAGGATATATTTAAGAGTTTTCCACATGAGTTCACAATAGATCAAAAAAAGGCCTACGATGAAATTTGTGGGGATCTCTCGAGTAAAGAACCAATGATGAGATTACTACAGGGAGATGTAGGATGCGGAAAAACGTGGGTGGCCTTTGCTTCCTGCCTTTTATCGCATCAGAATGGCTATCAATCGGCAATTATGTGCCCAACAGAAAGCTTAGCCAGACAACATTTTCAGGAGGCACAAAGCCTCTTTCCCGAGCTAAGGATAAAACTATTACTCGGGGGAACTAAAGCCTCTGAGAAAAAAGAGATCTATAGGGAAGCTTCTACGGGGGAAATCGACCTTGTCATTGGAACACACTCCTTAATTCAAGAAGATCTACATTTTGCAAACTTAGGAATCGCGGTAATTGATGAGCAGCATAAGTTTGGCGTCGAACAACGAATTAAACTTGTCTCAAAAACTAAAAGCGGACACTGCCTGATAATGACAGCCACCCCTATTCCAAGAAGTCTTAGTTTAACTCAATACGGTGATTTAGATATTACTACGATAAAATCTATTCCAAGTCATCGAAGTGGCTACAAAACAAGAATCGTTGAAGAAGAGAACTTTTCAAAGTTTTTATCTTTCTTAAAAACTCGACTCTCGATGAATGAGCAAGCCTATATCGTCGTCCCCGCCATTGAAGACAATGAAGAGCTCGATATTCACAATTTAGAAGAGGTTTTTGAGCGCTTCAAGAACTTCTTTCCAACAGAGTCTATTCATCCTCTCCATGGAAAACTTTCACCTTCCGAAAAAGAAGAAGCATTTCTAAATTTTAATAATGGCAATATACAAGTTCTCATCGCCACTAGCGTTGTAGAGGTTGGAATCAATGTCCCCAATGCAACTATTATGACTATTCTCAACCCTGAAAGATTTGGGCTCAGCTCCCTCCATCAACTTAGAGGGCGAGTTGGACGTGGAGATAAAGTAGGTTTTTGTTTTTTAATCATTGATAAAAAACTTTCTAAGGACGCTAGAGAAAGACTTAGCTTCATAGAAAAAAACTCTAATGGCTTTGATATCGCAGAAGAGGATTTAAGAATTCGAGGACAAGGAAATATTCTTGGGAAAGATCAGTCTGGGTCAGATAGTTTTAAACGATTGGCCAACCCAATTACACACTACTCATTATTAGAGCTCGCTCGAAAAACCCTATATAATTTGTCTGACAATCCAACCCCTAGCTTTAATAGCTATATAGAGAGTGTTTCCAAAGATAGCCTTATTCATAATACAATTTGACCACCAATTGATCACTATCAGCATTAGTGTTAAATTTAAGTATGGTAATTTTTGATGTCATTTCCTCTCCTGATATAGAACGCGTAGGCGAGATCAAAATATTTTTAGAAAACTTCACAATGGGCAACTCGAGAGTGGCTGATTTGATGATAGAAGACGAAGAAGTTTCTGAACTTCATTTAAGCTTTATTTTAAGTCAGGATGGACTATTAGTTAACTCTTCTGATAAAGATTTTTATTTCTCTAACGGAAAAAAAATTAAAGGGAGTAAAATTCATAAAACTGGAGATGAAATCAGAGTTGGAAGTTCAATCCTAAAAATTAAACTCCTCGATTTTAAAAATCTCTCAGAAAAGTTTTCAGACTTATATAAGAAAAGAATTAATGAAAACCCCGAGCATGAAGCCTTAATAACTCAACTACAAAAAGAGCTTATTCATCTGGAAAATAATAAAGATGTTTAAGAAACATAAATCCAAATCTTTTGACGGATTTGAGTTATTTTATTCAATAAATAGACCTATAGATGAAATAAAAGATCTGAAAGAACCTCTACTGGTATTTAATTATGGCCTTGTTTGCAATAATGCCCACTGGCAAGAACAACTCCCCTACTTTGAATCTAAAGGTTATCCAATCCTAATTCATGATTACCGGCTTCATTTCGAGTCGGCTCTAGATGCTCCAATTGAATCCTTAACATTTGAAAATATGGCTAAAGATCTTCAATCGATATTACGCGACTTAGGAAACCCTAACTCAATTATGTTCGGGCATAGCATGGGCGTAAATGTGACTTTAGAGTATGCGAGGAAGTTCCCTCATGAAGTACTTGGTATGATTTTAATTTCCGGTACCGTGATTCCACCACACGATATAATGTTTGATACCAATGTTATGGAGCTTGCAACACCCACTATAAAATGGGCGACAAGAAGATTTCCTAATATATTTGGTGAAATATGGAAGTCTCAATATAAAAATCCTCTTATTAAAGATCTTATCCACAGAGGGGGATTTAATACCAATACGGTTCCAAAAGAATTTGTGGAACATTATTTAAAAAAGATTGGGGAACTTCACCCTGAAGTTTTTCACCAACTTTTCAGTGAAATGAAGAGGCATAATATTATTGGACACCTTGAAACATTAGAAATGCCTTCTTTAGTAATGGGCGGAGATAAGGACAAGGTTATCCCTAATTACTTGCAAGAGATTCTTCATAGCAGACTAAAGAACTCAAAACTCTATATTGTTAAAGATGGAAGTCATGTCCCACAAGTAGATTTCCCAAAAAATATTAATCAAAGAATAGAGTTATTTTTAGAGAGACTAGCTGTTTAGATTTTTGTATTCGATCAATGTTTTAAAACCTCTATTTCTAGCACTAACAACTTGCGATTTTTTATATTCAATATGTGAAGCCTCACCACTAGTATTATTATGATGTGAGTCTAAATCAACGATCTGTAATTCATAAGGATAAAAAAATCTAATATCTCTAGCAATAAGTGAGACATCCATACCTAGAATTTTTTTAGCTAATTCAGGGTCTTCCCCGCGCTCTTTTGCCATTTTCCTCAGCTCATTAAACTCGTATAGGAAAGGATTTTTATATTTAATAAGTTGCCTGCAGGTAAATTGGAGTGATTGATAATCAGCTGCGGTGTGCTTATTCTTATCATCTTTACCGCCGCCAGCTTGGCACTCATTGGCCTCCCTCTCAATCGCCTGAAGAAATCTTTCTTCGGATAAATTGTTTCTAATCGCCATCTTTATCAAATTGTTATGCTTTACCTTAAATTTTTCTGTATCAAGAACAGTATTAATAGAGCGACTAGGTTTAATATTGTGAGGAATGATAATATTACTCTCGAGCAAGAACTTCACAACTCTAATAGTGTCAAACTTTGTATTTGTTATAAATCTTACTCCAACACGGTCAAAAAGTTCCTCAGCAACATTTTCTGCTTTATGAAGAAGTTTTATAATGACTGAATCACGAGTTTTCTTAGATTTGGTTTCAAATTCAATTAAAGGTAGGCCATCACCCCTTCCCTTCACTCCAAGGAAAAGCTTATTCTCTTTATCCCTGTATAAATATTTGTAGAATCTATCAAAGATTTGAGTTTGAATAATATTAAAATAATTTGATCTTAGATCTTTATCTGTATGTAAAATCGTATGAATAACTTTAAGAATAACTTCGGCCCATAAAGTTTCCTCAACATCAGCTCCTTCTTTATTTCCCGTGGCCAATAAGAAAAGATCTGAAATATCAGTGATCATGTAGATACTATTTGGAATTGTTAAGTCTAGACCGTCTGAATTTCCCTCTTTTAAAAAATACCTTTTAATAAACTGAAGAGCCTCTTGGAAATTACCAAAAAGTTCGGCCCTACTCACCGGGTCCGAAGCATCAAGTCCATATCCTTTTAGAAACTGATTAACTTGATCGACGTTGTACATCTGACCAACAAAAAACTTTGAATCTAAAGCCGACTTGCCACCGACAACGACATCCAGTAGTTCCCAGTCGAAAAGATATTTTGATAAATAAGTTGGTCTATTCATTTATTTTTTATAGCCTAATTAAGAAGTGCGACGGAATTTTATATCAAATGGAAATTGAACAGAAAAATGCAGTAAGTCTAAAACACCCAGAGGTTGTTTTTCTAAGCTTCTTTGGAGTTGGCTTTGCCCCATGGGCGCCAGGAACATTTGGAACCCTCGCCACTCTTCCATTCCTTTACGCGCTTGGTCTTCTGCAAGCTCCGTATTTGATCTTCATTCCCTTTATTGCGGTGTTCACAATAATCTCCTGCTATATTGCTGATTACGCTCAAAAAAAATACAAGCTTCATGACCCAGGCTGGATAGTGATGGACGAAGTCCTAGGCATGAGTGTTACCTGGCTTTTTCTGCAAACCCAAAACCTTCTTCATTTAGCCGTAGCTTTTGCTCTATTTAGATTCTTCGATATTTTTAAATTTTGGCCTGCGAGCTATTTTGATAAAGAAGTTCATCACGGATCTGGAACAATCTTAGATGACATTATTAGTGGGGTTTATGCCGGACTAGTTTACTTGGGTATTAACGCAACTGGTTTAATCAGTTAAAAGTTATCCCCCTAAATGGCATAGTTATCCACATTTTATTAATATTAGAGGCTCTAACATCGTCATACATTCGGCGCGCAAACCATTAAAAGTCTTAGAATTTTTCTCCTAACCAAAATCTAAAATTCCAATTAACCACATCTTTTTCACAAAAACAGGTTGACTTGCGCACAACTTACGCACAAACTAAACTTACGCAAAAGTGATTAAAACTTACGCACTAGTGTTCTGTTTTTGCTTAAAGATAAAAACAAAACGATTAAAAGTTGCACGTTAAGTCATAAACACTTTCGACAGATTTTGGATAAACAATGTGCCAAGACTGGAGAGAAATGATATTTTTTAGATGTTCTCACCATTCATGGCACACACCATAAAAATTATCTTTCACGAGGGAGAAGAAGAATGGCAGCAAGCAAAATACCAACAAAAGTTTTATCAACTGAAACTAACAAAACAAAGGCCCTAGACATGGCACTTTCCACAATTGAAAAGCAATTTGGGAAAGGCGCAATCATGAAGCTAGATGGCTCTAAAAAAGCAGAAAAAATTCCCGCCATTTCAACGGGCTCTTTAGGGATTGATCTAGCCTTAGGCGTTGGTGGAATACCAAAAGGACGTATTATTGAAATATACGGTCCTGAGTCTTCAGGTAAAACAACTCTTACTCTTCATATCGCAGCTGAATGTCAAAAGACTGGTGGTACTGTAGCTTTCGTCGATGCAGAACATGCATTAGATACGGCCTATGCATCACATCTTGGTGTTGATATTCCAAACACTCTTATTTCTCAACCAGACAGTGGTGAGCAGGCACTAGAAATTACAGACATGCTTGTTCGCTCTGGAGCGGTTGATCTTCTTATCGTTGACTCTGTCGCTGCATTAACTCCTAGGGCAGAGCTTGAAGGAGATATGGGTGATAGCCATATGGGTCTTCAGGCTAGACTTATGTCACAGGCCTTAAGAAAACTTACTGGTTCAATCTCAAGATCAAATACTACAGTGATTTTCATTAATCAATTGAGAATGAAGATTGGTGTTATGTTCGGAAATCCTGAGACAACGACTGGTGGTAATGCTCTTAAGTTTTATTCTTCAGTTCGTCTAGATATCAGAAGGATTGGGGCCATTAAAGATGGTGATCAGTTTATTGGTAATAGAACTAAAGTTAAGGTTGTTAAAAACAAAGTAGCTCCTCCTTTTAAAACTATCGAGTTTGATATTATGTATGGAGAAGGTATTTCCAAAGAAGGTGATATTTTAGATCTTGCCGTCACCAATGGGATTGTTGAAAAAGCTGGGGCTTGGTTCTCCTACAACAATGCTAAAATTGGACAAGGACGAGAAAACTCTAAGACCTTCTTAAAAGAAAACCCAGATATTCGCCAAGAAATTTGCGATAAAGTTTTAGCCAAAAATGGACTTGGTGGTGGAGTCGTCGAAGAAGAAATCATCAACGAAGACACTGGTGAAATAGAAGTTGCAGCTCCTGAAGCAGCGGCTCCTAAAAAAGCGACTCGCAAAAAGAAAACAATCCAATAAATTAATGAACACGGCCTAGTTCTTCTAGGCCGTTTTTTTATTATGGAAAACCATCCCGCCTATAAATACTGCATTAGAATCCTTTCAAGAAAGGACTATTCACGGGCAAAAATCAAACAAAAGTTAATTGATAGAGACCATGAGGACGTTGCCGACGAACTTATCCAACTTCTGGTAGAAAAACGATATCTTAGAGAAGATTATTACGTAGAGGGTCGAATTAAAGGCATGATGAAAAAAAACTACTCCCCATCTTATATAATCTTGAAACTTAGAGAAGAAGGCGTGGAAGTTAACATGAGTTTAATTGAAGAGGTTTTCGAGGAATGGGGCTTTGACACCTATACTCAAATTGAAGATTTAATCCGTAAAAAATCTATTCTTCATGATTGGAGTAGTGAAGATATCAAAATCCCTCAAAATAAAGTCAAATTAAGCCGTTTCGTGCAATCTAAAGGACATAAATGGGAAGAACTCAAAGACTTTTTCTAAATTAAAAACGAGATGCGTCAACAATCCTTTAAATTCAAATTAAACGGCATTTATGCTAGTTTTACTGGATTCTAGAGAAGAAGGATTTGCATAATGAAAGCATCGGAAATTAGAAAAAAGTTCGCAAAGTATTTTGAACAGCATGGACATCAAAAAATTGCTTCAAGTCCACTCGTTCCTCAAAATGATGACACACTTCTTTTTACCAATGCCGGTATGAATCAGTTTAAAGATTATTTTACTGGAAAGGCAAATGCCAAAAATCCTAAGGCCGTCACAATTCAAAAAGTTGTTCGCGCTGGTGGGAAACATAATGATCTTGAAAATGTTGGTTTCACAGCAAGACATCATACTTTCTTTGAAATGCTAGGAAACTTTTCTTTTGGTGATTACTTCAAAGAGGAAGCTATAAGCTTTGCTTGGACCTTTCTTACAAAAGAATTAAAAATCTCAACCGAAAAATTATATGTAACAGTTCACTACTCAGATGAAGAAGCTTTAAAAATATGGAATGAAGTCATAGGCCTTCCATTAGATCGCATTTTTAAGAAGGGTGACAAAGATAACTTTTGGGAAATGGGGGAATATGGCCCCTGCGGTCCCTGCAGTGAGATCTTTTTTGATCATGGTGAAGCCCATGCCATGCCAGGGTTTAAACCAAACAAAGATCAAGATATTCTAGATGATGAAGATCGTTATGTAGAAATTTGGAACTTAGTTTTCATGCAATACGAGAAAACTCCAGAGGGCAGATTAGATTTACCAAAACCATCTATTGATACTGGTGCTGGTCTAGAGAGAATTGCAGCCGCTCTTCAGGGTAAGTATTGGAATTACGATAGCGATGTATTCAAACCAATCTTAGACTCCATCTCTGATTTAACTAAGAAGTCTTATGATGATGACAAATTTAAAGGTCCATTTAGAGTTATTGCTGATCATATAAGAAGCTGCACTATGCTTATAACTGATGGAGTAATTCCTTCAAATGAAGGAAGAGGTTACGTTCTAAGAAGAATTATACGTAGAGCTGTCAGAAATCTAAAAGAACTTGGTGCTCCAGCTGGTTCTTTCTATAAACTTGTTCCTGCTGTGTTTGAATCCCTTGGTGAGGAGTACCCTCAAAATGCAAACAACTCTACTCTTGCTGAAGAGTATTTAAAGCTTGAAGAAGAAAAGTTTTTAGAAACTTTAGATCAAGGTCTAAAGTTCCTAAATGAAGCAATTAAAAAAGATATTAAAGACAAAGTTCTAGATGGAGAAGCAGCTTTTAAGCTTTACGATACTTATGGTTTCCCGTTTGATCTTACAGAAGTCATCCTTAAAGAAAGGGGATTAGATGTAGATACAAAAGGCTTTGATGAGGCTTTGCAAAGGCAAAAAGAGCTATCAAAAAAATCGTGGAAAGGTGGTCAAGGTACCGATTTGAGTATCTTTCATGCCGAGAAAGAGAAGCATGGAGCGACTAAGTTCCTTGGTTATGAATCCCTTTCAGCGGAATCAAAATTATTAGCGAAAATAGCTTTAGATAATTCAATCGCACTGATTTTTGAACAAACTCCTTTTTATGGAGAATCAGGTGGTCAAGCTGGAGATAAAGGTAAAATAGTTATAGGTGATAATAAGGTATCGACAGTATTTGATACTCAAAAGCCCGTTGAGGACTTAGTTGTTCATTTTTCTAAAGATGCAAATGATCTTGAAGTCGGAAAATCTTATCAGTTAATAGTTAACTCTAGAGAAAGAGCACTTACCGCCAGAAACCATTCTGCTACTCATCTTCTTCAGTCAGCTTTAATTGAAGTTCTCGGTGATCATATAAAACAAGCTGGTTCAAATGTAGATGAAGCTAGACTAAGATTTGATTTTACCCATATGAAAGCCGTCACGAGTGAAGAGTTAAAAAAGATTGAAGAGATCGTGAATAGAGAAATTCAAAGCTCTCTCGATGTAGTGACTAGTGAAATGACTATGGATGAGGCCATCAAGGCCGGCGCTTTAGCTCTCTTTGGCGAGAAGTACGGCTCAAAAGTTAGAGTCTTGCAAATGGGAACATTTTCAACTGAACTTTGTGGTGGAACACACGTAAAGAACACATCCGAAATTGGATTATTTAAAATTATAAGTGAGTCATCCCTTGCCTCTGGAGTTAGAAGAATAGAAGCGGTAAGTTCTGACACTGCCACAAATAGACTTGTACAAAGAAGTAATACCTTAGAAGAAATTGAACGATTGTTTAAAGTAAAAGGTGATGTAATTTTAGATAGAGTAGAAAGTCTTTTAAATGAAGTAAAAGAAAAATCAAAAGAGATTCAAAAACTTACAGATAAAGTTCAATCGTCTCAAAGTGAAAACTTATTCGATAATCCAATAGAAATTAAAGGTAATACCTATAAGTTTGTTGAAGCTCCAGAAGGTGCCGATTTAAGAAAGTTAAGCGATGGTTTTATTGCTAAATATAGCAATGGTATTTTATTAGCAACTACCGTAAAAGGCCCAAAGGTTGCAATCCTCCTTCGATCTGGAAAAGACGTGAATGGTTTCAACTGTTCAAATACTTTAAAAGAAATACTACCATTGATTAATGGCCGAGGTGGTGGAAAGCCTGACATGGCCCAGGGTTCTGGTGACGCTGGAGCTGATCTAAAAGATATTGATAAAAAAATACAGGAATTAATATGATTAAGACTAAAAATTTATTTCTTATTCTCATACTTATTTTAGTATCTACTTGTAAGAAACCAAACGCTGACGGTAATAATAAATTATTAAATGTTCCTCTGTCCGGTGAAATTTCAACACTAGACCCAGCCAATTCATATGATACAATTTCAGCTTCAATCGTTTATCAATGCTATGAGCAGTTGTATGAATATCATTATCTAAAGAGACCATATACTCTTCAACCACTTCTTGCCGAAGGTCTTCCTAAAATTGAAAATGGTGGAAAGAGATACATCATCAAAATTAAGAAGGGTATTACTTATCACGATGATCCTGCCTTCAAAGGAAAAACTAGATTTGTTAAGGCACAAGATTTTATCACTCAAATCAAACGACTAGCCTTTCTACCTACAAGAAGTAATGGATGGTGGTTATTCGATGGTAAAATAAAAGGACTTAATGATTTTCGTAAAACTGTAGGCAGCGACTTTAATAAGTTTAAGACAACAAATGTAGAAGGATTGAAAGCTCTTGATGATCAAACTTTATCAATTGAGCTAGTAGAAGCTTATCCTCAGATGATTTATACACTGGCCATGTCTTTTACTTCACCAATACCTCTAGAAGTTGTTGAAGGATACGAGAATAGATTAAATGACAAAATAGTTGGTACAGGACCATTTATGTTATCTGATTGGGTTCCTAGCTCCAAGCTTACGATAAAAAGATATCCTAAATACAGAGAAGCTTTCTACCCTCGCCAGGGAGACAGAATGGCCAACTCAAGAAACTTACTGGCCGATGCCGGGGAGAAAATTCCTTTCTTAGACACTGTTCAGTACCATATTATTAAAGAAGCTCAGACGAGATGGCTTAACTTTAGATCCAAGAAGATTGATCTTTTAATAGTCCCAAAAGACAATTTTAGAACAGCAATCGATCCTTCGGGAAAGATAACAAAAGACCTATCCGAGGAAGGTATAAAACTACAGACCTTCCCTACTCTAACTTATTGGTGGCTTTCTTTTAATATGAAAGATCCTCTGCTAGGAAAAAATAAAAAATTACGATTGGCGATTGCACATGCAATCGATATCGATAGATATATTCAACTCTTTACTAATAATACAGGCCAGAGAGCAAATTCAATTTATCCACCGGGGATACCTGGCTACGATGCCGCGGCCGAACTCCCTTATGAATATAACCTCGAAAAAGCTAAAAAATATCTTGCTGAAGCTGGTTATCCCGAAGGAAAAGGGTTACCCATTTTAACTTATGATGTGAGAGGAAGTAGCGCTACGAACCGACAGCAAGCTGACTTTGTAAAAAGTTCTTTAATTAAGATTGGAATTCAAATTACTGAAGCACTAAATACCTTCCCAGCTTTTTTAGAAAAGGCACGAAAAGGTACCCTTCAGTTTTGGCAAGACGGATGGGCCATGGATTATCCAGATGCAGAAAATAGCTTACAACTTCTTGTTACAAAAAATCATAGCCCTGGGCCAAACTCTACATTTTATTCAAATAAAGAATTCGATAAGCTTTTTGATAAATTAAAATTACTCCAAGATGGTGAAGAGAAACATGCTCTTATGCGAAAGATGGAAAAGATAATACACGACGATTTACCTTGGGTAATGCAGTACTACTCAAGGAACTACATCTTATTCCATGAAAGATTGAACAATTATCGTCATAGTGATTTGATCTACAATAATATGAAATATCTAAGAATCAAGTAGTTAACACCATATCAGCTAGGCAAATATTGCCTAGCTGAACCCTAAATATCAAGTTCCCTAGTTTAAATGTCGATTGGAGTATTGAGAAGCCCTCGGGCTTTCCCTGCAACAATGGAAACATTATGAAAACTAGACCTGCTTTTCAATTATTAATCTTAGGATTATTCATGCTGACGGCAACCATGTCGTTCGCAAGGGACTATATGATCTATAGTATTGTCCAGGAGATCCCTATGGGTGAACCTAATGAGACCATTAAAAAGAATTTCTATATCAATATGGGGAAACAGCAAGGCGTAAATAAAGGTACTACCTTGGACGTTTACAGAACGGTACATAGAGTTGACCCTTACGCTACAAAGAAGAGATACAATTATAAAATAAAGGTCGGACAATTAAAGGTTGTTCACTCCGAAGAGAATGCCGCGATTGGAGCTATGGAAACAGTTCAAAATGAAGCTGATGATGCTCTTCTAGAAATTGAAAATCTAATGATTGGTGACGAAGTTAGCGTTAATATTAATTAATCCTCAGAGACAGCATGCAAGCTGTCTCTTCTTTCTTTAACAAGCTCAATGATTTTATTTACGGCGCTCAAGGCCTTCTTTGATCGCTGAGCTTCTTTACTATCTTCCGGATATTGATCTGCAATAATCTTATCCAAATACGAGCCCATCCCTTGAGCTACGAGTAGGTGGTTGCTTACATCATGTAAAAACTTACGCTCTTCATTAATTACTTCAACAGGGTCCACTATATTAAAACCTTTGTTAGGGCTTTTTGCTTAACTAGCGTAGCCTCTAATTTTTCATCTATAATTTTAACGTTTTTTAAAAGAAGTAGATAGCTCTCCTGGAGAACAAGCTCTTTAACATCACCATTAAGAAGCACACTGCAGACACGCTCTCCGAATACGAAGCCTTTGAAATGAGCTACACACCATCGACAATCTGCATCATTCTCAAGAATTTTACTCAATAAAATCAAAGTCACGAGAATAACTAATACAAAGATTGTCAGTGATTTAATCCGTAAACTACTGTATTTAAAGGGTCCAATTTGAATATAAAAATTAAACTCTTAAGTGTCTCACTTTATAAACCCCTGATTTTTTTGACAAAAGACCTACATAAACCTATAAAATTCCTTCTTACACATTATTATGGAGTTATTTTATGGCCAGAATTACTATCGAAGACTGTCTTGAAAAAGTTGAAAACCGCTACGAGCTAGTTCATCTTTCTGTAAAGAGAGTTAAGCAACTTCGTGATGGAGCTGACAGACTAGTCAAAAGTAAAAACAAAGATATCGTTACTAGCCTAAGAGAAATTGCAGCTGGAAAGGTTAAACATGCCCCAGTTTCAGAGTACGACTCAGACGAATTCTAAAAGAATATTTAAAAATAGATTTTGTAAAGGCCCGTCAGAGATGACGGGCTTTTTTATTTACTTAGATAATGCAACTTTTAAAACTTCATCAAAATGAGAAACTGGAAAGAACTTTAAACCTCTCCTATGTCTTTCTGGAACTTCTTTTAAATCCTTTTCATTCTGCTTTGGTAAAATAATCGTTCTAATGCCCGCACGTTTTGCAGCTAGAACTTTTTCTTTAATACCTCCGACCGGTAGCACTTTCCCAGTAAGGCTAAGCTCGCCTGTCATCGCAAGACTAGATTTTACTTTTTTGTTACTAGCTAAACTATATAGAGCCAGGGCCATCGTTATCCCTGCACTAGGTCCATCTTTAGGTGTTGCACCTGCTGGCAAATGTAAATGTACCTCATGATTTGCTAAAAAATCTTCCCCTTCACCATCTTTTGTTTTTTTATTCTTTGGAGACTCTTGTTGAAGCAATCTTTTAACATAACTATAAGCTAAGTTCGCTGACTCATTCATAACATCACCGAGCTGACCAGTAAGTTTAAATCCTTTTCCTTTTAAAGGAAGTGTCTCAATGAAGAGAATCTCACCTCCATAAGCCGTCCATGCAAGTCCAGTTACCACTCCAGGGTTAAAAGCCTTCCCTGCTAATTCACTTTGGAACCTTGCTGGCCCAAGCAGATCTTCTAGCTGTTCAACCTTAGGTGTAAATTTCTTTTTTCTTTTGGAAGACACTTTTTCAAGAGCCGCCTTACGGCAGAGCTTTGCCAAGAACTGTTCCATTACACGAACGCCAGGCTCTCTAGCATAGTCAGTAATAATTTTTTTCAATACTTTAGCCGATAGAGTAAATTCTGCCTTATCAAGTCCGTGTTTATTTAATAATTTTGGGACTACCCATTTATTAGCGATTGAAACTTTTTCTTCAATTGTATAACCACTTAGTTCGATAATTTCCATTCTATCCATCAATGGCTCAGGAATATTTCCTATATAGTTAGCGGTTGCGATGAATAGGACTTTAGAAAGATCAAAAGGAACATCCAAATAGCTATCTATAAAAGTAGAATTTTGTTCAGGATCTAGGACTTCCAAAAGCGCTGAAGCCGGATCTCCCTGATGTGACGTTCCTAACTTATCGATTTCATCTAACATAATTACTGGATTATTAACTTCAACTCGTTTTAGTGCTTGAATAATTTTACCTGGCATTGCACCGACATAAGTACGTCTATGGCCTTTTATCTCTGCCTCATCTCTCATACCGCCAAGGCTAAATCTATAAAACTCTCTACCTAGTGAACTCGCTATACTTTTCCCCATTGAAGTTTTACCTACACCTGGAGGACCAGAAAGACAGAGGATAGTCCCATCGAAATTGGGCTTTAATTTTCTTACGGCAAGAAATTCTAATATCCTCTCTTTAGCTTTTTCTAACCCATAATGTTCTTTTTCGAGAATTTTTTTAGCATTAGCAATATCCACCTTATCTTCCGAAGATTTACTCCAAGGTAAATCAAGCATCCAATTTAAATAGGTTCTTGCAACATTGTACTCTGGACTAGAGTCTGGAATAACTTCCAACCTCTCCATTTCCTCTTTTGCTGACTTTAATGCTGTCTCTGGCATGCCGCAATCTTCAAGTTTTTCTTGCATTTTTTTGAGGTCACGACTTTTCTCATCCTCGTCCATTCCAAGTTCACTTCGAATGACTTTTAACTGTTCTCTTAGGAAGTATTCCCTCTGGTATTTATTTACCTTGTCGTTAACTTCATCAGAAATCTTCTTCTGAATATCAGCAACGTCTTTTTCTCTTTTCAAATAAACTAAAAGTTTTGCGAATCTTTTTTTCACAACAAGTGTTTCTAAAAAGTCTTGCGCCTCAGGAATATCAAGTGAAATTGCGAAAGCAACTAAATCAGCAAGCGCTCCAGGAGACGGAGAATTTAACATCGCCAATTTCATTTCTTCATTGAAGTATGGATTTATTTCACTCAGTCTTTTAACCTGATTAATTACGCTTCTCGTATAGGCATCTAACTCTTCATCAGCTTCTAAGATGTCATCAAAAACCTCAAATTTTGCTCTAAGCAGAGGTGTATCCTGAACATACTCAAAGGCCCTATAGCGTTTAACCCCATGAACAAGCACATTAACAGAGCCATCAGGAAGTTTAAGTTTCTTTACAACTTTACAAAGAACACCAACTTTATAAATATCCGCTGGCTTTATTTCTCGATTTTCGAGGTCAATTGCTTCCTCATCAATAAATTGTCCATTTTCATCTTTAAGCTCAGACTTAACCAGATTAAGAGCCACATAACCACTGGTCATCAAGTAGTGATCTAATTCTGGTGTAAACTTTTCTTCCGTTAGAATAATTGGAGCAATCATTCCGGGGAAAATGGGTGAATTCATAATTGGGATTATGACAACTTCATTAGGAAAATCCGTGAAGTCTTCATTATCATTTGCTTTAATTTGAACTTGATATTCGCCGTCGAGATCGGACATTATAATAACCTCATAATTTTAATATTAGATTTAACTCTTAATATCGATAACCAGCCTTCCTGGGTTATCTAAGTAGAAAATATCGACACTAACCTTCTCTTTGAACTTAAGTTCGACAGATAAAGTCTCTTTCGATATTGGAAAAAAGTTTATTGAATCAACGTATTTAGTTTTACCAAAAGAATTTATACTTTTAATTAATTGAGTATCAAATAAATCAACGTAAAGGTTTTTGTTTCCAGAGTTTATATGACCGTAAACTTTTGGTATGTTTTTTGTTTTAAAATCAAATACGATTCTTTCATATCCTAAAGACTTATTATAATTATGTCTTACGGCCTTGAGTATACTCGTTACAGTTGGTCCACCGTTATGAAAAATTCCCTTATCTAGATAGATAGATTTTTTTCTAGATGTAATTCTTCTTATTCTTTCTCCCAAAAGGTCTTGCCCAAGAGCTGAAACCGAGAAGCTTAGTAATAGAAGAATTGATAAGATACACTTCATAACGCAAGACTCCATTCTTGTTTAGAGTTACACTTAATTATGTGATTTCAGGGAGGCTTTTCCAAGTAGAAAGCTAGACTATTTTAAAAATTATATAATGCGGGAAAGCTTTGAAAGGTTTGCCAAAATCAGGCCAAAAAAGAAGGCCAATATAAAGCCACCTGACCCGGACGGAGGACCTCCTGAAGTACCAACAGTCCCACAGCTTAGAATATTGGGATCATCCTGCTTCTTTCTTTTTTCTAACTCCTCTAGAGCAGCAGATTTAGCTTGGGAGTTTTCACTTACAGATATAGCTCGCGGAGCGTCAATGCAATTAGTATTGTCCTGAAAAGCATATTTCTTTTCAGAGATTTTTGTATAAGCCCCAAGCTCCTCCTTACTTACAGTAAGAACTAGTAAATAAAAGTTTTCAGAATCCTTATGATCAGAATAACCTGGAAAAAAGCTATCCTCCGAAAAGGGCTTTGAAGCAATATAACTTGATATTTTTTCAGGTGTTATCGAAAATTTAAAAGTGTTATTTGCAGAAGTACTGTCTAACTTAATTCTCCCAATAACATCTAGGTCTGCACTATTGTCACCATCGTATCTTAATCCATATACATCATCATTTGTTTCATACTCAATTGTTTCAGTTAAAGAGCCTATTGAAAGTCTAATCGGTGAATACAACCCCTGACTAACTATTTTAATATCTAGATAAATATCGCCAGTAGGCACTGAGTAGTTAGTAAGATCAATTTCATATTCATCTGGTGTATTTAGGGTTGCATCTGATTCAGAGAAATAACCTGTAATTGCATCACCTGCATTACCAAATGCATCTACAATATTAATTGTATTCGTCCCACCATTTTTATTCTGCATATAAGCTACAGGTGCTGAAAGTTCACAACCGATGGTAATACTCCCAACACTAACACTACTTGAAGAACCTGTAGCAATACCTTGGGGTCTTCCTTCTTCTGACCTTCTACATGATTGAAAAAATGTTCCCCTGTAATCATTATCAGATAAGCAAAAATCACTTCTTGCCGTACCAAAGTGACTAGGTAAATTTTCTTTTTCGCTAATCGGTTTCAAATATAAATAATATGTTTCTAATTTAGATAGACCTGAGATTATGAAAGAACCATCTGATTCAGATATAGCCGATGCAATAACTTTTCCAGATGTTGACGAAATTGCCTGCACATGTGTTCCAAAAATACCTACACCACTTCCACCTACAACCTTCCCAGTAATTTGTGAGTCGCTAGAGGTATAGAGATGCTTCACACCTGCCTTATCATCGTCAGCTAAAGTATCTTGGCCGCTGGAAAGTGAAAAAAACATCGTAGATCCATGAACTTCGCTGTGACCGAGCCCCACAAAATGACCTAGTTCATGAGTTAAAACATCCCCTATATAGTTCCCGGAGTTTGTATTAGATGTAAAAAAAATAGAGTCATTAAGTAAAATATCAGATTCGATTATAGTACCCGTAGATTGCTCAAATGAAACTTTCGTAATCCACAATACGCTTGATCCAGAAAAAATACTAGAGTCACTAGTGAAATAAATATCATTTCGCCCAGTAATCGGACCAGAAGAATCAATTCCTGCGTTAAAAGTATAACCCTGGGAACTAAACTCATTCCTTGCTGAACTTAGAATTGCAGACAAAGTACTTTGACTAATTAAACTTGAATTAGATGTATTGAAATAAACCTCTGCTGAATTAGACGACCAATGTAACTCTTCACCATAGGTGCCTCTATTGATCGTGTATGCAAAAGATAATTGCGGCAAGATAAATAAAAGAACAAATAGGAGTTTCAATTTCACCCCTTTCTATTGAAGAGTTTATACGAAGAGGTACCAAGAACCGATAATACAATCATCAACCAAAACATAGCAGTGCTCGACTCTTTTTCTGGTCCTTGCTCTTCTATTGAAGCGGGAGCTCTACTCCCCTTACCTCTGTTAGTTGAATTTAATTTTTTAGAGTTATACACAAATTTCTCACCTTTAAATTCACTTAAAGGCTCTCCAAATTTATTTTCAACCATAACTTGAAAATCTTGGTACTTAATTCCGCTAATCTGTGAGTTTGTAGGAAAGATTGCACTATTCAAATAACTTACTCCTAACTCTTTCTTGATCGTATATTTCCCAAGTCCAAAGTTTAATAAATGGAACCCATTGTTTCCCCTGTTAATTAGAAGAACTACATCTTCCCCAACGGAAAACTCAGGACCACCTGAGTACTTATGAACAATTCCCTGCCAAACACCACCCGGAATTGTAACCTTAAAGTTATTTTTATTTATAATATCTCCTGGCTTTAACCCTGAAGACTTATCTAAAGCGATCGAAATCTCCGTGATGACCTCACCTTGGCTATTCTTTTTATAAACTTTACTCTGGTAAATTCCTCTAACTACACCGTATGACTCTTTAATCTGATCCTCTAAAGGCGTAGGTATATAGACGGTGGAGAAAGTTTCACTAGTGAAAGCAAGCAATAACAAGAAATAGAGTTTAGGTAGGTCAAATTTCATATCCTACTTAACTCATCGGTTAATCTCTATATAACTTTACTGTTTTGGTAGGTTAATCACTAGCGTAACTTATTGAAATCTATTAGATTATCAGCAATACTTGAGAAATAGTGGTTGCTATCAATAACAATCACCGTATTCTTCATTCTTTTGAGCTCATTTAGAATTGAGGTGATACCTTCTAACTCATGACCGGATAAGCCTATTGATAGATTATCAAAGATTAAAATTTCACCCGATGCTTTTAAATTTAAATTTTTTAAAAACTGCAACCTAAGTCTCTCTCCGCCGGATAAACTTTTAAGTGTTCGTGACAATGAAAGATGAGAAAGATTTAGTAGTTTTGTATACTCCAAAAGTTTTGTGAACTTAGGAGTTAATTTATAGTGCTCGAAAACTTCTCTTAATGGGAGATTATAAGACTGATTTACAGTATAAACTCCATCACTAATCGTTGAGATATCATTTTTTAGCTTTGTTCCATTACAGTCTTCACACTTAATCGTTAGGTTTTCCAAAAATTGCATATCAATCTCTAATACACCTCTTCCCTCACAGGTCATACATTTTCCGAGATCAGAATTGGGAGAAAAACAACCTGGTTCTAAACCAAGTTTTTCAGATACGGGTAGTTTAGAAAAATGTTTTCTAATTAATTCTGAAAATCCTAAAAAAGTTCCCACGGTAGAGCGTGAGCTCGCTGTTCGCAATTCTGGATCAAAATAACTTATTTTAGAAATTACATTTGTCGTATGAAACCTTTTAAAATTATAAGGGATATCAAAATTTTTAACCCCACTATGCTTTAATTCTATATGATTATAGAAAAGTTGTTTGAAAAATAACGACTTTCCAGTACCTGAATTACCAATAACCCAACTAATCTTACCGAGGGGAACCTTAATGTTTTTAATAAAAAGATCTAGTATCTTTACTTCAGAGAACTCTACATAATGTTTAGATTTTATTTTGGGTACAGATTGTTTAGCGATAGGTAAGGTTTTTCTTTTCGTGACTTTTTTCATCGAAACGACCTCCCCTCCCTCACTTCCAGCTCCGGGCCCCATTTTTATAAGATAGTCACTTTTCAATTGCAAGAATTCGGAGTGATCAACAAAAGCTACAGTATTACCCTGATTTTTAAGTCTCTCAAATTTATCATAAAGTATTTCTTGCTCTGTAATTGATAAGCCGCGTGATGGTTCATCAAAAACAAAAAGCATTCCTGTACCTTCTTGCGCCAATATTTTAACCAACAATAGGCGTTGATATTCACCAGAGGACAATGTCTTAACTTTCCTATTTAAAGAGATTCCACCTAAACCAAGCTCATTCGCAGTCTTCAAGATAAAAGAAAGTTTTTTATAGGATAAGTCTTTTTCTATTGGCCTATTTCTTAAATTAGATTCCATTTGTTGAATTTTACTACTTAAAGCATCTGATAACTCTAATTCATCTAGGTAAACACTTAGCTTATTAATCCTCAGCCGTGTTCCCAGGCATGTTTCACAAGTCCTTTCTGTCTTCAGTCTTCTAGAAAGAATACGTATACTTCTTTTGTACTTTTTACGTTCAAAATATTCATATATTTCACCTAGTCCGCAAAAGTTATCATCGCCTTCCTCTAAGATTTTCCATTTTGCTTTCCCCATTTTTTCAAATTTAGCTTCTGGATTAATCTTTTTCCTCTTTAAATCTTTTTTAAAGTCTCCCATCAAATGAGAAAACTGTTTATAGGTTAATAGTGGTATCGCCCCTTCATCCAGAGTTAATGTTTCATTTTTAACAATTTTAGAAAGGTCATAGTCTAAAGTCTGACCAAAGCCATCACATTCATCACAGGCCCCCGTAGCGACTAGAGGATTAAATTTATCAGGTGAAAAGTCGGATTTTAAAATAGGAATATTACATTCTCCGCAAAACATCCCAGTATCTTCGAACTCAGTATTCTTTACGCTTTCATTTATTTTAATTAATATTTTCGGCTTCGTGCTTCCAACAAAGTCCTCTATGCGCTCTATGGCCGATGAAAAGTTTTTCTTACGACATCGAGCAATTTCCCAATAGATATGATCATCATTAAACTCTTCAATTTTTGACTTTTTGCCTTTGCAGCTTCTTGCAGGGGTACCAGTTGAAGTTAAAGACTTATAGCTCTCTTTCTTAATAAAAAAATGCAAAACGGATTTTTCGTCTAAAACCTTAATCCATTTTTCAATAAACTCTTCAAAAGATTTTTTAATAATTTCCCCACCACAGTCGGCACAGAAGAACTCCCCATTTAAAGTATAATGACGAGTTAATAGTTCGGTAGCGCCTAGTAAGTCTGACACTACAGGCCTAGAACCAACCACGGGATTTATTTGGGCCAAGGCCCACACTGGGAGAACGGGTTCAATTTTATCAACGTCAGCTGAAGGAGGAATATTCCATAAAAACTTAATGTCGTTTGGAAGACTATTTAAATAGCGTCTTTTTGACTCATCGACCAAAGTTCCAAAAGCAAGGGAAGTCTTCCCCGAGCCCGAGGGACCATAGATACAAGTAATTTTTGAAATAGGGATTTTAATATCAATATCTTTAAGATTATTGGTTCTCGCCCCCTCAATCTTAATTTCACTGAATCTACCTTTAGACATTTAAGAACCCCAAAAACATAAAAGCCCATCCTATTGGATGGGCTTCTATAGTAAAGAAATTTTTTATTTGTCTAACGTTTAGAAAATTGGAATTTTTTACGTGCACCTGCAAGACCAGCTTTCTTTCTTTCAACTTTTCTTGAGTCACGAGTAAGAAAACCTGCTTTCTTAAGTTCACCACGAATAGTTGGGTCAACTTTAAGAATTGCTCTTGCTATTCCTAGACGACATGCACCAGCCTGACCTGTAGTACCGCCACCTTTTACATTGATATTAATATCATACTTATCAGCTAGTTTTAATAAACTAAGTGGTTGGTTAACAACGTAACGGTTAGTTCCCTTAGGGAAGTAATCCTTAATGTCTCTTTTATTAATTGTTACGTTACCCTTACCGGATGCTAAATAAACCCTAGCGACTGAACTTTTTCTACGTCCAACTGCTTGAGAATCATATGTTTTACCTTTTGCCATAACTTCAACCTACCTATTATAACTCTAGCGCAACTGGCTTTTGAGCTTCATGCCCGTGCTCAGCACCAGCAAAAACTCTTAGTTTTGTTAATTGTTTTCTACCAAGACTATTATGTGGAAGCATACCTTTTACGGCACCCATAAGAATAGCCTCTGGCTTTCTTTCCAATTGCTCTTTAGCAGTTCTTTCTTTCATTCCACCCATAAAACCTGAGTGTCTGTAATAAATTTTATCGTTCCATTTATTCCCTGTGAACTTTACCTTGTCTGCATTGATCACGACAACGAAGTCACCTGAATCTGTATTAGGAGTATACTTAGGGCTTCTTTTACCTCTAAGCACATCTGCTATCTCTGTAGCAAGTCTTCCCACTACCTTGTCAGTAGCGTCAACCAAGTACCACTTTTTGTCAGCATCAGCAGGTTTAAGAACGAAAGATTTTTGCGTGTACATTTAATCACCAACCAAATTGTTAAAATTTATGCTTTTTCACCTTTTTAGTGAGGTTCCTTATATAGGAATATTGGGCCCATAGTCAAGAAGTTACAAATCTATAAAGGGAACTATTTAAAAGAAACCAATCTGAAGATGAAAACGACCAAAGCCCTCTCTACCACCATCGGCCAATCTATCTCGCTTAAGCTTGAAGCCGTAGTCAAAATCCAGAGTTCCGGCAGGCGTTACAAACTTCAAGCTAAGTCCAGCAGAGGCCCTAAGGTCTAATGGTTTGAAATTATTGACAAAAACACGCCCAGCATCAAAGAAGGGCGAAATCACAACTGCATCATTAACTGAATATCTCGGCTCAAACTTAATATTAGTAAAGAAAGCCTTATCCTGGATCCTAACTTCAGAAATATCATTCCCCACTGGTAGCCTGTTAATCTCACTGGTGGCAAAACCACGCACAGCATCAGGACCATCAAGCCTAAATACCTTAATGCTTGGAATAAAACCCCTTGTTTGAGCAGCCCCATTTTCATTCAAAACAGGAGATCCAGAACTTGAAGCAAGCACTGTCCCTTCCAGGTTTTTTTGCATTCCTGTAGAAATAGAAAGGGCCAAGGTCCAGTTTTGCGAAAGTGGGTAATAGAGTTTATTCCTAGAGATAACCTTCCAAAAATTAATCTCCAAATCCTTTCTCTCTAAAGAACCGAAGATTGGGTTAGCAAACTCCATACTAAGACCAAAGAAAGCTCCTTTTGAAGGATTAACTGCCCTATTTCTCATATCTAAGTTTACTGAAGGTGTTAGACCTCCAATAATAAATTTCCCGTCGTTACCTAAAGAAGAAGCATCGAATTGCCTAATTCGTTCATACTGATATTTAAGAGAGCCCGAAAGTTCATAATCCCTACCTTTTCTTTTCCAAGTTTTCAGTTCCTTACTAAGAGTTGCAGCAACTTTTAAAATTTCAGCATCAAAACTAAATAGCCTTCTTTGCTCAAAGGATGGCGAAAAAGAAAATTCCGTATTATGAAAATAATTCCATCTACTTGGAAAAGCATAGGGCCAAGTATAATTAAATCTAAAAAGGAATTCTTGAAGATTTCTATTTTCCTTTTTTCTTCTGGCATCTAAACTCCTTAAATTATCACGGATATTTGTTTGCGCCTTAATAGAAGTTGAATGATTCAACCCCAATACATTATTATAGGTAACCTTGGTTGAAACTTTATACCCTATATCTGTTCGATAGCCTGGAGCCACCTCACCACTTCCAAAGTCTTTTTCATTGACTTGAATCAACAAGTTCACATAATAATCTTTATCATTAGTGTCTCGGTTTGTTACGAATGGAGTTATTTTAACCTGTGAAAATAATCCTAGATTAACTATTCTGTCTTTAATCCGCTGAATTTTATCGGGAGTAACGATATCATCTTTTTCTAGTCTAACTTCTCTTGATATAACTTTTTCTTTTGTAATCTGATGACCTGTGACGAGAATAGATTCAAATTTTGTTTTTTTACCTAATTCAAAGTCTATAAATAAACTTGAACGATTATAATTACTTTTGTGTAAGATCAACTTAGAAGGATCTGTTGTACTAAGTCTTGCAAAAAAATATCCATCGTCTCTTGCTATCTTAAGAGAGTTAGCTAGGTCCTCTTCTAAATCTACAACATTTAAAGGCTTTCCTGCTTTATTCACTAGGTTTTCAACCAACAAGTCCCTCAGTGGTTTATCCACACCAGGGTAATCAATCTTCTCCAGAATGCTTTGTTGTCTTTCATTAATATGAAAAGTTACATTACAAAACTTTTTATCAGGTGAGAATGTGACTACGGGCTCACTTACTTCAATAAACAAATACCCTTGTTTTAAGTACAGTCTTTTTAGTAATGACGGGAATTGATCAATATATTCACGATCTAAATAATCTCTTGAAGCTAGTCCCGTTGAGTTTTCATAATAATAATCCTCAACCTCATTTCTTGAAATGCCTCCCACCCCTTTAAAAGATAGTTTTTTAATAGGTATCTTTAAGCCTTCTTTTATATAGAAGAATATATTTCGATACTGATCGCCACTTTTAGAAACTCCATTTACAGACCTATAACTGACTTCTGTTTGATATATTCCTCTTTTGGTATAAATTTTCTTTATCGCTTCAATAAGAAGCTTGGCATTTACTGTTTCGAAGTTATTTAAAAGAAATTCTTTAATTTCATTAAGTATTTCTCCCCTTGAAATTGTTTTATTTCCTTTAAAGTCAAAATTATAAAGAAGTCCAACCTCTACCAACACATCTAAGTTCTTCTTTCCTTTAACACTCGGAGTATCCTTAAGCTTAATACTTGAAAAGAAATAACCCCTGCTAAACAGATCCCTTGTTAATGAATCTAATTCAATCTTTATATTGACCATATTCCATGGCTTATTCCTAAATTTTATTAATCGCGATTTAACAAAAGACTTAAGAAACTTACTGTCGGAGCTAACATTAATATCATCTATGACAATATACTTACCGGTTTCAATATTGAAATTTAGCTGCACCCCAGAACCTGTTCTCGTAATATTCGGCACGACTTTAACTTCTTCAAACCCTCGTTCTTTATAATAGTGAATTAATCTCTCGACACCAGTTTGTAACTTCGTACTGTCATAAAATCCACCCTCTGAGAGCCTTAATGTTTTTCGAATTATATTTTCATCTATCTGCAATTTTCCTGTTAACTGTATGTCTTCAATCAAAGGCCTTTGGGAAAACTCAATTTTTAGCAAGTCCTTTGAAAATGTGTATTTCAATTCACTAATACTAGAGTCTAGTAACAAAAACCTTAAGTTCTCTTTAATGCCTTTTAATGTTTTTCTAGCCTTAAGTGACTTCTCAAATTTTTGAGACATCTGCTGGCAAGAGAATCCTTCTCTACATTCGACCTCAATATCAAATGCTTTAGCTGATAAGCTAAATAGCGACATTGAGATAATAAATATTCTTAAAAAGAAAATTTCCACTTTAAATCCGCCCCTAATGACTCGGGGTTTTCCTCCGTTTCTTCTTCAACAGATCTTAATTCGTAAACGCCTTCTAGGCTTAAGTTCTTATTGATATTATAGTTAATATTCATTTCCTTTGTCTCCTCTACCGTTCCGCCCACAGTGCTAGAGAAGCTAACATCTACCTTTTTGATGATATTTTTTTTCTGTACCTTAATTTTTGTACCAGACTTATATCGACTCGCTCCAGAGTCTCCACCACTTAGCCTTCCTTCCAAAAGACTACTCTCATCTTCTTGAAACTCCGGACTAACACTAAATTTCAGACCCAGCATTGAGTCTATTGGTTTAACTAATTTGAATCTCTCAACAATCAACCCAACTCCACCCTGTACAGCAATCTGCTCTCTCTCCGCGTCATCTAACTCTTGATTGATATCATCTGGGACACCAAGTACTAATAGTGAAAGTATTTGCGATTGATCTAATGATGGGTTTGAAGATAATTTAATTCCAAATTTATCAATTTTTCCATCGACAGCTAGCCCTACTTCATAGCGATCGACGCTAGCCACTCCAGCTAATTTTATTTCAGGAACTTCTTTCTTGTTAATGTCCAAGAAAGAAAGTCGCCCTTCACTCATTATGAACTCGTTACCTTTAAAGAAAATACGTGAAACATTCGGGAGTATATTTAAATCTCCATTTATGAGAGGTTTCGTCATAGCTCCTTTTACTTTCAAGCTTCCGTCGAGCCTCAAGTCTGAAATTGAGTTTTTAACAGAAACAGGATTAAAAATATCAAAATCCAAGTCATAGTTCAGAACATCAAGTTTGTTCAACCTTCCGGCGTTTGGAATATATCTTAAATAACCCTCTGAGAGACCCATCAACTTTGAAAAGTCTTCAAACTCGTTTAAGACCTCTCCGTGCAAAACAGATACTCCGCCCGCGAGCAAATAAGGCAAACTCTTTCCTTTCAAACTCGCATTTCCACTAACGACGACAAATGTTTTGTCTGTTATTGGAACTTGAGCACCGTTAATATTTCCATTTAAATTCACTGCAGGGAAAGGGAAATTTAAGCTAATATTTCCGTCTGCACTAATTGACCCTTTACCATATTGACCTTCAAATTTTTCAAGCAGTATATCTTTTCCTTCACTTATTAATTTAAACTCTATGTTTCTGAGAGCCCCAGGTACTTTGTCTAATTTCACATCAATATTCTTTCCTATACTTTCAGAGTGAAAAGAAAAACTATTTTTTTCTCTAAACAGAATACTATTCCCGGAAATTTCTCCAACAGCAGAGAGCAATTTAGGAGTAATCAACTTTAAGAAAACGGGACTAGCCTTATACTTAGAATTGATTTGAAAACTTCTAGAAGCATCACCTGTTCCATAAGAGTGAAAGTACCCCTTTCTAGAAGTGTCGATACGAAGATCCCAATTATTCATTTTACCTTTATCAACTTTTAGTTTATTCCTCTTCTTATCGACTTTTATAGTTTCTCCCTGGAAGTCTAAATTGAGTTCACTAATTACAAAGTCTAAATCAAAATTTTCATAATCTCCTATATGAAAACTTAAATCTGAGCGTATATCGACACTTCCAGTTAGACTTTGATTAATATAATTATGATCAGAGAGAACACCTGCTAAAAGTGAAGGATTGTCTGAAAGCACCCTCGTATTAAAATAAGATTTTCTCTTAAGCTTTTTATCAACGGAAATATATCCTTCCGAAATAGATACCCCTTCAAACAAATTTGCACTAAGAAAGACGTCTGAACCTTTATTATAAATTGTAAATATAGAGTCGCTCAACCTCCTATTACCAATTTCAGAGTTTTCAAGTCTAAATTGAGCTCTCGATGTAAAATCTTGCGTGGATCCCTCTCCGTAAAACTCACCTCTAACCTTTCCATTTAAACCTAAGCTCAATGTATTATAAGCATCATAATCACGCAGACCTAAACCAGACAGGTTTCCATTATATTTGAAAGTATTTTTATCTAAGTTGAAATTACCTTTCAACTGAAGTTGTCCTTGGTTTTTCTTAGCTGAGAATCTATTTAATAGAAGGTTTTGATTTACAAGGGATATATCAGCATTAAATGAATCAAATCTTTCATTATAAAAACTAATATTTTCACCCTTTGCCACGGCCTTTAGCTTGAGTTTACTAGCATCAAATTTACTTTCATACTTTATAGAACCATCAAAATTAAAGTCGATATCTAAGGGTTCTTTTGAAACTAACGAGATCACTGATGGAATCATTTTTTCTGCGTCTACATATGTACCACCAGGAACTCTAATATCTAAATTGAAAAAGTCCTTCTCAAAAAAGAATGCGGCATTGCCTTCATAACTCGTGCTTCCGAAGCGGCCTTTTGCATTCTCAACTTTTAAAATCATATCCAAAAGACTAAAGTCTACTTTTCCCGCGATATCCCCGAGTGTGAAATCCAAAATTTTAAACTTGCTAAGATT
>JAIBDQ010000032.1 GCA_024686135.1 Halobacteriovorax sp. | reverse complement strand
CTGATGAAGACAAAGAAAGTAAGCTTAAAAAGATTACGAATAAGAAACTTCTTCAAAAAGCTCTTGCCGGTGGTAATCAGACTAAGTCATCGCTTTTTGGTAACTTCTACAACTTCAATATTCCTACAAATAAGGCAGAGAAGTTAAAGAAAAACGCAAAGAAGGCTAAGCTTGCCATGGAAAGAAGACTTCATGAGAAGTTTGTTTGGAATAGAGAAACCGACAGAGCACTTTCTGAAATGAGCGAATTTGAAAGACGTGCCCACAAGCACGAAAGAAGACTTCAAAGATTCGCTGAAAACAATGCCCTTTCTGCTGAGGCCTATAAGATTGCTCATACAACTAAAGAGCTTCTTCCTGGTGTTAAGGAAATGAAAAATGTTTTCAAAAAAGATGGAATCTTAAAAAGATGGAGTGAATTAACTGAAGCTCAAAGAAAGATAGCTGTTGATTTGATTGTTCCTTATACTTATACGGCAACATTAGTGCACGAAGTTGGTCACGGACTTGGTCTAAGACATAACTTTATCGCTTCAAAAGATGCAGCAAACTACTGGACTGAAGAAGAAGCAAAAGCACTTGGACTTTCTCACGCTCCAGCTTACTCATCAGTAATGGATTATGCTTTTGATCCACTTAACGAGAGTACAGTGTTTGGTAAATACGATATTGCTGCCCTTCGTTTCGGTTACGCAAGAGAAGTAGAGCTAAATAGAGCGATGACAAATGATGGAACACTTCCTGAAGATGTCAAAGATAAGGAATTTGTTAAAATCGAAACTAGTCTTTACGACTTAACTAATGCCCTAGACGCTGCAAATGAAGCAAGATCTGAAGGAACCGGAGAAGACACACCTGTTCTTGAAGAAAAACTGGCTTCCTATCAATTTTGTACAGACTCAAACGCAGGTCTTTCAGCATCTTGTAATCGATTTGATGAAGGTTCTACTCTTGTAGAAATCGTGAATCATTATATTGATAAGTATGAAACATACTACAGATATAGAAACTTTAGAGACGGGAGAAACACCTTTCAGGCCGAAGGTCTTGGTGGCTACACAATCGCTAGATATCACGAGTTCAATAGAATCCGTGGCATCTTTGAAGAGTGGGAATTCTTTGCTTCAATCTTTGGTGCTGATTTAATGGCCCAGGGTTGTGGTCCTGCAGAACTTGCTCTTTACCCTATCTGTAAAGATATCAACGAAAGAAGAGACTCTGTTAAGATTGCTGGAGACTTCTTCCTAAAAGTTCTTAAGATGCCAGATCACACTTGTGCTCTCGCCAAAGCAGACGCCCCTACAAAAGTAGTTGAGCTTAGAACACTTTCTAAAATCTATGATGATGTTAAGTTCTCTATCAAGCATGTAACGAAATCATGTTTTGACCCTGCCGTTAAAAAAGAAGTGGCTGGGGACAACTTTGTTGTCGTAGGTGAAGCTGGTAAATTCCTTAACGGATTTAAAGATAATAGTCCGATCCACATTTACTCTAACGATAGAGCAGTTCGTGGTACTTGGGTTGATAAAGTAATCGCTATGAAAGCTCTTCTTCAAAGAAAAAGTGGAAGACCAATCACAGAAAGCAGTCATATGGCCCTTGTAGACCATGGAAGTATTGCTCCAAAGATTGGAAACTTCTTAAGACACTTAATTCTTGGAGACGATCTTATTGAGCCAGTACTCTTTAAAACTGAAGACGGTAGACAGTTTGAACAAGAATACTCAATTGACCTAAGTTATATGGTTAATGGTCCTCAAAGAGGATTACCTTGGCTTAAGAACTTCTTTGACCTACCAGAGTCAGGGAATGCTAAGCTTACAGAAGTTATTTTAAAGAATGCTAAGCAATTTGGTCTTACTCAAGATGATGAGTATGGACAAGATGCTCACGATATTGTGAACCTTTTCACAATTAGAAAGTTTAAATTAGGTGAAGCTAGAGACTTAACAGACCTAGAATACATCTTACTTGATGATACATTCTATGCTGCTAATGAGACTAATGCTCTTGCTAGCATCATGATTGAATCTTTCAAGACCTTTGATTACTTAAAGCAAGTAGATCAGAAACTAATTGTAAAAGTAGTGAATGCTAGACTTAATCCTCCACTTCCAGAAGGACTTTCTCCTGAAGAAGAAATTGCGATTAAGCTTCCAGACTCACTACTAGGTTCACTTCTTCAAGCAGCTGAGCAAACTTTTTCTCAACCAGAAGAAGCATGGCTGAAGCTTGAGTTCTTTGTTGGAAGATTTGGCGAGCAAATGGGTACCGATCTTTTCAAGGCCTATATGTTAAAGGTTGATGGTCTTAAAAAGGTAATCGAACTTAAAGCAGGTATGGGCGCTCCACCAGAGTTAGCAGGTGAAGAAGAGCTTAAGCTTTACGAAATGGATCTAGATATTATTCAAAGTTTCGTAGAAGGAAGTCTTGAGAAAAAGACGGAGCTTTACCAGCAGACCATGCCATTAATGCCAGAAATGGTTCACTTTAGATAGTTGCAAGATAATAAATAGAAACAAAAAAGGCTCCTGAATGGAGCCTTTTTTTTCTTAAAATTGCTTTTTAAACTTTTTAGTTAGCTTTAGTAAATTTGATAATTTCAACTGGACAAGCCTCAGCTGCTTCTTGAATATTTAACCCATTCTCAAGAGGGGCTCCAGGACGAACAATACAACCACCATCTTTAACTTCGAATACGTCTGGTGAAATCGTCTCACAAGCGTCACAAACGATACAGCCGTCTTCAATCCAAACCTTACTTAGAGCAAAGTTCTCTTCCTTTGGAGCGTCTGAGGCTCCAGCAGCGAACTCTCCTGCGAACTCAGGATTACTTGCTATCTTAAGTGCATTAGCACTTGCCGGTAGTGGGTCTGCTATAAAACTTCTCTGAGTCTGATGAAAAACTGGTTTTTTATAGCTCGGAGAATTTTCTTCATTATACTGATCAGCTGTTTGTGTAGCTCCGTCAATTTGCTTTTTTAAGTCTTTCCCTTTCATTCTGAAGTACTGAGAAACACCATCTTTACTTGCGTTGACCTCAACTTCAACCATGGCATCATCAAAACCTTTGGCATTAATCAATTCATCAAGCTTGA
Source organism: Halobacteriovorax sp. (assembly GCA_024686135.1). Taxonomy (GTDB): domain Bacteria; phylum Bdellovibrionota; class Bacteriovoracia; order Bacteriovoracales; family Bacteriovoracaceae. The sequence goes on along the minus strand of JAIBDQ010000032.1, from coordinate 21,904 downwards.
TGCCCATATCAAAATCTTGAGCAAAGGTATGATCGATCCCCTGGAAGCTTCTCGTAAGATCTACTTGTTCCGGTGACCCAAATGGATTGAATAGTCTAAGTCTGACAACATCAAATTTGGCCGGCTCTCTAGAGCTATTAAAACGAAAGGCAAAAGCAAAACCGTTTGCACCATGCTTTGATTTTAAAATTTCTAGCCCTGGGCGAGCAAACAAAAAGTGTAAACCACCACTTGTTAAACTTAATAACCCGATACCAATAACTAGGCCTACTGCCATTAATCCAGCTACACCTAACGAAAGAATCTGAAGACTCAAATCTGACTCCTAATCTTATGAAATTACAGTGCTTCTAAGATAATATCTCAAAGGCAGCTTGCCAATGAGTTTTAAGATATCTTGGGAAAATTGAAGAGAACCTGAAGGTCTTCTCCTACGCGCCTAGCAAGGCCGAGAAGCACTCCCCGTGGGGACTTTACCCATCCAGCCTCTTGTTGGCCCAAATGACGCATACCATCTATAGAAGAAAGTTTTATGCCATTTTTATATTTTTTTAACTGCTCTTCATTACTTAGAACAATGTCTTTAACTTTATAAAGCTCACAAACATCTATCTTTCCTTCAAAACAATCATCTAGTGCACTGGCCGATTCAACTAAGTGAGGACCGATTTTGATTCTTCTCAGACTTTCTAGATGTCCTGTAGCGCCTAAATCCCCCGCCATATCCTCAAAGAGAACGCGAATATAAGTTCCAGAACTAACGGTTACTTCAAAATCGATATAAGGCAGGTCTATCTTGGTGAGCTTAAAGTCTAGAACATCTCTAGGGACTTTTTCTTTCTCAATAATAATACCTTTTCTGGCGTACTCATAAAGATTTTTCCCTTTATGCTTGGCAGCTGAATAGGCCGGAGGTGCTTGCATATACCCTTTAGAAAATTTTTCGAACCATTTCTTTTCCTGCAAAGAGAAGTCGAGGTCCTCAATACCCTCAGGAAGTGACGACTTAACTAACTCTCCCGTTTTATCACCTGTATCTGAGGATATTCCTAATACTCCCCTCGCTCTATAAGTTTTTGGATAATCTTTATGAAGATAGTCTGCCAACTTTTGAGCCCCATTGATACCGACGATTAACAGTCCAGTAGCAAATGGATCAAGTGTTCCAAAATGTCCTATTTTTTTAAATGGCTTAGGTAAGTTTCTTTTGAAATGACGAACAACATCCGTGCTCCCCATGCCTTCTGGTTTATCGACGAGAAATGCTACGGGGTTCATTTTGAAAGATTTGGATTATTTTTTTTTACACCGTTTAATAATTCAGTAATATTTTGCTCACAGACAAATTGATCATCGTAAACAAAATTGAGTTTTGGCGTATGACGTAGCTCTAGTTTTTGAGAAATAATCCCTCTAACTCTTGGAGCTACTTTAATGATGGCCTTCTTAGCATCCCCTCTTTTGGAATCATCAAAGGTATCCCATGAACAAGTTGCCTCAGAGAAATCTCCATTAAGAACAACTTTTGTGATGCTAACAAATTGTAGGCTAGGGTCGTTCACCACAGATCGAAAAGACGAATTAATTTCATTCATAATTCTCTCTTCAAGCTTAATCTTGGTGAACGTTTTCTTAGCCATATATTTCCTTAAAGACTGGTCTCGTTTTCAACTTCTTCAGACTCGGCCGCCCGTGCTGCTGCATCTGCGGCTGCTTCTGCTTCTTCAGCCTTTTGTATCTCAGCTTGTTCCACATCTTCAAGGGTCCGTTTCTTTTCTACCAACATATAGGCCTCGAAGAGATCTCCGACCTTTAAGTCATTGAAATCTTTAAGACCAATACCACACTCTAGGCCGTTTTTAACCTCTTTAACGTCGTCTTTGAATCGTTTAAGTGAAGATAATTCACCATCAAACATGATTCTTCCGCCTCTAAGAAGTCTAATATGGCATCCAAGTTGGATTTTTCCATCAACCACAAGAGAACCTGCAATCTGACCGATTTTCGGAACAACAAAAGTATCTTTAACTTCAGCTCTACCGATAAACTTCTCTTCCGTATCTGGGTCAAGAAGACCTTCAAGAGCTGCCTTAACATCGTCAATTAACTCATAGATGATTTGGTATGTTTTAACATCGATACCTTTTTCTTCAGAAAGCCTTCTTGCTGAAGTTACAGGTCTCATTCCAAAACCAATAACTACGGCACCGGATGAGTCAGCTAAGTTGATATCGCTATCAGTAATAGGTCCAACCCCTCCACCGATTACTTTTACATCAACTTCAGAGTTGGCCAGTGGCTCAAGAGATTGTTTAATGGCCTCAAAAGAACCTTGAACATCTGTACGGATAATAAGGTTAAGAGTTTTCTGTTCTACCCCTTCACCAGCAGCTGATGCGAAGAAATCTTCCAGGGAAACTTGTTTTTGAGTCGGAACAGCAGCAAGCTTTCTTTTCTCATCAAGTCTATTTTGAACAATCTTCTTAGCTTCTCTTTCATTTTTTACAACATTTAATTGGTCTCCCGGACTTGGTGGATCACCTAAGCCTAGAATCTGAACTGGCATAGAAGGACCGACCTGATTTAACATTTCGCCCTTCGAATCCATCAGGCTTCTCGCTCTGCCGTAAGTTTCTCCAACCACGACAGTATCACCTTTTTTCAGAGTTCCTTTTTGAACGAGGATGGTAGACATTGGTCCACGCCCTTGCTCAATCTTTGATTCGATAACTACACCTTCAGCTTGTCCTTTAGGATCAGCACGAAGTTCCATCATCTCTGCTTGAAGACCAATTCCGTCTAAAAGCTCATCAATCCCGTCACCTTTGAGTGCTGAGATTGGAAAATATTGAGTTGTACCGCCCCAATCTTCTGGCGCAAGATTATATTCAGAGAGTTCAGATTTAATTCTATCTGTATTAACACCCTCTTTATCCATCTTATTGACGGCTATGATAATAGGGCACCCCGAGTTCTCACAGAATTTAATTGATTCTTTAGTTTGAGGCATAACACCATCATCGGCTGCTACAACTAAGACCACGATATCGGTAACATCAGCACCTCTTTGTCTCATTGAGGCAAAGGCCGCGTGTCCAGGAGTATCTAGAAAAGTTAATGTCTTTCCACCAGAGGTATTAACTGAATAAGCTCCAATATGCTGGGTGATACCACCGGCCTCACCTTCGCAAACTTTTGCTGAACGAATATGATCGAGAAGAGTTGTCTTACCATGGTCGACATGTCCCATAATTGTGATAATCGGATTTCGAACTGGTAGAGTTGATTTCTGTTCTTCAGAAAGATCTCCATTTCCAAGAACTGCCTCTTCATCAAACTGTTTATCTTCAACTCTATAATTATAAAGTTCAGCAAGCTCTGACGCGAGAATTATTCCTACAAAGTCATCATTCTTTAAAAGAAGGTTTAGCTCTAGGGCCTTATCAACTAATTCTTTAGATTTAACTTTTAATTTTTTAGCCAGCTCTACAACAGTCGCTCCACCGTGGAGATTCACAACTCTTTTTGCATCTTTTATTTCTGTAATCTCAGTCTTATTAGTAGCACCTGAGTAAATTCTTTTCTTTTTAACCTGTGTATAAACTGGACGACCAGTACCACTTAGAGCGGCATAACTTTTAAGCTCAGAGTCGGCTCTAGTTTGAGTCAGAAGGGCAGACTTACTTACACTAGCCTTCTTTCCACTCATCATCGAAGCTAAGCCGCCAAATTTCTTTTTAGCTTCGCCTTTTTTCTCATCATCTTCAGAAAATTCTTCTTTTCCAGTAGCCGCACCTTCTTTGGCAGCTGGTTTCTCTTCAGATTCTGCCTTTTTTTCAGGAATAAAGACCGGAGTGAACTTATGAACTTTCTCTTCATAAATATCTTTTTTCTCAGGTTCTTCTGCTTTTTCTTCTACTGGAGCTTCTGGACGACTTACAACCTGAAGCCCTCCTTCTTTTTTCTCTTCAACTGCCTCTGGACTAGCTTGAACTTCAGCTTCTGGAGAACTTATCTCTTCAGTTGCAATTGCCTTTGTTTCAAGAACTTCCTCAACTGGGGCTTCTTCTTTTTCGCCTGATTTACGTCTAATAACGGTTTTCTTTCTTACCGTTGCAACTTTCTTTTTAGGAGCATCTCCTTCTTTTCCAGCAGCTTTAGTCGTCTTAGCTTTTTTAGCAACCTTCTTAGCAGTCTTGGCAGTTTTAGCTTTTTTCTTAGTAGATTTTTTCTTGGTTTTCTTTTTTGTCGCAGCAGCTTCTTCAGCTGCTTTAGCTTCTACAGCTTTTAGCGAATCAAATTTAGCCAAGTCATCATCACTTAAGACACTCATATGGTTTTTGACATTATCAAAACCTTTCATCTTAAGCTCCTCCACTAGGTCAAGTGGTTTAAGCTCTAACTCTTTTGCCAATTCAAAGACTTTTTTGGGCATTCTTTACTCCATAAATAAAGCTTTTAACTTTATCTCGTGTTTTTACTTCAATTTAAATGCGGCAAGCTCTTCACGAAGTCTTCTTTCTGCATCAGAAAATTTCTCCGCTTCATCCTCACCGTCTCCGCCGCCGCTCTTCTCAATCTTACCGTGGTAAGCTGGGATAGCAGATGCAGATACTAGTTCTTCTTCTTCATCAATTTGTAGACTTACTTCACCTTTTTCGATCAGATCATGAGTTTCTTTTAAGATCTCAGTTGCCTCAGCCTCTTCAACTTCAAGAATCTGACATAACTGCTCATTTTCCATTCCAGCAAGATCGCCAATTCCTTCAACACCTGACTGAACCATAACTTGAGCTCTTGCGTCTGTGATCGATGGAATTTGCATAAGGTTTTCCACTGCTTTTTGGATTTTCTCCTGAAGCTTGGATTTCGAAATAATATTAACTTTATAACCAGTTAACATGGCTGCAAGACGAACATTTTGTCCTCTTCTACCAATAGCTAGGCTTAACTGATCTTCTTCAACAACTACCGCTAGGTTCTTGTCTTCGTCATCGATCATAATATTTGTAATTTCTGCTGGGGCAAGAGCTGCTCTAGCAAACGTATCAAGGTCTTCTGAAAACTTAACAATATCAATCTTCTCGCCTTGAAGTTCGTTAACTACGTTTTGAACACGGCTCCCCTTCATACCAACACAGGCACCAACAGGATCAATATCTTTATCTACAGAGACAACCGCAATCTTAGCTCTATGTCCTGGCTCTCTGGCGGCAGCCTTAATTTCAATTGTTCCGTCTTGAATCTCAGGAACTTCAACTTCAAATAATTTAACTAGGAAAAGAGGGCTAGTTCTAGAAAGCCTGATCTCCGGTCCACGGTTCGTCATCACTACTTCAGAAAGATAGGCCTGTATACGGTCACCAGTCTTAAAATTCTCTCCTGGAATGATTTCTCTTCTTGGAAGGATGGCATCGGCCTTACCAAGGTCGACGATAATATTCCCTCTTTCATAACGACGAGCAATACCAGTAATAAGTTCAGTTTCTCTATGTTTGAAGTCAGCGAAAAGGATTTCTCTTTCAGCATCACGTACTTTTTGAAAAATAATCTGTCTAGCTGTTTGAACATCAACTCTAGTGAAGTTAGGATTCTCGATACGAATACCAAGCTGGTCACCAACTTCAACTTCTTCGTCTAACTCTTTAGCGTCGTTTAATGTGATTTCAAGAATTGGGTCTCTTACATCATCAACAACGTTCTTATATTGGTAAATTTCAATCTCATCGTCTGAATCGTTATAACGAGTCTCGTATTCACCTTGAATTCCAAATTTCTTTCTAGCTGTAACTAAGAACGCCTGCTCGATCGCTTTAATAACAATATCTCTTTCGATACCACGATCCTTCCCTAGGGCCTCAATTACTTTTCCAATTTCTGAAAAAACCATATTTTCCTCACTCTTACGCTATATCTACTTCGAGATTAGCTTTTTTTATTTCGTCATATTTTAAATCAATTTTTAAATCTTCTATACCTAGAGAAATTCCTTCATCTGAAACTTCTATTAAGGTGCCAATAATCTTTTTTTGACCTTTAAGTTTCTTTGGTAATCCTTCTAAGTCATCATTCAGCTTCTTTTTTAATGTCAGCTGAACAATTTGCCCTTCTACTACTTTGAAATGATTCAAACTAGTAAGATTGCGGTAAACACCTGGGCTACTTACCTCTAGGGTTAACTCGCTAGGCATCCATTCTTCTTCTTCGATAAAAGGCGTCATGGCCTTATCAATCTTTATGCAATCTTCTATGACTGCAGTTCTTGTTTCAGGGTTTTGGATAAAAAGTCTCAGTTCATGAGATCCAGGTAAGTAATCCAAATCATAAATTTCGAGCCCCTCAGCGCTAACCACTTTTTGGCATAACTCAAAAAATTTTTTATCCATACCGGATCTTTCTTCTCTTAAAACCAAAAGACCTTCCTATAAAAAAAAAGGGCGGATAAAAAATTTAATCCGCCCTATTATGATGATCAAATAAAAGAACTGCTACTATGTATCAAAGCACTTAGATAAAGACAAGATAGGACACTGATATTATTAAATTGTTGGTTAAAGAATTGCTTCCATAGCAAAGGCATCACGCATCGGGCCATAAAAGTCTTTTTTCCCCACAAGGACCTTGTAGCCGAGGGTTCGGTAAAAGCCTAAGGCTTCAAAATTGCTTTGTTCAACCTCTAAGTAGATTGAATTATAATTTTTATCTTTAAGTAGACACATAGCATCTAAAAGCATGGATTTGCCAAGACCCCGCCTGTGTATACTTGGATCAACTAAGATTTTATAAAGGTGAGCTGAGTCTGGATTTGAAATTCCAATTAAAGTAAATCCATAAACTCGTTCAGAATCATGAGAAACTCCTACCAAATAATGCCCTGACTTATGCTTTAAGACCTCATTCCACTTTTCTTTATTCCACGGAGTGGGAAAGTATGCTTTATCTAGATTTGAGAGGCGATCAATAAGACCTTGATGGATGATGGTATTTTGATCCTTTCCGCAAAAGAAGAAATCAATTGTCCCGAACTCAGAAGAAGAGGTTTTCATTAGACTTTCTGACAATAGAGGTAAAAAAGGAATTGAGTCTACGAACCTGTTCTTCCTTATTATCAGCCTCTTTTACATATCTCGATTTGATATAAAGCTCTAATTTTACAAGTTCTTTAACTTCTACGGGCCAACTTTTATGACCTCTAGGAAAGCAGCTGGTTTTATTAATGGCAACGAGCTCTGAGTCTTCAATTTTCACCAATTGATCTTTAGTAAAAGTCTTAAGCTTTTGAAGATCGATAAAACGGTTAATAAACTGTCTATCTTCACGTAATGACTTTTTGTCGAAACCTAATTTTGGCAAATGTAAAAAGTCCTTCTTGGTAAGCTTTGTCACCTTCAAGCTTAGCCAGTCATCTTTTAGGCATCTAAATTTTTCTAAGCTTTTGATTAGGTCTTTAGCTTCACTTAAAAAAACAACCTCATTATCATAGCGGAAAAGAGCTCTATCTTTGAGCTCTTCAGAAAAAAGCCCTGTACTAAAGAACAGGGCCCAAATGGTCATTATAGTTGCAGTTTTCAATAGAATTATACTGGTGAACTAAGCTCCACGTTACCGATTGTACGATCAACCTGAGGCTTGGCTTCCATATGAAAACGAATCTTTGCAAGTGGATTAAAAGTATATCCATCTTTTCCGCGAACAATATACTTTCTCTTTTGTCCTTTTTCATTCTTAGGCTCAATAAGCTTTCTAAGACGACTTACAGAAGTATAAATAAGTTTATCGTGAATAAGTGGGTTGTACTCATCCTTCCAGATTGACTTAGCCAAGGCGTCTTTATCGTAATAAGTCCCTGAGTTTTTGGCCAAAAGGAATAGAATTTCAAGAAGAACAAAACGATGTTTAAAGTCGATTGTTCCAAGTGACTTTTCTTTAACTTTTCTATTAGCTCTATCTAAATAAAGGTCAACACTTGAGTCATTAACATCTTTAATTTCTTTATCAATTAGCTCTGCAAGCCTTCTGAACGTGGCTTTATCAATCGACTCTTGGGCAAGTTGGAAAAGTCCTAATGCGCGGTCATAATCACCCATACGCTTGTAAACCATTCCCTTACCTAAAAGGATATAACCATATAAGTTCCAACACTTCTTCTCTTGAAGAGTTTCATTAGCATACTTGTAGTTTTGAAGAGCTTTTTCATAAAGATCAAGCTCTGTATAAACCTTAGCTGCGAAAAGGAACATGGCCCCTTGTAGATAGTTTTTATTGATAATTTTTAATAGTTGATTTAGTTGAGCTAGGTACTCTAAAGAAGACTCATAGTCTTTCCTATTATAGCTATTAGTGGCAAGAGCAAGAAGACATTTAGAAAGGAGCTCAGGCTCATTCTCTTCCTTACTTCTTTTATAGGCCAATTCGAAATTCTCTTTAGCTTCATCGAATTTACCGGAGTAATTCTTAACAATACCAACGTTATAAAAGTATTCAGAGTTTAAACTTCCAAGAACACTAGTTAGATCCTCAGCAATCTTCTCTGCTTCTTTAATATAGAAGCCACCTTTTTCATCATCTTGTCTCTCAGAGGCAATTCTAATAAGAAAACCTAAAATTTTAAGTACTGAAAAAGCATCTCTTGGAAGTTCAGCGCATTTATATGCTTTAAGAAAATCCATCTCAGCTTTAACGAGGTCAGATTTATCGTAATGAAGTTTGCCAAGCTGATAAAAAGCTCTTCCGATTTCATGCTTCGTCATGCTTTCTGGTGTTGGCATTAAATTTTCATCCACTTGTACAAAACCCATGGCCGCTTCAACGTCCGCCACTTGTCCTGAAGGAATAGAATTCATGTTCATTGTTTCTTGATCAATTGTTTGATCCATAATCTGTCTCCGTTCGAGGTCTGTGTAATACCCGAAATTAAAGGCTTTTTCACACAGTCTTACTTCTCATATCATAGTCCTACCATTTAGGTCAAAAGAGTATCAAAAACTATGTAATTTTTAGCCTTACAAGTCATTGATATTCTGAGCTTAGATTGCTAATCTAGGAGTTAAATTTCACCTAAAAACTACGTAATTTAAGGGACTTATATGTCTGAACAGGCAACTAAATTTGATATAGATACGCTAAGACACTCATCGGCCCATCTTATGGCGCAGGCCATTGAAAGAATTTGGCCAGATCAGAACGTTCAATTTGGTGTTGGGCCCGTTATTGAGAACGGATTCTATTACGACATCAAAATGGACTACCATATCAAGGACGAAGATCTAAAAAAGATCCAAGACACCATGAAAAAGATCATGAAGGAAAAGCTTCCGATCGAGAGAAAAGTCTTATCACGTGATGAGGCCATTAAGTTTTTTGGAGAAAAAGGTCAGTCTTTAAAAGTAGAGCTGATTGAAGCGATCCCTGAAGGTGAAGAGATCGGTTGTTATCAGCAAGGGGAGTTCATAGACCTATGCCGTGGACCCCATGTGGACAATACAAATCAGCTTCCTAGATCATTCAAGCTATTACATACGGCCGGTGCTTACTGGAAAGGTGATTCAGACAATGAAATGCTTCAAAGAATCTATGCCGTTTGTTTTGAGAGCAAAGAAGAGTTAAAAGAGCATCTTCATTTTCTAGAAGAAGCTAAGAAAAGAGATCATAGAAAGCTTGGGAAAGAACTGGAGCTATTTCATTTTGATCCAGTGGCCCCAGCATCCCCCTTCTTTATGCCTAAGGGAGCTTTTGTTTATAACGAACTCATCGAGTTCATGAGAAGAATCTATAGAAAATTTAATTACGACGAAGTGGTAACACCTCAGGTTCTCGATTCTGAGCTCTGGCATACTTCAGGTCATTACGAGCATTATAAAGAAAATATGTATTTCTCTCGTATCGACGAAAGAGAATATGCAGTGAAGCCCATGAACTGTCCTTGTCATATGCTTATGTTTAAACATTATAAGTATAGCTACAGAGATCTTCCTCTAAGATATGCTGACTTTGGAAGACTTCATCGTTACGAAAAGGCTGGAGCTGTCACTGGACTCACTAGAGTTAGAACCTTTTGCCAAGATGACGCCCATATCTTTATCCCGCTTGATAAAATTCAAGGTGAGATCCAAGACTTAATGAAGATGTTCTTTGTTTGTTATGAGCATTTTGGCTTCAAAGACGTAAAAGTTCACTTATCAACAAGACCTGAGAAAAAGGCCGGTGACGATAAGACCTGGGATATCGCTGAAGGTGCTCTTAAAGACGCCCTTGAAGCTAGTGGGTATGAATACGATATCAAAGAAGGCGACGGTGCTTTTTATGGACCTAAGATTGATGTAGAAATTGCGGACGCCCTTAATCGATATTATCAATTAGGGACTATACAACTTGATTTCCAATTACCGGATAGGTTCAATTTAAAATTTACAACACAAGAGGGCTCAGAAGAAAGACCAGTGGTCATTCACCGTGCCCTTCTTGGAAGCTTAGAAAGATTCTTTGGTGTTTACCTAGAACATGTAGGCGGGGCTTTCCCGTTTTGGTTAGCTCCTGAGCAGGCCGTAATTGTTCCCGTAAGAAATGAAAACCATCTCGAGTACAGTAATAAAGTTGCTGAAGAACTTAGGGAAAAAGGTTTTAGAATTAGAGTTGATGATCGTAACGAATCTATGGGTTACAAAACAAGACAAATACAAAAAGGAAAGATTCCTTTCATGCTAGTTGTCGGTGACCAAGAAATGGAAAGCAAGACTTTGAATTTCAGACGTTATGGCTCTAGAGATTCCCAAAGTGTTGCCATGGAAGAAATTGTCTCAATGTTTAATGAGTTAGATAAAGAGAAGATGCCTGAATCTCTAAGATAGAGAAGTACCAGGGGGAAACGGATGACCAAAAAAAATGTACTCCTCATATGCGGAGGCGGCTCTAGTGAACATGAAGTTTCTCTTATTTCCGCTGGTTTTATTTATGATCAGCTAAAAGACTGGGAAGAAATTAACCTACACTGGGTTGAAATCTGTAAAGACGGCACTCGAAAAGACAAAGAAGGAAAAAGTTGTGAGCTACGTAAGAGTGGCGAACTGGTCTATTCAGATAAATCCATAAAGCTTAACTTTGCTATTCCCTGTATTCACGGCTATCCGGGAGAAACGGGAGATATCCAATCGGTTTTTGAAATGATGGAACTCCCCTATTTGGGTTGCAACCCAGAAACGAGTATCCTCTGTTTTAACAAAGTCACGACTAAACTCTGGCTAGACAACTTAAATATACCTAACACTCCATTTTGTTATTTAACTAGTTTGGACGATGAACAAAAAGAAAAGGCTTCTGCATTTTTCAAAGTCAATCCCGATGTTTATATAAAGGCTGCAAGCCAAGGATCTAGTATTGGCTGTTATCATTGCACGGATGCAAATGACTTATTTAAATTCCTATCCGATGCCTTCAAATATTCTGACTATGTCCTTATAGAAAAAACAATCAAAGGCAGAGAACTTGAAACTAGTGCTTATGAATTTAATGGAGAAATAGTAGTTACTCCGCCCGGTGAAATAATTTGCCCTAATGAGTTTTACACCTATGAAGAAAAGTACGCCGGAAAAAGTGAAACAACCACAACTCCTAGGGCCATCAATGTTTCTGAAGAAGTTATAAGCCTTATGAAGAAATATGCCAGCACGGCCTTCAAAGCGCTTAAAATAAAACATTTATCTAGAGTGGACTTCTTTTTAGCTGATGACGGCAAAGTTTACTTAAATGAAATTAATACGTTTCCAGGGATGACCCCAATTAGTTTATTCCCTCTGATGATGGAACAAAATGGTCACTCCTTTAGTGAATGGCTTAAGGCCATCATTTCAAAAGAGAGCCGATAATGAAATTAAACCTAATTCAAAAGTCAGATGAATCCTATGCTGCTAAAAAGCTAGCCGCCTACTACGAAGGCTCACTACTTCCGGCAGAAAAAAAGCAATATCTAACTGAACTTAAAAGCTCCCATGGTCCATACATGGGTATCGAAGGTGCCGACGGTAAACCTCATTATCTAATGGATGCTGCTAGCCAAATTGCAACCTTAGGTCTTGGATTCAATCCTAGTGTCTTTTTAGGCCCAGCACATTATTTAGAATCGTGGACAAATGAAAACCATACGAAAGTGGCAAAAGAACTGAGAGCCAGCTTTGAAGCTTTTTTAAAAAGAAAAGCTGGATGGGAGTCTCTTCACACAACCTTTTGTAATTCAGGAGCGGAAGCAAACGAAATCGCACTTGGCTATTGTTATAAAAATAGAAAATATAAAAAGGCAAACAAAGTACTCGCTTTTGAAGGTTCATTTCATGGAAGAATGCTTGTTAGCCTTCAGGCGACCTGGAATCCAAGTAAAAGGGAACCTTTTCTTTTTCCGGGTTTTGATGCAACTTTTTGTGACTATCCAGAGTTAATTGATGATCAAGTTAACTTAGAAGTGCCTAAGGGATGGCAAGAGTTTTGGGATAATGCCACGAACCGTGAATTGAAGACCCCAAAAGAATGGGATAAGGACGAATTCTTAAAGATTGAAACGACAGCTCTTTTAAAAGTGAGAACCGAGCTTTTAAAGGGCGAGATATTTTCAATAATTGTAGAGCCTATGCAATGTGAAGGTGGTGATCGATATTCATCAGGAAGATTCCACACAGCACTTCTTCTTATGGCAAGATCATTTGGTATTGGTGTTATTCATGATGAAGTTCAAACCGGCTTTCATTTAGGCCGTGAATTTTTCTGGCATCGAACACTTGATATGAAGAACTCTGACGGTAGTCAGCTAAACCCAGACTATGTGGTTTGTGCTAAAAAGGCTCAAATAGGAATGGTCATAAGCCACGCAGACGAAGTTAAACTTTCCGGAGCAGCAGAAGAATTTTCTATGGTCTCTATGATTCGTGGTTACTTCCATGCCGTTGCTTTAGATCAGTCACAAAAAAACATTTTGGCCCTTGAAGAAAAATCAAGAGCTAGGCTTAATAAGCTTATTGATAAGCACTCAAGTCATATTGCTCGACCAAGACTTATGGGATTAAGCTTTGCCTTTGATCTTTTAGATAGTGATAAAGTTGCCGACTTTATAGCTGCAAGATTTGATCATGGGCTCCTTTATTATCCTGCCGGAACTAAGACTTTAAGATTTCGCCTTAATACGGCATTCACAGATAAGGACTTAGACTTTCTTTTTGAGAGACTCGATCAGATCATTTCAAGCGTCCTTGCCGGCGGCGAAGTAGAACTTGTCACAGAAGTAGAAACTGATTTTAGGGCACCAAAAAACCTTTATAAATGGAATGAAGCTCTTGTTAAGACGAGACTTGAAATTCTCTTTAACGGTAAGTCATCAACTGATCCCGTAAAATATGCCAAGGAAATCTTATCTTCTGCTGAAGGAATTGAAAGTGCTGAGCTTATTGAACTAACTAAAGATAACTTTAGCGACTATAAAGACGATATTACGGCAATACAAAAAGAAGTCTATGAGCCAAGCAGACAAACCCCAATCGAAGTCTTTGAAACTTCAGTAAGCGATGGCAGCGGCGTTGGTCTTCTTCTAGTAAAAAATAAGAAGATTGAGGCCATGGCCATTAGTGGTAAGGCCATTAACTTTCCAAAGGAAAGAATCCTTAGAAGAGATCCTGATTTTAGTGCCGAAGGAACTCTATATATGATTGACTGTACAGTAAGAGCTGGACACCAAGGCAAGGGCCTTGGAAGACAAATAAAGTCCGCCTTAAACCTCCTGGCCATGAGTTCTGGAAAGGACCGAATTGTTGGAAGAAATAGAGACCGAATGGCTGCTGCCATGCTCTCAATTAATCTAGGACTTGGGGCCAGAGAAAAATTCTATGTTCCTGAAGATTATCCTGATTTTGAAAATTACAGGGATGTTTTTTATTATACCAACGACCTTAAATGGAATGTTGACCAGTTAAGGCTTGATAATGGCATTACTGCGCCACTATCTTCAAATGAATTAAGCCCAGAATATTTAGTAGAGCAACTACCCTTCCTAACTAATAAAGTTTGTCTTTCTAATTTCGTCAGCCTTAGATACCTTGATCATTTTAAAGAACTCTTTAATCAGCTACCTAAAGAGCTGCAGCACGGTTACTCTGCCAGTGGGCAAAGTGAATGTGTTGATAAAATATCTAAATCAATGTTCGTTGCCGAAAAAGAAGCCGGTTCCTCAAGACATAAAATGATTAGTTTCAAAGGGCATTACTTTGGCCTTGGAAGCTTCATGAGCCGAAGCTTAAGTAATGAAAAGGATGTCTATTTTCCAGTCTCACATCTTGATTCACCAAATAATGAAAATTGGAAGGAAGTCTTAAAACAAATAAAGGAATTAGCCGACCCAAAAGAGATTTTGGCTATTTGGCTAGAACCGATGCCTCAGAACCTCTTAGTTCCCATACCAATGCAATTTCTAAAAGAGCTGAGAATTTTTTGTACTGAAAAGAAAATCAACCTAGTCTATAACGATACGGCTGCTTCAATGTATCGCTACGACGAAACTAAGTTCTGCACTTCTACTATTGATGAGATTAAACCAGATGCTGGGTTTATTTTTATGGGCGGACAAGCAGCGATGGTTTTCGCTAATGAAGATAATTTCCTAGCTAAGCCTTTAATGATGATCTCAACTTGGGATGGAGACGAGTTCTCTTATGCTAGCTACACAAAGTCTCTTGAGCATATCAACTCAGATCAAGCTGCATATAAAAAGACAAGAGCTGATTTTTCTAAAAAAATTAGTCAGCTTGTGGCCCTCCAGCATAACACAAAGATAACCATTCATAATGGAGCCGGGATAATTGAAGGAAATATACCCTATTCAATTTCCAAAATGTTAACTCCTCTTGGAAATGGGAAATATAAACTTCTTCCATCCTATGGAGCTATGAAGAAGTTCTTGGAGAATAATTAATGATTCATACAGATTGTAATTTCCCTATTATTGAATATCAAAAAGGTAAAAGCACAAGAGAGTGGGGACAATATCACGGTGAAACTTTCAGAGTCGCTATTCAAGAGCTCTATGAAATCAGAGTTGAATTAATGCTTGCTAAAAACCCTGCCTTAAAAAACAGCATTAAACCACTAGCTGAAGAACAGCTAGAGGCCACTCGTCAATTTGCCCCAAAGATCACAGAAGAACTTGAAGGTATTGCCGAAGGAGCTGGGCTCACAAAAGAGCAAATTGTTATTTTAAATAACTATACAGATTTTAGAGATATTGAAATGCCTGAAGAAGGCTGTTCAACAGTTCATGTAAGTAGAGACGGAGAAGTCTATAGTGGACAAACCTGGGATATGCATAGTTCAGCTAAAAACTATGTCAGCGTAATTAAAACACCTGAAGATCATGGCTACCCAGCCAGTGTTATTTTTAGCCTAGTAGGCTGCGTTGGTATGATGGGTGTTAACTCACATAAGGCGCTAATTGGGGTTAATAATATTAATACTAGTAACGCCAGGGCCGGACTTATTTGGCCAGTTCTTGTTAGAAAATGCCTACAGTCTAAAACTTTAGTCGATATGAGGCAGGTTCTTATTAACTCTCCAGTTACCTCCGGTCATAATTATATTATTTCTGACCCTACTGGTGGAGAGCACTGGGAAATAACTCCTATCAAACAAGAAAAGGTAGGGTCCATAGGTGCTAATGAAAGTGGCGGAGTTTTCCATACCAACCACTGCCTTGGTATCGAGATTAAAAAGATGGAAGACCAAACTTCAACGAGCTCTACAACCCATGCTAGATGGGATCTCCTTACGCAAAAAGTTCCTAATGTTAAAAGCTATAATGATTTAAAGGCCCTCCTTCAAGATCACGAAGGACACCCAAAGAGCATTTGCTCCCATTTTGAATCAGGAGCCCAGGACCCTTCTATGACTTGCGGTGGTGGCATTGCTCACCTAACGGCCAACGATCTCTATTTTTGGAGAGGCTGCCCTACGCATGACAAAAACTTTGTTGAGTATAATTTTAAACTTGAGGCCCAAGGTGAAAGTTTAGATTTTAGGAAAGTGTAAAATGAACGGCCACCCCTTTTATATAACTTGGTCAAAACAAAAAGGTGGTCTAACCTACCCGATGGATAAGGTAGAAGATCACTTTATCTATAGCAATAACGAAAAGAAGCTAGACCTTTCAAGTATTAGCTATCAAGCAAGCTTTGGACTTAGACCAAAATTTATTGAAAATGCGGTTAAGAAGCAGTTAGATAACTTTTCAATTGTCGCCCCAAAAGCCGTTTTTGAATTAAAAACAAAAGTAACGAAAGAATTGATCAATCAAATTGATCTTGATGGTGGAAAGATCTTCTATACAGTGAGCGGTGCTGAGTCTGTTGAAAACGCATTGAAGATGGCCAGACTATATACAGGAAAAAAAACCGTACTCGCGAGAAAGCCTAGTTATCATGGGGGAACTCTAGGGGCCGTTTCCGTTACAGGAGATTGGCGTAATCAAAGTGTTCAAACTCTTGACCAGTGGACTCTAAGAATCCCTGAACCAAATGAAGATACGGACCTAAGTAAAACGTCTAAGATTTTTGAGTCAAATAGTGACTTAGCTGCCGTCATCCTTGAAACAGTTCCGGGCAATAATGGTGTGTTGATCCCCACTAAGGAGTGGCTGCAAGGAATTCAAAAACTCTGCAATACCCATGGAGTTCTACTCATCTTAGATGAAGTTATCTGCGGGTTTTACCGTTTAGGAACTCCTTTTGGATTTCAGTCTTTTGATTTAAGGCCAGACCTTATTACCTTAGCAAAAGGGATCACCGGCGGAGTTATACCATTTGGCGCTGTATGGACCAGCGATAAGATTCACGAACATTTTAATGATATTGTATTAAGTTGCGGTCTTACAAATTACGCTCACCCACTGGGTCTAGCGGCTCTTGAGTCCGTCTTAAAATATCTAAGTGATCAAAGCTTTCAAAAGCATTTAGAAGAATTACTCAAAGAGTTTAAAAAAGATATCGAAAGCCTTCCCCAAAGGACTAGAGTGATTGGCGCTCTAGCGGCCATAGATATAAAAAATGCTCCCACATGGAAAGACTTCTGGGATGCGGGACTATCAGTTATTGCACAAAAAGATAGAATAATCTTGGCACCTCATTTAAATCTTCCCTTAGATCTTTGGAAAGAAACCTTTAAGAAACTGGAGAAGCTCCTTGCCTAAAATATATAAGAACGCAGCTGATGCCCTTTCGGATTTTAAAACAGGCATGACTCTTATGTCGGGGGGCTTTGGTCTATGTGGTATCGCTGAAAACTGCATTGATGCCTTAACGCAAATGGACGTTAAAGACCTCACGGTCATTTCAAATAATATTGGAAATTCTGGAAGAGGCCTAGTTAAGATCCTCACTCAAAAGAAAATCAAGAAAGCTTATTGCTCTTACGTGGGTGGAAATCCGGATCTAGAAGAACAAATGTTAAATAAACAAATTGATGTGGAGTTAGTGCCCCAGGGTACTTTCTCTGAGCGAATCAGGGCCGCTGGTCTTGGTATTCGTGCCTTTTATACGCCCACTGGCTATGGAACTCTAATTGCTGAAGGTAAAGAAGAGAAGATGTTCGATCGCCCTTGTATTTTAGAAGAAGCGCTCCATGCGGACTTTGCCATTATTAAGGCACAAAAAGCCGATCCCTATGGAAACCTTTGGTTTAAAGAAACCGCTAGGAACTTCTCTCCTCTTATGGCCATGGCCGCAAGAGTCACAGTAGTAGAAGTAGAAGAGCTAGTTGAACTAGGAGATATAAAGCCAGAAGATGTGCACCTTCCAGGACTTTTTGTCCAAAGACTCTTCCAAGGTTCAAACTATAAAAATGATATTGAGTTTTTAAAACTAGAAGGTGAAGCATGAGCTGGACTAAAGAAGATATGGCCGACGAAGTCATTGCTCTTTTTAAAAAAGATGCCTCAGTAAACCTAGGAATAGGACTCCCTACACTTATTGCAGAAAGAATGGATCCAAACTCCAATATTATGATTCAAAGTGAAAACGGCGTCCTAGGTGTTTCAGGAAGACCTACTAAAAAGACGGTTTCCCCTACCCTTATCAACGCCGGTAAAGAAACGATCTCAATCTCTAAAGGAGCTTCCTTTTTTGATTCATCACTTTCCTTTGGCATGATCAGAGGTGGGCATATAGACTACTGCGTTCTCGGTGGAATGGAAGTTGATACAGAAAGAAGCCTCGCCAACTGGATGATCCCTGGAAAGAAAGTTACAGGGATGGGCGGTGCGATGGATCTTGTGAACGGCGCAGGTAGCGTCATAATCATGATGACTCACTTTAATAAGCACGGTGACGCCAAACTTCTTAAGACCTGCAAACTTCCTTTAACGGGAAAGGCAGTGGTTGATTTAGTGGTTACAGACAAAGGAATCTTTAAGCCTAATGGAACGAATTTCGAAATTGTAAAACTGGCCCCAAATGTAGTCGAAGCCGACTTAAAACTTCCTTAGTTCTTATATTGAGATTTTAAATACTTCGCTAGAAGAACGTATTCCTTATTCTGATGAATGAAGGGGTTGTCCAGGACTCTCCCATTTTTATCCTTAGGAATAAACTCCAAAAGACCATAACTCATGGATTGAACCTTAGGTAAGTAGGCTGCCACAAATTGACTAGTTCCCACGTGAATAAGTTCTGGCCACTCACTATATGACTTTCCATTCAGTTTCAAATCACCAAGTTTATTAATAAAAGGAATTCCCCACCAACGATTATGGTATGAGACCGAATTAGAAAATGCCGGAGTAAATTTATGAGAGATCATCCCATAAACTTCCATAAAGTTAATAAGGTCAAAGACCTCGCTCTTACTTAAATAAAAGCTGACTACCTTAGGACCTGGTTTTTGCTCTTCATCAAAGCCAATGGCCATAATTTTAAAAATATCAGAAAGCTGATATCTATGATCCTTTATTATATTTTTTCGAATCAGACCTAGTGAAGTAAAATATACTTCCACTGGATCTCTGGCAGTCTTATTTAGCTCTTCGCGAACTGCAGAGGTCACTAAGACTCCAAGCTCATTACTTGATTCCTTTTTACGAATCAAAGATTCTTTGGCCGTAAAAATAAAACTATCGTAACTAAAGCCGGTTTCAGCTAAAAAGCGATCAATCTCCATCTTATAAGAATTAATCGCCTCAGTCATTTCAATATCGACGGGAATGCTATCGTCTATGTCGTGAATAGTATCCTTATTTATAACATTAAGCTTTGCTCCGTCCCATTTAAGGGCCAGTTTCCCTAGGTACCTTCCAAAACATCCAGCCTGAACAAGTACAGAATTACCTATAATAATTGGTTTTGTATAAACTGTATGCGTATGACCAGCAATTAAAAGATTAATCTCCGGAACCTCTTCTAAAATAGTCGTATCCTCCGGATGTCCCCCATGAAGTAGACCTATGACCACATCTAGCTTTTCATCTTTTTTAATTTTTTTAATATAAGTCTTTAAAAATCTCGTTAGTGAATCAATATCCTTACTACTCTCCTGATCAACAAAACCGATAAAACCAATATCTTTTCTGGTCCCAAGCGAGACCAATGCGCCGTCAGGACCTAGTAGACCAATAATTCCAACCCTAAGCTTTTCCCCTTTATGGTTGAGTTCTCTCACCATATAAGGCTTTATAATTTTATTCTTTCCTACATGTTTTTTTACGACTGAATCTTTATTATGAAAGATAAGATTGGTTGATACGATAGAAGTTGGAACTTCTGACTTCTTCCATTTATCAAGCATAACCGAAAGGCCGTTATCTCTAGCATCGAACTCATGATTACCAAGAGTGGTGGCATCATAATTTAGAAGCTTAAAGAATTCCGCCTCGGGGAATACATTCACTTTTTTATTTGGAGCAAGAGCGTGAAATAAAGTTCCCGCAAAAAAGTCTCCCGCGTCAACTAACATTGTCGGGACCAGCGACTTGCCTCGCTCTTCTTTAATCTTATAAGCAAGGCGAGCGTAATGACCCTTAACAATATCCCCATCCCCGGCCTTTTGGGTAAAGCTCATATCAGGTCCACTTCCCTCAAAATAAGAATGCAGATCATTCGTATGAAAGAGTTTAAACTCGAAAGAAAAGGCCTTCGTTGAAAAAAGAAGAAAAAATAAACTAAAAAAGACGGTTTTATTCATATAGAGATATTATAGATAAATTTCATGAAATTGGGTGTTAAAAACAGAACTGATAGTTCTCTGTGCTGATCTCAACGGTTTGCTCTACAGTATCTAATGTAAAACACATCTTCCCGCCCATATCAGTATGAGAGATAATCCAAGAGCCAAGATCGTAGCAACTCTGAGGATTAAAATAAACCTCAAAGATTCGATCTGAACCTTCCCTATCTGCTTCATAAAGGACTAATTCATGTAAAAAGCTTTGGCAGTCTAGCACAAAGTGATGGGGGCTAAGAGGAGACTTAAGATGCAGCATATAATCAAAACCAGGCTTATAGCTCCAGCTTGTAACAAGAATTTTATAAAGCTTAGCTTCACTGCTAAGAGAAATAACGGCAAAAAATAAGATAATTAGCTTCTTCACGGCGCCATACTAAGTCATTAGTTTCAAACTTCCTATGCAAATCGATCAACACAGGTTGCTGAAATGCTTAGGTTTTTAACATCATTTTTAGATGACGATGTATATCAAGATAGTTTCTTCATCCCAGCTTCCCTTTTTCTGTGCCTATGCTAAACATCAGTCGAATTTACTTAAACTTAGGGATTAAAATGAAGGGAATTATCGTAGCTTCAATGCTTTTTTCAATGACGGCCTTGGCCACTACTGAGTTCAATACGGTTAAAGTATCTGACGGAAAAGTTGCTCACTGTAAAACAAGTTACGATCTCTACAGAAACAAGCTTGGGGTCTATATGGCAAAAGCATCTGATGCCATCATAAGCGACCAGACCATCGAGTTTAAGATCGACCTCAAGTTCTTGGCCTGTGAAAAAAATGGTGACAACTACGGATTCGTTTATAAGAAACCTTATTCAAGATTCGAATACAAAACAGTTTCAACTGAAGATCTTATCGTAGCCAAAGCAACTGAAGTAAAGCTTAAGGCATATAAAGATGGCATCTATAAAATCCTAACCAATCAAGCCATCGAAGATGAAACAAGTATCACTAAGACAATCAGCGTTTCGTTGACTGACGCACTTGATAAGGCCGAATCAAATACGGGAAGCATCGACTTTTGGATTGTTAAAAAGATGAATTACGTTATCGAAAACCAAGACGTAAACTTCAATGACCTTAGAAACTTTGGTTCTTATAGAATTAATTTTAAGATTGAAGAAACTGATGAAGGTTTAAAAGTTAAGCTTATATGATCTAATAAAGTTAGTGGTCACCCTCTAGGTTGAGAAGATCTATTTTCAAATAAAAAGAGCTTCGACAAGGTGACCTCATTTGTGTCACTAAAAAGTAAGCTTCAAAATCTAGCGACGCATTCTTTTTTCGGCACTTGCTAAGGCATGGGCCCCCACGGGAACAGTAACAAGAAGGAAAATAAATATCATTATCGATGATAAGACAAAATACCAATCTTGTAAGATGAGATTTCCCCCTAAGAGCATAAGGAAAATACCAAAAGCGCTGGCCTTACTAGCAACCTGAAGTTTCATAAGATAATCAGGCATGCGCATGATTCCCACAGTCGCGATAAGAATGAAGAGCGATCCAAATAAAACGAATATTTCACCTATTAAGCTAATCATCTAAACCTCCTCATCCGGTAAAAAAGTGGCAAAGACGAGTGCCGTGACAAATCCAACAATGGCCAGAAGTTGAGCAATATCTAAATAAAAACGATCATTCTGTCTTAGGTATAAAATTATAAAT
>JAIBDQ010000229.1 GCA_024686135.1 Halobacteriovorax sp. | reverse complement strand
GAAAAAAATATTCCTATTATTGAAGACGCCGCCCAAGCACAAGGCGCCCTTGCCTACTCAGGACCCATTGGCTCTAGTGGAAACTTAACAACTTTTTCTTTTTACCCAACGAAAAACTTAAGCGCGATGGGAGATGCCGGTTGCATACTAACCGACTCTGATGAATTAGCTAAAAAAATTGATGTTATTAGAAACCATGGCCGCGGTGATGAAAATGCCCTTGGCAGGAATAGCAGATGTGATCATATGCAAGCTGCTGTTCTTCATCTTAAGCTCGAGGAGATCGCCCATAATAATCAATTAAGGGAAGATGTAGCTGCAAAGTATTATGAAGCCTTAAAAGATTTACCCGTTGGATTATTAGCGAAAGATTATATTAGAACGAGCTCTTGGCATCTCTACCCCATTCAACTCGATAGTGAGGAAAAGGCATCTAAACTCCTTGTACATTTAAGCGCTAAAGATATTGGCTGCACTTCTTTTTATGAGCGTGCCCTTTCTCAGGAACCACCACTTACTGAATATGAGGGGGAAAAGGAAGAAGCAGAAAAAAGAGCGGGAAGAACCGTTTGTCTTCCCATGCATCCTTTTTTAACTGACGATGATATTAAGACCATCGCCAGTGAAATTAGAAATTTTCTTAATTAAGCTTTTTACAATATTTTTTAACAGCTTTCTCAAGTCTTCTTAGCTCGGCTTTCTTGCCAGTGATATTAACAAGACCTCCGTAAGCGCTTATTCTTTCTTGACCATATGTATATCTGATCTTACTTGTTGAGGTGTAGTTACTATCAAGAACTTCCATAATATACCCATTAGAAGTTTTTTCTACGTTTAGAACTAACCAAGCATGGGAAGTAATTCCTCTAATTTGAAGCATTTGATAAGCAAGCTTTCCTTCTTTTTCAACATACTCATAAAGCTCATCCATTCTCTTTCTAAGTTTTTTAGCAGATGTAGATGATGATCCCCAAAGACCAACAGTCCACTGCTGCCTCATAAAGCCATCACCAATTTGCCACTTCTCTAAACGCTCCTGAATTTCTGCTCTAAACTCTCGTGAAAAGTCATATAGATTACTAAACCCTGGAACCTCAGTTACGTTTCCAAGTCTAATTTTCTTAATTATTTTTGAAGCCTCATCACTAGTAGGCTTTGGAAGGTCTGGACGATAAATTGCTAAGTAAGCGAATTTACGAGTAAGTCGACTATGCCACCAACAAACACCACCATTAACAAGTCCACCTCTATTGGTGAAACTTATTTGATTTTTACGATTAGCGACCAAATCTTTAGTATATTTAACGGCCTTTCTATCTGAACAAAAGTTCTGTGCTGATGTTGAGGCGGTTGCTCCAAGAGCGTAATTACTTACAATTAGGCCAGCGGCCAATGCTAGGGCTTTTAGTTTCATATTTCTCTCCAGTTGATTTCTACCTACTTCATATATTTTTGACACGCGGCGCATCAACACATCTATGCATGGCGTAAAAAAATTACAAAATACCTTCTGTATTGCGCAACAGCAGTCTATTTGATACTTAGGGCAGATGCTAGATCACAGTTATAATGAGGGTTTCGAGTACACCCACAAAAATCCGTACCACGAACGTTTGGCCAACTTTTCTGATTTCGTCCTTAGAGATGAGGAAGCAGAAACTTTTAAAGGCAAGTGGAACCAAGAAGTATTCAAAAGAGAAGCTCCTCTTATCGCTGAAGTTGGATCTGGCTATGGTCAGTTCATGCGCCAATATTGTCAGGACCACCCGGGCGTAAATTATGTTGGAATGGATTACCGTTTTAAAAGAAGTTTTGAATTAGCAAAAAAACTAAACAACTTAGATCTTCATCATATGCGTTACCTAAGAGCGAAAGGTGAGAGGCTTGGTTTTCTCTTTGGAGAAAATGAGTTGGATGAACTTCTCTATTTTTTTCCCGACCCATGGCCCAAAACAAGACATCAAAAAAAGAGACTTTTTCAAGATCACTTTCTTCCCATCGTTCATAAGGTCTTAAAGCCAGGCGGAAAGATGTTTATAAAAACTGATCATGATGGTTATGCTGACCAAATGCAGGAAGTTATTGGAAACTCTGAACTCTTTGACTTAGAGCTATATTCAAGAGATCTGCGTAAGGAATTTAAAGATCATTTCTTGTGCCAATACACTACAAAGTTTGAGAAGATTTTCATTAAGCAGAACCAGCCTATTAAGGCATTTGTGCTTAACGCCAAAAAATAGGATAGCCCTTGTCATCAATTGACGAATTAAAACTACGGATCAAAGAGACTCCCATATCAGAAATCATTGGGCGTTACCTTACTTTGACTAGACAAGGAACGACCGTGAAAGCCGTTTGTCCTTTTCATGACGATAGTAATCCTTCCATGCATGTAAACGATCAAAGAGGCATGTTTAAATGCTTTGTCGATAACACCGGCGGCGACGCTATCAACTTCGTAAAACTCTACAGAAAGTTAGATTTTATGGATGCTCTTAGAGACATCTGTAAAGAGATGGGCTGGAACTTTGATGACTACCACCAAGAGGGAAAGAAAGATCCTAGGGTCGATATGGCCAAAAAGATTCTCTCTCGAGCCGTACTTATCTATAAGAAATATGCCTACTCCGAAAATGGACAGATTTTTCAAGAGTTCTTAGAGAAAAGAAAACTAACTGAAGATATTGCCAACACTTATCAACTAGGATTCGCACCTAAAAATGGAGTCATCGTTGATTATCTTCATCGAAATATCCCCAATGAAAAAGATAAGGCATACGCACTTAAAATTGCCGAAGAAATTGGAATAATAAAGCCTAGCACTTATGACCGACAGGATGGAAAAGCCCACTACGATACTTTTAGAGAGAGAATAATTTTCCCGATTTGGGATCAATTCGGACACTGTATCGGATTCACCTCTAGGTCCATTAGAGACGATCAAAAACCAAAATATCTAAACTCGATTGACTCTGTCGTTTTCAATAAGAGCAATCTTCTCTACGCTCTTCACCTAGCAAAACCAGCCATTCGTGAACAGGATGCTGTTATTCTTTGCGAAGGTAATATGGATCAAATAGCCATGTATCAAAATGGTTTTGAAAATACCGTTGCGATTCAAGGGATTGCTCTAGGAGAACAGTCCATGAAAAGGCTACTCTCTATCACTAAAAATATTTATTTTTGTTTTGATAATGACGATGCCGGATTTGACTGCAGTGGGCGTACAAATAAAATGTTTATGGAACAAGGTATTGTTCCTAAATTTATTGACCTTGGTGAACAAAAAGATCCTGATGATTTTCTAAAAGCAGAAGGAAAAATTGCCTTCAAAGAAAAGATCGCCAAAGCAAAACCCTTTATTGATATTGAACTTGAACGAGCTATTCCTGCTGAAGTTCCAGAGCTATCAGATAGAAAACTAGAAATTTTAGAAGTGGGTTTTGATATTGTTTCACCTCTAAAAAAATCACTTCAAGCAACTGAACGTATTATAAAAATGGCCAGGGCCCTTGGGTTACATTCAGACGCTGGTCAGATTGTTGAGAACTACGAGACCTTCTTATCGGAAAAGAAAACACCGAAAAGCCACTTTATCCCTAAGCAAGAGAGCGCTCCACTTGAGGATATGATGCACTTCGAAGAACCCGTTATGGACACTCCGCAACAGGAAAAAGAGCTT
>JAIBDQ010000240.1 GCA_024686135.1 Halobacteriovorax sp. | reverse complement strand
TGGCGAAGCTGAGCCAGACTCTGGAACATACGAATGGGGTGTAACGACGACTCTTGGTTATTTTCCGGCCGATAACAGCAAGTACTTTCAATCAAGTGATAATCTTATCGATTGGCTTCGTGAATACTCTGAAGAAAAAGACGAGAACTTTATTAGAGGTTTCCTCGGTAAAATGCTTTTCTCTGGTGAAGAGGCCAAGAAGAAATGTAGTGTTCTCTCCGGTGGAGAAAAAGTTCGCTGCATGCTTTCAAAAATGATGCTTATGGGAGCCAACGTTCTTATGCTGGACGGACCAACCGATCACCTTGACCTTGAAAGTATTCAAGCGGTGAACGAAGGCCTTACGGAATTTAAGGGAACAGTTCTTTTCTCAACTCATGACCACGAGTTTATTCAAACCGTAGCCAACAGAGTAATCAATATCGAGAACGGAAAAATCGTTTACGATAAGCCGATTACTTATGATGAGTATCTTGATGAGATTCTAAAGTGAAGAGGCTGATACTTCTTTGTTTTATTCTTTTTACTCAAGACGCCTTTGCCTTTCTTACGGTTGGATCCTTTGGACCTCCCATGGGAAGAGTGAGAGAAGAGGCTGATTCAACCGAAAGTGCTTTTTCGATCAAACCTTATGTCGGAATTTTTTATAAGTATGAAGGTCTTTCCCCGTGGATACTCGACTTTGAGTTTGATTATGTCCTTCCCCAAGAGTCTTATGAAAGTATGCAACCACCTAAGACCGAATCGAAAAGATTTATTTGGTCTGTGAATGGAAACTATTATTTAGGTGAATCCCTTTTTGGTGTTTTAGGCATGTCCACTGTCGTGACGAAGGTAACTGGAGAAGGTGGCACAATAGATATAAGTGGAAGAGACTACTACCTCCCAACTGAACCTAAAGAGTCATCCCATAATATGATTATTAACTTGGGCGTTGGCTTTGACTTTATACGAACATTCTATGGAGAGTTAAAGACTCATATTTGGCGTCCTTTTGATAGTGAGGCTCGTGGAGTATCTGTTTCCATGGCACTTAAATGGCGTTTCTTAGGAAACTTTGGAGGCGGAATATGAGAACTCTTTCTACGATACTTTTCTTAACTCTTGCATTTGAAGCAAGTGCCTTTACTCTTCTTAGTGCCAATCCTCCTGTTTACAAAAATTCCAATGAAATTATTATCGATGTTACTTCTGATGGCTGCAGTAGTGCTGGCATCAGTGCAGAACGGCTTTTGGAATTGGTTATGAAAGGAGCTGAGGAGTATTGGAACTCCGTTGAAACGGCCAATATTGAATTTAAAGAAGGCTCTGTCACCGCCATTTCTGGTGCTGGTAAAGATCAAGGGGCCCTTTTATCCGATGCTCAATCTCTAGGGGACCATCATGTTCTAGTAGGTTGTACTTCAAACGTTCCCGCCAATGCCGCAGCCATTGGGGGATCAGGTCAGACATCTTCCGGTGTCACTAACGGTGCTGTCGCTATTAAAGATGTGGCAGTCTATTTTAGAGATGATGACATCCCTAGTGCTATTCTTGCCCACGAACTCGGTCACGTTTTAGGTCTAGGCCACAGCCGCTTAGGCTTAGCCCTTATGGACTCAAGTGGAGGGGCCATTGGCCTTAACAAACTCACTCAAGATGACCGCGACGGAGCTACCTATCTTTACGGATATGAAGCAAGTCCAGGAGGTTGTTTTAAGTCTCTGGGAACTATCGATGATATAAGTAAAGGTGGCGGCGGAAGTAAAAACTTTTGGCTTTCTCTGATGCTGGGTCTTCTTCTGATTGTTCTTGGAAAAAAAGGGACTACTTTAGCTTCTCGTTTTTAGTATGCTAGTTATCTAAGCGTCCCCAGAACCTGTTATAATTACAGTCTGTATAAGAGGCTCCAGTACCAGAATTATATTGGATCCTTATAGTATCGCTCGCTGCTAACTTTGTCGTCATGGTACCCTGAATGGTTTTCCATACACCTGAAGCTTTTTGTTCAATGATAATATTATCAAGTGCCCCATTTTTATAAAACCCATAGCGATACTCACCTGATCCAAGATTGTTTATCAAAGTATTAAATCCAAACTGGTATACGCCAGCGACAGGTGCCGTAAAAACCCCCGTCGTATTGTTATAGGCTGAACCTTCATTGTGAACAATGGTCTCCCAGACTATTGGGTTGTTTGCATTTGTGGTACCTGAACAATCTTTTGCTTCAAATGAAACTTCATCAATACCCATGCTTACCCAATTCGTTCCATTGCAAAATTTGAATTCTTTAGTTCCTGAAAAATAATTCATAGCGCCCTCAGCACCGGAGGGTGTAGTACAGACCGACCAAACTTTTGGACTGGCCAGAAGGAATAGAAGAACTAAGCAAGCTATACGCATGTTCAATCTTATCGGTTAGTTAAGCTAAGGATTTGATTATACGAGGCTTCTTGTAGGGTACCTAAATGAGCCTAATTTCTATAGGTTAGGGAAGGTGGAAAGAACATCATCGACCGACTTTTTAGTCAGTTGAGGAATAAGGGCGTCTTGATGGGGAAGTCCCACTCCTAAAACCATAAACGGTCTTTCTTCACTCGGGCGATCAAGTAGTGCTCCAAGAAACTGCATACGTTTTGGAGTGTAAGTTAGGCTGCAAAGACCCGACATATGAAGAGCTGAGATAAGCATGCCAGTGGCAATACCCGCTGATTCTTTGGCGTAATAGTTAGTAGATTTTTCTTCACCTTCTAAATCAAAGTGACGGTAGAAAACAACAATGAGATAGGGGACAGTGGTGAGGAATTCTTTTTTGGCGTCGACGTTTAAATGCTTAAGATCATCCAGCCATTTTTGATTAGGCTTTTCCACATAGAAACGATTCTCTTCTTCCTCGGCTAAGACTCTAATCTTGCTTTT
>JAIBDQ010000021.1 GCA_024686135.1 Halobacteriovorax sp. | reverse complement strand
AAGATTATTTCCTATACTGGCATCACCAGGTGCACCTGGAGGAGCAGCAGCACCAACACTTAATGAGTTGTTAATTCGAGCATCACCGGCCGCAACTGGCACATCTCCAATTACAGTACCTACACCGAGGCCTAAAGCAACCCTCGTACTTCCATTTATGTCAGCAGCAACGCTCGCTGCTGTAGGAGGTGCAGTTCCAACACCAAGAACACCTTGAGCATATATTGAGCCTACAGGAGCCGCTTGGATTATAGGTCCAGCAGTACCGACAGCGCCAACACCAAAACTATTTGTTGCATGGAGATTACCTTGCCCGGTAATAGGTGTTCCATCACCGACTGTTAATCCCATCGCTGTTCCGCCAGATCCATGGACGGCAACACCATTATATACATCTAAGTTTCCAGGGTTAGCATTATCTGAAATTGGGTCGTCATTAGCACTACCAATACCCATTGAACCAGAGATATCAAGATTACCTGATGTGTTTGTATTCGGATTTATTCCCACAGAGAAAGAACCGTTAGCAGGGTTAAGAGCAAAAGGAGCGGAAGGTGCGGCGTAAGCTGTACCGGCCTGATCCCTAATTGTTACAGAACCCCATGTTTGCATAGCAAAGTTTTCCCAAGAGTCACCAGGGGCGGGAGGGTTAGGTGCTGTTACTAGGGCCGGATTATTTTTTAAGGTTATGTTCTTACAGTCTCCATTATCAATTTCACCTTCTAAGGCCCCACAGGCCGCTTGGGCATACTGACTTTGATTTCCGTAACAAGAAATAATTTGGTTAGCATTATCGGTTAAAACAGTTAATTCAAATCTTCTTGTAAACTCGAGACCACCCAAACTACCAGCTAGGTTCGCAGCATCTTTATTAGCATTTAGAGTACCGCCGACATCTTCATTATCAGCAGCCGAACCTTTTCTAAAAACTAAGAGAACCTCAGCATTACCTCTTCTTACGTTTGTAAGTGCACCGCCTACAATTACTGTATCTGGCTCATAGTGAGTGCCACTAGTTTGTCCAAAAGTTCCGTTATTTAAAAAACCTCTAACACCGATACTTTCAATATGGATTCGACCACCAGTACTAGCCCCAAAATCTACACCGGGGGCGATTAAAACCGTACCGTCAGCTTTATTAATATCTGGAACAGCGGTCGTAACATTAGTAGCGTTCAGGGTTAATCCCGTAAGGGTTGCAGTACAAGCATTTTGATCGTTAAGCTCATTTGAGATTTGAACGATCTTAGTTTGAGCCTCAAAGTCTTGTTTCATCCTTTTAGTGGATCGGGTCATATTTTTTGTCATCTGCATAACACCGAGTGAAACAACTCCAAGCATACCGGCAGCGACCATGATTTCCACAAGTGAGAAACCATTAGGGCGACCTAAGAGCATAAGGAGGATATTTTTGTTTTTGTTAGACTTCTTCATTTCTGGCTCCAACCATACGTACAGATTTAAAAATTGTTTAATATGGTTCAATTATAAGGTGAATCTGGGCTAAACTAAGTATGTAGGCAAAATTAGGTAGGAAAAAGCTATATAACCCATTGAATTACTTGGAAATACTGGGGTCTGTGAATATCTCTTCATAATTTGGTTTCGGGATATTATAGGGGTTAAAATTATAGAAAATTGCCAAATAATGGAGGACTTTTGAAGTCTGATAAGAAGGACAAAATTGATCGGATAAATAAAGTCTCCCCGAGCTTTTGTCTGGCTAAATGGCTTCAAGTTACCATCGACCTTGTTCATGGGACAAACCACAGTTGCCATCATCCCAATCGCCATAAAATTCCCCTCGAAGAGTTGGCGGAAAATGCATCGGCCCTGCATAATACCAAGTTTAAGAAAACCGTAAGAAAGGAAATGCTCGAGGGAGTAAGACCTCCTGAATGTGAATATTGTTGGCAAGTTGAAGATGTCACAGGATCTGAGCCGTCGGACCGGCATATCAAATCTATGGATCACTGGGCTTTCCCTCATTTAGATAAAATCGCAGCACTTCCATGGGATGCGGATGTTATTCCAACTTATGTAGAGGTCATGTTTGATAAAAGCTGTAATCTGGCATGCGCTTATTGTATTTCGGATATTAGTACGAGTATTGAAGCAGAAATTAAAAAATTTGGTCCCTATAAAATGCTCGATCCACATCGCCTTAGCCGCCACGAACCGGCCGCCAAAAATGAAGATGAAAACCCATACGTTAAAGCTTTCTGGAAATGGATGCCTAACATCTACAAGGGACTGGATACTCTTCGTATTACCGGTGGAGAGCCACTTCTTTCAAAAAATACTTTTAAGCTTTTGGATTTTTTTGAGGAAAACCCAAATCCTGATTTAACACTTGCTCTAAATTGCAACCTCTGTGTAAGAGATGAAATCCTTGATAAGTTTTTAGATAGGCTTGATGAGGTATGGAGTAAGGGCAGTATAAAAAAATGTGATTTTTATATTTCAGTTGATACTTTTGGAAAGCATGCAGAGTATGTCAGAAAGAATCTAGACTATAACAAGTTCATTGGTAATATCTCAAAGCTCAAGGAGAGGTTTCCACAAATGGAGATCATTATTAACGCCACTTATGGGATCTATTCCATTCCACATTTTAAAAACTTTCTTGAGCAGATTTATGAACTTAAGCAAAAATATGGCTGGATTGTTGTTGATACTTCATACTTAAGTCACCCCATGTATCTAAGAGCAAATATGGTGACTGAAGACTTTCACCCTGTTATCAAGGATTGTTTGGAATATATGGGAGAGCGTCCCTCAGAATTTGGCGGAAAAGGTTTCTCAACTCATGAGCTTGAAAAGCTGAGACGTGTTTATCATTGGGTGATTGCTAAAAGACCCAGCGAAGAGCATAATCAGAACAGAGCAGACTTTTATACTTTTATTACTCAATTAGATGAAAGATATCCTGGTACTTTTCCAGAGGTTTTTCCTGAGTATAAGAAATTTTGGGCCCATTGCAAAAAGGCCTTTTTCTTTATTAAGAAATTAACCACGGAGTAAAAATGGCTTCTAAGAATTATACGGATGATACAGTTTTCAAAAAATCTGAAGAGATCGTTGATAGAAAAAATAATAACGAAAATATTATTGTTTTGATGAAAATGGACGATAGTTCGTCTTTTTATAAGATTAAAGGTGTTGCTACCGAGGTTTGGGAACTTATTGGCGAAGGTAAAAACGTTAAAAATATAGTTGCCGACCTAGATGCCAAATATTCGGTAGGGGACGTTAAAATTCGAAAAGATGTGGAAAACTTTTTAGATGAATTACTTGAAATGGACGTAATTAGTATATAATTTCAGTCACTTATGATGTGTCGGCTTGTGCCTTTTATGGTCAAATTCATATTATTGAGGTACAAGGAGTTATGTTATAATTGATGCAGCAAGAAATTAAATTATTGGAGTATAGGTCATGAGTGAAAAAGATAACGAAAAGAAAGCGGAATACGACTTTGGTGGTATCGAGGAATTTAATCTTCAACAAATTGAAGAAGAAATTTTAAACGAGAGCATTTACCTTGATGTATTTGCTGGTTCTGATCTTAGATTTAAGAAAGAGGTACAACCTCTTACCGGTGATCTTGAAAAAATCTCTGCTCTAAAAGGTTACTCTTATAAATATAAGACAGAAGACTTTCCTCAGAATAAGTTTGCTGAGGGCGAGCAACTGGGAGTAATGGCTCAGGAAGTAGAAAAAGTTTATCCGGGCGCTGTCAAAATAGATAAGGATGGATACCGTTTTGTGAATTATGGCCAGCTGACACCAGGTCTAATTGGTGCAGTAAAAGAGCTTAACGATATGGTTGAAAAACAATCAAAGCTTATCGAAGAATTAAGAACAGAAATTAAAGACCTTAAAAAATAAGTAAGTTAAAATTATAAATGAATTATGGCCTTCCTATTGCGGCGACGCAGGAAGGCTTTTTTATTTGTAGGCAATATGACTAGAATTTGGAATAAAATTCCCCGAGTTGTATATTATATGGACCTTTTTGAGCCAGTATACTCTCTTGGCAAGTGGTTTCTTGGTAGGGCTAAGGATACTAGCTCAGTTGAAAAGTTTGAAAAAAAGCTCGCTAAGTTTTTATCGTTATCAAGTGTAAGATGTTTATCTCATGCCAGAATTTGCCTCTATTATGCATTAAAGAGCTATGAAAACCAAGAAGGAGACGAAGTCTTGATGACTCCAATAAACCTTCCTGACATGGTAAATATGATCCGAATTCTCGGTCTTAGGGAGAGATTTGTTGATATTAAACGATCGGACTACTCTATTGATTTGGAAGATGCCAAAACGAAATTGACTGAAAAAACCAAATTTCTTTTTGTGACTCATCTTAACGGCTTTATCCCTAATATGCTGGAAATTGAAAAGTTCGCTAAGGATAATAATCTTATTCTGGTTCAAGATACTACCCAAAATTTTGGAGCTAAATATGATGGGATCCCTCTTGAGTCTTTTGGGGAACAGGCTTTTTTTTCTTTATGCGATTTAAAAGTATTACATACCCATATGGGTGGTGCTCTTGTTACCAATGATGGAGGAAGAAAAGAGGAGTTAGATAGATTAACCTCTAGTGAATTAAAACCTCTTAGACTCTCATATTTAAAAAAATTTTTGATCGAAGACTTAATTGCAAATTTAATTTTAAATCGAACTCTTTTTAACTTCTTTGTCTTTCCAGTGTTAAGACTCATTACTTCCCATGTGGGAAGTCAAAATATTCAAGATCTTACAAATGGTAAAGGTGTTAAGTTTGGTAAAATAGTTTTACTAAAGGGGTTATTTGGAGGAGGGGGAAACGTACTGACGAAGGAAGTCCCAAGTGAAATGCTCTATAGGTATTCATCTTTGCAAGCTGAAATCGGTCTTAAGAGACTATTCTATTTAGACAGGGTTGAAAAAAGAAGAAAACACTTTGCTAAATTGTGTGAAGCTAAATTGAAAATACCTGAAAAAAGTAGGTTTAGAGCTAATGAACAAGAGCATGTTTTTTGGAAATTTCCAATTCTTTGTGAAGATTGGATGGCCCTTCAGAAATTCTTAATGAAAAAAGGGATTGATTCGGCCAGAAGCAATTTGCCTTGCTTATCTAATCTTAATTATTTGAATCATTCAGACAAGACTCCTGTCGCTAAATTTTTAGTGGAAAATTCACTATATATTCCTCTCCATTACTATTTAATGTCCGAGGAAGTCGAACTAGTTATTGAGTCTGTTAATGAGTATTTTGAAGAGGGGCGAGTATGATCCCTCGAGGGCGTTTTCATGTTTCACTATCTAATCTTTTTAAGGCCATCATATCTTTGCCGTTTTCTAATATGGAAAATGATGACAAGGTACTTGAAGTAAAAAAAGTCTTTAATAATAAGTTTGGATTTAAGAATACCTATTTTTTATCCTCATGTAGGATTTCTTTTCTAAGTATTCTAGAGGGTCTTGAATTAGAACCGGGTTCTGAGGTTTTGATGAGTCCAATTACTATTCCTGATATGGTTAATGCGATTAGAGTTGCCGGACATACTCCAGTTTTTGTCGATATGAATAAGGATAGACATTCTTTGGACATTAGTTCCATTAAGAAAAATAAATCCGAAAAAACTAAGGTTGTGCTCTTAACATATCTAAGTGGCTTTATTCCAAATGTTGAAGTTATAAAAAAATATTGTGAGGAAAATGAGTTGATTTTAGTGGAAGACTTCTCGCAATTGATCGGAGCAACTTATAGTGGAAAGCCTTTAGGTACTTTTGGTGATTATGCTGTCGCTTCGTTTTCGATTGGTAAAACAATAACGTCTCAAGTGGGAGGCGCTATTATTTTCAATAAACATAATAATGAAGCAAAAAGAATCTTGGAGCGAGCTCATAAGAATAGTATGGAAGTTCCTAAGAAGTTTTTTTTCTTTTCTCAGCTAAAAGAAAATATAAAGATTGAATTTTTAACATCACCCTTTGTTTTTAATTTACTTACGGGACCAGGGCTTAAAGTTTTAGCGAGGTTATTTCCTGATAAATACCTTGGTGTTCATAAAAGCGGGTTAGTTAGTCGGTTTAATGAAAAGGATCTCTTTTTTGATGATATTCCAATCAAAAGAAAGCACTTTGAGAAGGAGCTATTTTTTAAGTTTAATAATTATATGGCGAAACTTTTATTGAGATCAATTAGGGAATGGGATGAAAGAAAATCAAAAAGAGATGATAATTTAAACTATTTTATAAAAGAACTCGGTAATACATGTCCGAGCTATATTGGAAAAGGAATTTATGAAAAAGAAATTTTTCCAATTCGCGTAGCTATTTACTGTAAAACCCCAGAAGTAGTTCAATTAAAATTGATGGCTCACGGTATCGATGCGGGGACCTATGGGCTTAATCTTTGTCACAAAGAAAGTGTGTTCGAAGAGTATAAGAAATCACTGCCTATCGCCGAGGAGATTCATAAGAATTGTATCTTTATTTCCTTGCACGAAAAGGTACGAAAAGAAGATTTGGCTAGAGCAATTAGAGTATTAAAAGAGGCGTTCGTTGAAAACTAAATTTAGTCTAATTCTGTTTGGATTAGCTTTGTCTTTTTTCTTGATTGAGGGAGGTCTTCGGCTAGCTGGGAGTATCTACGTTTTGGCCCATGATAAATCTTATTTCTATCAAGGCTTGGAAACTGAGCCTTGGGACCGAGACGAGACTTTCGAAGTTTATGATAGAAACACTAGTAAGTTAATACTAACAATAGGAGACTCTTTCACAAATGGCGGGAATGTTCAGAGTCATCAGTCTTACCCTTCTCAATTATTTGAGATTGAAAAAAATAGCTCGGTGGTGAATCTAGGAAGATGTGAAAGTAGCACTTACTCTGCATTTTTAAGACTAAAAAAATATTATGATACCAATGATGATCATCCTGAATTTGTAACTGTTTTAGTGGGAGCTGCGGATGGATTTGTTAAAGCTCCTGAAAATGAGAGTTCAGACTCTTTTATTAGAATTTCAAATAGTTCATGGTTATATGATCTTCGTATCTATAAGCTCTATAGGTATATTTCACTTGGACTTAAAAGAAAACGGATAATTGGTAATGTCGGAAAGGCATGGGATATCGAAAAGGAAATTTCAGAGACGAATAAAGTATATAATATTATGAGGGAAGCTTATCTTAAAAATGATGACCTTGATAAAAGTTGGGCAAGTGCTCATAGACTATTGAGTTTGGACTTTTTAAACTATTGTGAGAGAAATAAAATATACGTTGATAATCCAAGAGGATTACTTCATGCATCTCTCGTTTATCTTGTGAAACTATATGCTTCGAGAGGTAAACATTCAAAAGCACTCGAACTATTACTCGAATTTCAAGAAATGCAACCTAAACTTTTTTGGAGTGAGTTTTTTCAACCAGCACGATTTTTCTTTTACCAAATCTTTCAAATCCAAAGCAAATTCGATTCAAAGGTCGTTTTGGATAACTTCAACAAACAGCTTAAAACAGAACCTTCAATCTCAAATAGTTCTCACTTTAGGCATATGGTAGAGCGTTTTAAAAACTGGGATGATGAAGAAAACGCAATCTCAAACTCTCGGCAGAAATACTTAAGGAAAATGGTAGAGTTGACGAGGCGGTATGGAACGAAAATTGTCTTTATGACCTACCCCTCTGACTATAAAGCAGCCAATGAAGACATTTTGGAAGCCGCTACAAAATATCACGTCCCACTCGTCGATTTAAACAGATTTTTTGATAAAAATTCTAAGGAATTTGGTAGGACGAAATTCTTTGAAGATGACGATCACTTAACTCCACAGGGCTATCAACTTATGGCCGCGGAAGTTTCTAGATCATTAAAATAACTAGTGTAGCCTCAAATGCTGGAATCTGGTAAAATGCAAGTTATGAAGAATTGGAAAATAAAAATCTCTCTTTTTGTTGGTAGTTTGATTATCTCACTTTTTTGCGCTGAGGTAGGTCTTAGGTTGTTAGGCTATAAAATGCTTAATGATCGTGAGGCACAATTTTTCGATGATAAAGAAAAACACGAATTAGAAAAAAATGTCACTGAATATCGAGAAGATGTTCGCTTAGAGAATAAAGAAGGTGACGACTATATGGCCGACCTTCCTTTAATTGAAAAGGAGCACGACGTATTCCGAGGTGAAGTTTTTGAAATAAGTACTAGAAAAAAGGGGCATAAGTTCCAGTACCGTGTGGTTGCGATGGGAGACTCAGTAACTAATGGTGGTAATGTTCCTTTACGAATGAGTTATCCTTATCAATTGTTTAATTTACAAAAAAAGATTGGAGGCGTTGTAAAGTTCGACGTTTATAATGAAGGTATTTGTGAACACAATACTTATACGACGTTTAACTTATTAAAAGATAATATTCATAGCTTTAAGCCCGATATCCTTTTAGTGCTTTCAGGAGAAGCAGATCGCTTCAATCCTGTAGGTCGAAAACCGCCGGAAGAAGATAAAGGAAATATCCTTAGTGAAGTTTCGTATCTTTTAAACTCATTTCTTCACGAGCTGAGAATTTATAAAATCTACAGGGGAATATTGTTAAATTCGAGGCTAAGCCCATCAGAGAGAGACATCGTATATTTAGGAACCAATAACCTAAAAAGAAGTATTATTAATTATGATTGGATGCAAAAAGCATATGCTGAAGCGAAAAATAAGAATTGGAACCAAGCGAACAAGTACTTAAAGGAACTAAAACCGGACCTTAGAGAGGAGCTTTTTTTCACTGGAAAAGAAAAAAGTGTGGATCGAAAAATGTACGATATCGTTGAGTATAATATTTTACTGATTGGCGATAACTATATGGCCCATGGGAATTATGAAGATGCCGTCAAACATTTTAGTGATGTTATTGTAAAATTCCCTTTCTTTTTCCCATTAGTAAACGAAGACAATGGAGTTATGTATTATTTGAACTGGGCTTTTTCATTCCAAAGTACTTATAGCGCAGACTATGTTTTACAAAAATTTGAAGAGATTAAGAAAAATACTCCTGAATACGCCGAAGATGAAAATTTTAAAATGAATTATGAAATATATAAAAATTATGAAAAATCTATGAAGCATATTCAGGATACAAGAATTGAAAATTTAAGAAATATCGTAGAGTACTCTAAAAAGAAAAATATAAAAGTTGTTATGCTTAACTATCCTGCTGATTTTATTAATGCGAATAAAGCATTACTGCAGGTGGCCAGGGAGTATGATCTACCCTTCGTGGATAATAACTCTGTTTTTAAAGAACTTGTTAAGAGAGATGGTAGACTTAAGTGGTTCGAAGATGATGAACACCCAACTCCCGCAGGATATAAAGTTATGGCCGAAAATGTTTACAAGGTTCTAGCTACCATGGATCTCTAGTTCTTTAATAATATTAAAGAGCTCTTTTGCTATAATTTGATATCCCAACGGCGTAGCATGATCGTCATCAAACAAGTATTTCTCTCTTCCTTCATTTTGAATAAGTTTATTAAATAATAGGTTATTGTCGACTAGTGGAAGTTTATATTTTGCAGCGATTTTTCTAAGCATATTATTTGCACTGCTGTAGTTACTTGGATAAGTATGGAGCACTAATGTAATTCCATTATTATCGGCAATTCTGACAATCTCATCCCATGTCTCATCTCTTTTTTGATCAATCTCAAGATTATACTTATCCCAGTTGGTGATTACATTTTTAAAATCTGTAAAATTGTCTCTGTTTTTAAGTTGAGGGTATTTTTCTTCTAAGTTGTTAAGAATCAATAATATATCTTGAGGTACATATTTACTTTGGAGCTTTAGAGACTGTAGTAGATTATACTTTAGTGCTTTTAAGTAGTTTTCTTGCCAAAAATAAAGAGGATGGGCATTCATTAGATCCACAAGAAGCTTGGTTATATTGGAATGTTTGTTCTTTCGAGCATATATACTAGAAAGATACATTGTAATTCTTTCCATATAGATCTTCGCAGGTAAAACCTCACGGGGAAATACTTCATTTAACCAAGTTACACTATGGTTTTCAGGCAAGTTTTCTTTTAACCTGCTAACCTCAGGAGAGTTTGGTGAATACTTTAGTTCATCATTGTTGATATATATATTACGAGCATTTTCATAAATAAAATGTGTAGCAATTAATTCTTTTTGAGAGATATTTGAGTAAGGAATTCTGAGGCGATCTGTAAAGCCTAACCGTCGAAAGTACTCGTATTTTAATATCCGATATATTTTATAAATTCTAAAATCTCTTATTATACCTAGGATCTTAATTTCTTTATCCATTATTGTTCGATCATTGACTGCGCCAAAACTCTCACCAAACATATCCGCTGAACCAACAAGGATACTAATATACTTTAACTTGTTAGGATTCTTTTGAATGAACAACTTTATTCTTTCTAGAGCATCAAAAGTGGTGCTTTCACATTTTCCATAATTGAAAACACTAAGTTTTCTTAAATCATTATTAAGCTTTTTAAAGAGAAAATATGGATATGAATCATATGATTGAACATTCCCACCATTGGTAAAAGAGTCTCCAATCGCCAAGACACTTTTTTCTTCGCCGTTATTAAAATGCTCGTATGTTAAATCATTATCTTGAGTGTTAGCCTCATCAAACTCCGGAATATACTCTTTTTCATATGCACTTTGGAGAATACTTCCTGCGGTCCTGAGTCCAACCTCTATGGCCATTACAGTAATAATTAGGGAGGCAAGGCTTATTGTTAGTTTTACACCTAGAGAGGATTTTTTCATTTATATCTTCTTTTTAAAAAGTGAATTTCCCAAATTGTTATTACGTAAAAAATAAAGACGCCTAAGATATTCTTGGTTGTTAGTGATCTTGTTCGTCTCTCTGGTTCTATAATATCATTCACAGGTACCTCTAGAAAAGGGATTCCTGACTTTATCAATTTGATTAGGATTTCTGCGTCTAAAGCATAGTTATCAGAATGTAATTTAAGTTTAGAGAAATCAGACTTTTTTAAAACACAGCTACCATTAAAATATTTTAAATCGAGTCCGAAGCTCAAATTTAAAATTAAAGTATATAAAACTGAAAATAGTCTTCTTATAGGAGGTCTTTCATGAGTATTTGCTTGATAAGAAACGATCAGTTCTTCACTTCCAATAGCATCAAGTATTACTATTACTTCCTCCTTGGGGATGTCGTGTTTTCCATTAAAGCAAACCAAATAATCAAACTTTGATGAGCTAAAACCTTCTTTAATGGAATATCCTCTTCCCATAGTAACTGAGTGATTTATTAGACTAATCTTCGGGTTATCTAAAAAGTTTTCTTGAATATAGCTCTTTGTGTTATCAGTTGAGCCATCATTAACAATGATTATTTCATAGTCTGAGAAATCAGCCATAACAGAGCAGAGCACTTTGATAGTAGTGCCAATATTTTTTACCTCATTTAGACAAGGTACCGTTATTGAGACCTTGAAGGGCCTTTGTTTTCTAGTGTTTTGTGCCATGAGCGTGAAAATAGGATAAAATAGAACAAATTCAATAAAAGTGTTCTATGAAATGTTTATTTAACCTATTCCTTAAAATAACCCAGTTAAGAGTAGCTCTTATACGGGATTTTTTTTTAAAAAATCTTAATTCATATTTAAACATATTTATATTGGTTTTCCTAAGAATGAAGCCTAGTTTTGAGGTGAATTATGAGTGCTGAATTTGCCACTGAGGATCTAGTGGTTGTGGACAATGAATTAATTAAAAAATTAAAGAGTAGTGCCCTAAAGGAGAAACTTGGAAGATATAGGTTTTGTCTTCATAAGGATCATGCCAGTCCTATTCAGGAAATGGTCATTGCTTTAGGTAAAAGCTCATATGTTCAGCCCCATAGACATCCTGATAATCGAGTTGAGTCTTATTGTATCCTTGAAGGAGAATTAGATGTCGTTATCTTCAATAACATGGGAGAGGTAGAGAAGATTTTGAGTTTAAATGAAAAAAATAATAAGGTTTTAAGAATAGGCGCGAGCATTTGGCATATGCCTATAGCGAGATCTGAGTGGGTGGTTTATCATGAAGTACTGCAAGGACCATTTGATAAAGAAGTAGTCGTCGAATATGCAAAATGGGCCCCATCTCAAGATTCTAATAAAATTAAAGAATTTCAGGATAAAATATATGTGTAGCCAAATGATTATTTTTGGTTCCTCAGGCTTTATTGGTTCTGAGCTAACAAAGAATGCAAACACCATTAGTCTAAGGCGAAAAGATTTTGATTTAAAAATAAGAAGTGAGTTACCAATTAAATTAAAAAAAGATGACATAGTGGTGTATGCCGCTGGTATCCCAAGGTCTAAGTCAAATAAATTACAAGATAAGCGTGACAATCTGACTATGGTCCAAAATTTTATAACGTCACTCAGAGGATGCTTGTTTAAAAAAATCATATTTTTAAGTAGTGTCGAGGTGTACGGAGAAGCGCCTGAAATACCCATTACTGAGGATACAAAATTATCTCCATTTAACCATTATTCAGAAGGTAAATTAGAAGCCGAAAAGTTATTAAAAGAATTTAGTCAGAAGGTAACAATTCTTCGCCTACCAGGGATTTATGGATTAAATAGCTCCGGGGGGTTTCTAAGGATTGCTCTTCAAAAGCATTTCTCTAAGGAGAAGCTTGTTTTAGAAGGAGAGGGAAAAGTTAAACGTGACTTTGTGGACGTTAAAGATCTTTCTCGACTTGTTCAAACGCTTAGGGAAAAGGATGAGGTTGTGCCCCTGCTTAATGTAGCGAGAGGTGAGTCTTTGTCGTTGTTAGAATATTGTAATATTTTAAATATTACTCAAATAGAAAAAAA
The DNA here is from genome assembly GCA_024686135.1 of Halobacteriovorax sp. Lineage (GTDB taxonomy): Bacteria > Bdellovibrionota > Bacteriovoracia > Bacteriovoracales > Bacteriovoracaceae. Next base: position 19,584 of record JAIBDQ010000021.1, on the reverse strand, counting down.
CATTAGTGAAATTAAACAGTTCGATCTTATCTTTGATAATAAACTATTAAGGGATGAAGTTCCGAATTATAAATTTAGCGATATAAAGAAAAGTCTCATTAGTCTCAAGGAGAGTTACTCTTAATGAAGCTTCTATTGAATATCTATTTTAGAGCGTTCCTTTCTCTTTTAAAGAGACCCCCAAATCTTCGTGTTTTAACAAATTATGCTAAATATTACCTTGCAAGAATAAAACCCAAGTTAAAACTTAACTTTACCCCTACAAATCTTGTCATTTATACAACTAAAAGCTGTAACTTAAACTGTGACTTTTGTTTTATTGGTGATGATCTTAATCCAGAGAATCCCAAGAGGTATGAGTTAACTTTTGATGACTATAAAAAAATAAAGGAAAGCAATTTTTTTAAAAATGCACTTCGTTTAGGGTTACTTGGTGGTGAACCATTTATTGCAAAGGATATTTTTCTGATTCTAGAAGATTTAAAGAAATATGGGAAAATCACCACAGTTGTTACTAATGCGATGTTATTAAAGGGCGAAACCCTCGAACGTTTTAAAAAGTGCCCCCCTACAATCTTGGGTTTAAGCCTTTATCCTGAGAATAAAGAAGATGTGCAAAGAGTATTTGAGGCCCTTGACTCAAAAACAATTGTTTGGATACAGACAATTATTGAGGCTACAGATTTGAATAAGATTTATCGAGTACTTGAATATTGCAAGATGATTGGCTGTAAAAATATTAGAATGGGTAATTATTATCCAACTTACGGCAAGGGAATGGACCACGTAATTTTTGAGGATAATGAAGATTATAGAGCTATTCGTAAAGATGTTGAGAAGAAGTTTGGTCGAGAGTTTAATATTGATTGGCTCGCTCCGGTCCAAAGAAAAGTTAAGAAAAAGGCCTGTTTACAGCCTTTAAGTTATATCCATATAGATAATAGGGGAGAGATAGGTGCTTGTTTTATGAGATCACCTAATGCCGATATTTACGGTAATATCTTCGATCAAAACGCATGGAATAATAAAGCTAATCAGGACTTAAGAAACAATATGTACTTTAAAAGGGAAGGCTGCGACCCCTGGTGTCGGTTTTGTGAAAATTTAGGCGAAGACCTTTATAAGGTTTAATTCCTTAAAGAGTCAACAATGACCTTTGATAGTAATTCGTGACCTTTCTCATTCGGATGTATAGGGTCAAGCTTAGGATCTATAAAGAGATATTCCTTAGAGTTATTAAAAGCAGAAGCAGCATCCACAACAACTACTCCTAGTTCATTACCTAAGTCTTGCATGACCTTATTATAGGCCTTGGCCTTAAGTGATGAGCTAACGGCCATGAGTTTTCTTAGATTATTAGGTTTAAGGTTTGCTTTTTTGGAACATATATAAAACTCCCTAGTAGGAAGCTTGCTGATATTACACTCTTTAGGAAGTAGCTTTAGAACTTCTTTGTCCTCAAGTTTATCTGGTAAGTTAACTGGAAATTTTACGAAAAGAACTTTGGCATTCCGACTCCTAATAAACTGAGTCATTTCAATTAGATTCTGCCGATATTCAAAAATATCAACACGTATTTTGTTTGGCATAGGTAAGCTTTCCTGATCCATTGCAATTAACTTTTGTAGGACTTTTAAAGTGTAAAGACTTCTTATAAGACCAAGACTCGACTCTTTAAACTCCCTAGGGACATTACTATCGCTTTGAAGTTGGTTTCTATAAAAACGGTAGTGATCGACGTCATTGATGACATAGCTTATGGTTACAAGCTTTGGGGAAAAGTAATCAAAAACTTCCTTGAGCAGCTTTTTGCCTTGGTATGAAGAGTACCCAACCATGGAACCATTAATGACAGTTTTACCAAGCTTTTTTCCTACTAAGTAACTATAGGTTTTATCATGGGCAACACCCCATCCGTAGGAAGGAGAACCACCCATGACTAAGATATCGACATCTTTTTTATCCTTTGCCCTTAGCCCAAACTTATTGTGCTGAACCTTAGCGCCAAAAAAAGTGCCCTTGTAATTTGGCTTACCTCTCCAAAATCTATCTGGATGAGGTTCGAGAATCTCTTGAATCTGTTCAAGTCTTGTTGGACTATAAAAAAGATAAGAAGTACCTTCGATAATGAATAGGATCAAAAACGAAAAAAGAATAAGAGCAATTTTATGTTTTATAGATAACGGTTCCATTATTCTTTGATCTTTTTAATAAGAAAGGCCATCATTTTTAAAGCCAGTCTATTGAGAAACCCTTGATTTTTATCAATAGTTAAAAAGTCTTCACGTGAAATTTCTGTTGACGTTATTTTATGCTCTTTGACTTTCCCAATATTGTTACAACAGTCTTTTTTATTATCCCAAAGATCCTGATTCTTGAAATACTGCTCTTCAGGTTGACCTAGGTAGCAGGTTGAAAAATCCATACCATTTTTCTTAACCTCTGCTCGAATATGACTAAAGTAAGCGCTAATTTCGTCTTCAGAGAAATAAAAATCTTTTTTAGGTGTTTGATCTTTCATTAGACTTCTAAGAGGAAAGCCTAGCTCGTCGCCCAGTGTGTCGACGAGTGTTGATTTTAATGTAACAAATCCAGAAAGGACAGAAAGGCAGCCAGTCTCAGCAATTCTTTTAACAAGCTCATCTGTATAAAAGTCAAACTCGAAGGTCATATCTTTGCCTGAAGTAAGACTGCCATCTGGCATGGTTGGAAAAAGTGGATTTATTCTCGCTGTAACCCAGAACCCTTTGTCTCGTAGAGTTTTTATGGCCCATAGCCTTTGTTCAGGGGAGCTAGCTCTTGGTTCTAATGTTCTGGTTCTTTCCTCGTCTAGTGAAGGGATACTTATCTGTATAGCCCCTAGTTTTGGGTCCATCAGAGATGTGAATCTATCATCTGCTACGAGGTGAGATCGGGTAAAAAATAAGTATGGGTAATTAAAATGATTAAGCAGTTTAATTAATTCTTCACTTATTCCTAGTTTGTTTTCCATTGAGAGAAATGGGTCACTTAAAGAACCAACCCTAAGTGGGACTCTCTTTTTTAAGATTCCAGCAAATGGGTGATCCTCGCCTTTTTCAAATACGCGATAGAAAATTTCCCAAATTAGGCTAAGGTCAAGAGGGAGTGGAATTGGGCTATTCCACTTACCGACTGCTTCACCTTCAAGTTTTGCATAACAGTACTTACAGTCGTGAGTACAACCTTCTAAGTAGGTATCGATTTGAAAACCAACATGACAGTTCTTGCAGCCGATAAAATTATTAATTAGATTGATACCCGTATCCGGGCTTAGAGAAACTTTATGTGTCTTAAAAAAAGTAAGAAAGTTATCCCAATTGAAATTTGACTTATACTGGCTATTTGCCAGTAAATATTTAAGACGAATGTGAAAGCTCTCTTGAGTATCCATTATTTAATTAGGTCTCTCATTTTCCTAAGAAATATCTCAACTTCTGCTTCAGTATTATAAAATGCCAGAGAAACTCTAAGAGTAGGCATGAGGTCATACTTATGAAACCATGAGTGACCACAGTGAACTCCACTTCTAGTCATTATCTTTTCCATTTTACTAAGCATGAGGCAGACTTCTGCAGGGTTTCTGTTTCCTGTTGAAAAGTTTACTATACCACTTCTGTTTTTCGCTTGGGATGGACCAATCAGCTTCAGGCCGTCAAAAGAAGAGAGTCCTTCGGATAACTGTTCATTTAATTTTATTAAATGAGCATGAGCTTTTTTTAAATTGATTTTAGAGAGCCACTTTATAGCTGCTCCTGAACCTATAATTCCAGCATAGTTTTGAAGACCAACTTCAAATTTTTCAGGTGCCTGTGAAAGCGTACAGCTATCGTAGGTGGTGTCAGTAATACCTTCCCCGCCAACGAAAAAGGGTACCCAGCTATTTAAGTACTGCTCTTTAGCGTACATGACGCCCATTCCAGTGGGCCCATATGCTTTGTGTAGGGAGAAAGCCATAAAATCAATATCTAGCTCTTGGACATCAACTTGATGGTGTGGAATCGCTTGGGCCGCATCAAGAAGAACCATGGCTCCATTCTCATGGGCCAATTTTGTGATTTCTTTTATAGGAAGTTGAATCCCCGTAATATTTGACGTGTGAAATATTGAAACAAGTTTTACTTTTCCTTTTGATAATATGTTTTGAAACTCCTGCAAATCGAATTCTTCAGTGTCAGGGGCAATTGGCATTTGAACGAAAGTAACACTCTTCTTAATATTTAAAAATTGCCAAGGAAGCATATTCGAATTGTGCTCAAGATCTGTTGTTAAGACCACGTCGCCTTTTTTAAAGTCAATCATATTTGCAATCATATTAATTGATTCAGTAGTGTTTTTGGTGAAAACAATTGATTCACCAGGACGACAGTTTATATATTTATCAATCTGTTCTCTGGCCTGATGTACTTTTTTGGTCGTTACCTCACCAAATTCATGTGCAGCTCTGTTATGACATGAAGGGTGGTCGTTATAGTAAGAGATAATTGCTTCAGTAACAGCGTTTGGCTTTAGAGTCATACAAGCGTTATCAAAGTAGATAGGAGCTTTTTTTTGATCTTTACTCAAACAGGCGAAATCTTTTCTTATCTTTTCAGGATTAAAATTAAACAAAGAGACCAACTCCGGAAAGAGCAATAATCCAGCATAGGACTAATGAGATTATATTAAATTTATCATATACAGTTCTAGAGAGGCTAGGTGATATAGGATTTGCCCAAACGCTGAAATTGCACCTTAGCCTTGGTAATATATCTTGTTTTTCAATCAAGAGTAGGTTGGCCTTTATAATTGTTTTAAGATTGGAATTAATATTTTTAAAGAACCCTATAAAGCTAAGAATAAATGTAGGCACCCATAAGAAGATACAGACCACCGTCAGGGGTACAGAGAGAGTCAATAGACCGAGAATTGAGACCTGCTCCGTTTCAAAATTGCTACCGCAACAATCAATTTTAGCCTTTATTTTAGAGCTCATTATAATAACTTCTTTCCTTTTTCAGAGGTTAGAATAGCTTCTGCAACCTTCACTTTGTCGGCAAAAAAATCTACCGTTTCACCTACGTATTCATCATAAGTTTTATTTGCGAGGAAATATTTATTCGCAAACATTTTAAAAAGTATAAATTGAAAACAGCGAGGTTGTCTTTTCCGATCATAAACACTGCCTTTTACGTTAGGAAGGGGAGCCAAGCCTTTTTCATATAGAATTTTTCCTGCAGTTTTCTTTTGCATTTCTTTTTCCATATCTTGTTTTGGAAGACTTTTAAGCATATTGGCATTTTCCATTGAAATAAAACTGCCTTCATCAGGAGACTCATATTCAAAAACAGGGTTTGAATAAATAATGCCAAAGTTTTGGTAGAGATCCTTCATTTGATCAACGACAGGCTTCATTTGGGCCGGAAACATGTTCATACCCTGGTTCGCACCATCGGCTACATATTTAATTTCATGAGTGTTGCAATAATCGATGGCCTGAATATGCATACTCAACTTACAAAGACCACAAGTGCTCAGATTCATAAAGCCATGTTTCATGACATTCTTAAAGTAGTTCTCGTAGCTAATATGTTTAAAGACTTTGTCGAAATTGATAATAATATGCTCAACTCTATCGGCGCCATATTTATCGATAAGCATCTTTGCGTTAGTCTTACTGTTTTCAATTTTAGCAATGCCAGCCCGATCGAAAGTTAGAAGAATTAATTTCCCAAACTCTTCAATTTGCAGGGCAGCCGCTAAGGTAGAATCAGTTCCACCTGAAAAAAGTATGGCGCATGTATCATCTTGGTGCTTCATCTTTTTCCTTGCTTTCCATTTCTTTGGCTTTTCTAAGTTCACTTAAAATAAAATTAAAAATTCCAAAGTAGGTAAAGTAAATGGCCTGGGTAACCCAACCGAGAAACTCACTAAAGAGTATACGTAGTCGCCATGGAAGTATTAATCCTATGAGAGAAATAACAATTCCTATAAAGCGACCTATCATTAGAATCCTTTAGTTTTTAAAATAGGGCGTAGATGGCGGGGAGCACGGAACCTCCACCAGCTAAGGTTAAAAATAGAGTCAAAAAAGCAAAAACCATGAAAATGGGCATTAGCCACCATTTCTTGTTTGTTTTGATCATCACGTAGATTTCAGACAAAATTTGCTTGTTCTCTTTTATCCGCTCTTTGTAGCTCTTCTTCTCCATAGTCCTATCCTAAAGATTTAATTAGGTCTCCATTATAACAGAGAATCGTGGTGGTTAAGCCATTAATATCGTTGAGTTTTTCTTCATAATTAAATAAATATTGTATGCGATGCATAAGTCGGTGAAAGTTCAATAAATTCATGTTCTTATGAATTCGGTGTTAGGATATTCTGTATGAATCGCCAATTTCTGAGCAAAATTTCGCTTAGCCTTATAAGTTTGGTCTTATCTTTGGCCCTTCTAGAGGGGGGGCTTCGATTGGCCGGGGCCTATATTGTCCAAGAATCTGGGCAGTCTTACTCACCTTATGAAGAAGCAAACGATTACGTTCGTGACCGAGTATATGAAAAGTTTGGAAATAAAGAAAAGTCTAAGACTATCCTTGCTATTGGTGATTCTTTTACAAATGGTGGGAATGTAAAGAGTTATCATAGCTACCCCTATTATTTGTTCGAATTTTTTTCCAAGTCAAACAATCCAAAGACTATTTTAAATATGGGAATTTGCGAAGATAGCACCTTTGGAGTTAAGGATAGGCTTAAGGAGTTTGTTAAAGATTATAAGGAAGAGTTACCAGAATCCATAGTCTTGTTAATCGGCTCCGCGGATAAATACGAGAGATACGAAATTGAAAATGATGATAAGTTAAAGCTTGATTGGTATGAAATTAACCCTCCAAGTTCTTATAAGTCGCTAAGAATTTATAAAGTTTTCCGCCATATTAAACTTTCATTATTGCATAGATCATTATTGGGCAGTGAGGAAATTCAGGAAGGCGACTTTGAACAAGTTAAAGCGGTTTATTTAGACTTGAAAAGTAATATAAAAAAAGAAGCCTATGTTTTCACTAAAGAAGAGTACTTAAAAAAATTACCAAACGGATTTATTAAGTATTGTGAAGGATTAAATATTAAATTCTCTTCTGCTAAAGAGATGATCCACTCAACCCTTATATATATGACGAAGATTCTCTCCTCTAAGTTAAGGCATGATGATGCATTTTTTTGGTTAGTCGACTTAGCAAAAACTTATCCTAATGACTTTTGGGGTGGAAGTTTTGAAGACGCATACTTTCGGATAATTCAGGTTTATCAAATTCAAAGTAAGTACGACTCCAAATATGTTCTTGGGCAATTCCCTGAAAAAACATCAGAGCATAAATATTTTAAAGAATTTTTTCAACTAGTTAAAGACCAGGAGAAGGTAGACTCTTATGTTGATAAAAAACGCTTAGAGGCTTGGGATGAGATTATAAAAATAACTAAAGAAAATGGAATCAAACTTTATGTTATGAATTATCCTTCTGACTATAAAAGTGCGAACAGTATGATTGAAAAAGTTGTTAAAGAGAACAATCTTATTTTTATAGACAATAACGAATATTTTAAAAATATTATTGATGTCGAGGGGCGTGCAAAAATATTAGAAGATGATGATCACCTAACTCCTTTAGGTTATAAGTTAATGGCAGAGCATATCTTTAAGAAAATGAAGGAAGGCATATGAGTGTATACAGCTCTCTTAAAGCGTTTCATTTTCCAGGGAAGGTAAAAGATTTCTTAGAAGAAAAACATAGCGCACCTATTCATATAAGATTAAAGCCTACCAATGCCTGTAATCACGATTGTTGGTTTTGCGCCTATAAATCTTCAAACCTTTCCCTCGGCGAAGATATGAATAGTCGTGACTCTATTCCGCTGGAAAAAATGAAAGAGTTGATAAATGACTTTTCTGAAATGAAGATTCATTCTGTTACCTTAAGTGGGGGAGGAGAACCTTTAGCCTATCGTTATATTAATGAAACGATAATAGGTTTAGGAGAAAGAGGAATAAAGATAGGAGTGATTACTAACGGTACATTTTTAAAAAATGATATTGCTAAAAACTTAAGTAAATATGCCTCGTGGGTAAGAATTTCTACGGATGCCTGGGACGGAGAATCTCTTAAAAAATCAAGGTCATGTTCAGAAAAAGAGTTTGATAATATTTTAGAACAAATGAAATCATTTTCAAGAATTGCAAAGCAAACAGAGCTCGGAGTAAGTTTTATTGTAACTAAAGAAAATCATGAAAAGATTTTCGCTGCCGCAGTGAAATTTAAAAATGCCGGAGCAAAACATATAAAAATATCCCCCTGTGTTACGTCCGTAGATGGAAAAGAAAACAATCTTTATCATACAAGTTTTAAGGAAAAGGTATTCGCATTGATTAAAGAATGTGAGTCATTGGAAGATGAAAACTTTTCTATCATTAATCACTATCATGAAATGGAAAGTGACTTTACTAAAGAATACAAAACTTGTCCTTACCTGCAATTCCTAACGGTTATAGGGGCAGATTGTAAGGTTTATACCTGTCAGGATAAGGCCTATATGGATGATGGGCTTTTAGGTGATATTGCGGAACAATCATTTAAGGCTATGTGGAACTCCACTGAAACAATCGCTGCGATAAAGGACTTAAACCCAAAGAAAACTTGTAATCATCATTGTGTGACCGATCCTAAGAACAAGATCCTTAATGATTTAAAACGTTTAAAACCGGGACATGAAGGCTTTGTTTAATGCGTAGCAAGGTTTCCCTTTTTACATAATTTGTTACTCTGATCACTCTAACTCCCTATTAGGAAGGCATTTTGAACCTTAAGGACTTTACCGAAAAGTATATTTCTCAAGTTGTTGCTCAACTTAATTCTGTTAGTGATGGAGAGGTGGATTCTTTTTTTGAGGAAATCAAAAATACAACTATAACTGGTGGAAGGATCTATTTTATTGGAAATGGTGGGAGCGCTTCGACTTGTTCTCACTTTGCTAACGACCTTTCTCGTTGCGAAATTGAAGGTGCCCCTGTCAGAGCTATATCACTATGTGAAAATAACTCTCTCATTACGGCCATCGCTAATGATTTTGGTTATGAAAATATCTTTAAACTCCAATTAAAGAGAGAATTGTCTCAAAATGATCTCGTTGTAGCTGTTTCAGTTTCAGGTAATTCTGAAAACCTTTTGAAAGCAATAGAATATACAAGTAATAGAAAACTTAAGTCATTTGCACTTTTAGGTAGTAACGGCGGAGCACTTCAAGAACTTGTTAATTCAAGTATTCATATAAGTTCTGGAGCAGAGGAATTTGGTCCTGTTGAAGATGTTCATTTAGTATTGAATCATTTAATTTCAAACTATATTCGACGGAACTTTACCTAATGGATTTTCGAAAAAAGATCTTATCACTTGATGCTCTTCTTGAAAGGTCAGAAGAATTTAGGAAAACTTCAAAATCTCTTATTCATTGCCATGGAACCTTTGATCTTTTGCACCCGGGACATCTGCGTTATTTTCAAGAGGCTAAAAGCCTTGGTGATATTTTAGTTGTCACGCTTACTCCAGACCGCTTTGTAAAAAAAGGAGAAGGTAGACCGATATTTCACGAAGAGCTTCGAGCTGAAAGTATTGCTTCTCTAGAATATGTAGACCTGGTGGCCCTCAATGATAATCCAGATGCTGTAAAATTATTGACTCATTTAAAACCAAATATTTATGTTAAAGGCTCGGATTATAGGAATCATAATGAAGATCCTACAGGAATGATTACCCATGAGGTTTATGCTGTAGAAAAGAATGGAGGAACCGTTCATTATACCGACGGAATTCGATTTAGTTCTACTGAACTTATTGATAAATATCTGGTACCTAAAAAAGAGTGTAGATAAACGGAGCGACAGGAGAAGACTGGGCCAAAACTAAGAATGCTCCAATGAAAACTACAAAAATTAGTACAGGAGCCAGCCAGTATTTCTTTCTCACCTTCATATAAAGCCAAATCTCTTTAAAAAACTCGATTACTTACCCCGTGCGTCACTTAGTGGAAATTCATTAAGCCTCACAGCTTAAAAATATAATATACTATATCTATATAAAGATAAAATGGACCGGATGATGGATAACTACATACTTGGGCTCTCTGCTTTTTATCATGATAGCTCTGCCTGTTTGATTAAAGCAGGCGAGATTGTGGCAGCAGCTGCTGAAGAAAGATTTAGCAGAAAAAAACATGACCCTGATTTTCCAGTGTCGGCGGTAAAGTACTGCTTAGAAGAGGCCGGCATTGAACTCGCAGATGTGGAAAAAGTCGTTTTTTATGAAAAGCCTTTTATAACTTTCGAAAGAATCTTTGAGACTTATTTAACTTACGCTCCTTTTGGTTATACTTCATTTGCTACGAGCTTTCCTGTCTGGGCAAAAGAAAAGATATTCATGAAGTCCCGAATCTTGGATGAACTTAGCAGACTTGGAAATTTATCTAAAGAAAAAATCAACCTTAATTTTTCAGCCCATCACCTCTCACATGCGGCAGGGGCATTTTACCCATCCCCCTTTGAATCGGCTGCTGTTGTTTGTATGGACGGCGTAGGTGAATGGGCAACAACCACGATTTGGCATGGCAAAGGCGAGAAACTTAATATTAAAAAGCAGATAAACTTTCCTCACTCTATTGGGCTACTTTATTCTGCCTTTACTTATTTTTGCGGATTTAAAGTTAATGATGGCGAGTATAAGTTAATGGGACTTGCTCCCTATGGTGACCCAGTATATGCCGATCTAATAAAAGACAAACTAATCTCAATAAGGGAAGACGGTAGTTATGAAATGGATATGTCCTACTTTGAATACACTACTGGTCTTAGGATGACGAATTCAAAGTTTTCGAAATTGTTTGGAGGGCCCCCAAGAAAGGCAGAATCTGAGATTACCCAGAGAGAAATGGACTTAGCTGCTTCAGTGCAAAAAGTAACTGAAGAAATTATATTGTTAATCGCCAAGTACGCAAAAAAAATAACTGGTGAAAATCATCTTTGTCTTAGCGGCGGTGTTGCCTTGAACTGTGTGGCCAATGGTAAACTAGTTCAAGAGAAAGTCTTTGAAGACCTTTGGATCCAACCAGCGGCTAGTGATGCTGGAAGTGCTCTTGGGTGTGCTTTAGCAGCTCACTATAGTGAAGATAGTAGTAAGAGATTAGTGAATAAATCAGATAGCATGAAAGGATGTTATCTTGGGCCTGGATATAGTGAATCTGAGATAAAGGAAGTACTTGATGAGGCAGGTGCTTCATATAGGGTAGTCACTCCAGATCAACTGATAGAGGAAATAAGCACATTAATTATTCAAGATAAGGTTATTGGTTGGTTCTCGGGAAGATCAGAATTTGGACCAAGGGCCTTAGGCAATAGATCAATCCTGGGTAATGCTTTAAGCCCTGAACTACAGAGAACTATTAATCTAAAAATTAAGTATAGAGAATCTTTTAGACCATTTGCCCCCGCCATGTTGGAAAAAGAAACTGGAGAGTATTTTAACCATGTTAAAAAAAGTCCTTATATGCTTTTAGTGGATGAAGTTAAAAGTGAACATTTAAACTCCCTTAGTGGTGAGGAAAAGAACTTAAAAGGACTTGATCGCCTTAAGGTTGCAAGAAGTTCTCTTCCTGCAATTACTCATGTTAATAATACGGCTAGAATACAATCTGTTACTAATGACTCGAACCCAGACTTTTTTAAATTGATTTCTGCAGTGAAGTCCAAAACAGGAAAGGGGGTCCTTATAAACACTTCTTTTAATGTAAGAAGTGAACCAATTGTAAATTCTCCAAAAGATGCCCTTAATTGTTTTATGAATACGGAAATGGACTATCTTGTACTGGAGAATATTATTCTTAAAAAAGAAGAACAAAACGTGAATAATAAACAGGAAGATATGGCTGAGAAGCCGTTAAGAATGAACGTAAAGGAACTTCTTATTTTTTGGTTCAAGGTATATGTGTTTATCCAGATTCTGAGTTATGTGACTTTGCCATTTTTTGGTTTTAAAAGAACCATTTATCCAGCTTTACTGGCTTTGATTCCATTCTTGTTTGCGGTGACGTTGTCGCCTTTCCTTTCTGCCATAACGATTCCCTTCAAAAAAGGCCTTAAAGTCATAGAAGGTGGAATTAATAAAGTTTTTTTAGGAATTATATTTTACTTAATACTGACGCCTTATTCGTTCTTAATGAAGTTATTCATAAAGAAAAAGAAGTCTCATGGGAATAGCTGTTGGGAAGATGGTCAGGAGCTCCTTGTAAATAAGAGGCTTTTTTAATGAATAATAAAAAAGATAATTTGTGTATACTTCCATGGAATCATCTTTTTATCTCTAATACAGGAGATGCTTCTTTTCCTTGTTGTTCTTCTCAATATTCACTAGGGAGAGCGGAAAAAAAAGACTCTATACTCAATCTTTCCGGAAAAGATCTTTTGAAAAAACTAAGTGAAAATAAAAAAGAACTAAGGGAGGATTTTTTAAAAGGGAAGGAACCTGAGGCATGCTCTGGCTGTTATGAAAAAGACAGAGAAGGCATATGGAGCTATAGGAAAACGGCGAATGAGCTATTTCCTAAAACTTATGAGGAACTCAAAAAAGGGCAGTTAGATCTTTCTTCCCCTTTGAAACTTGAATTTGTAGATCTTCGTTTAGGAAATCTTTGTAATTTGGCCTGCCGAATGTGTGATGCTGGTTCATCAAGACTTTTAATTGATGACTACAGGGAATATCTAGGGGATCAGGACTTTGGTAAAGAGTTAGAAGCGATAAACTGGTTTACGGATAGAGGGTTCTATAAGAATCTTGTTGAAAATGGAAAAGACATAAAAATTATAAATATGGCAGGAGGTGAGCCTTTCTTGATAGAGGAATCCTGGGAATTCTTAGAGATGTTAATTGAAAGAGGTTACGCTAAAAATATAGAACTTCGCTATAATACGAACCTTTCCCTAATTCCCGAAAAAGCGAAAAAGCTCTGGCCTAAGTTTAAAGGAGTTGTTCTATTTCTTTCTATCGATGGTGTTGATAGAGTTTATGAGTATATTCGTTATCCTGCGAAATGGGAAAAAATTGAAAATAACTTAACTCACTTAGAAGAGAATTTCGAGGAACTGAATATTACAGCGGCTAATATTCAGATGACTGTTCAAGCTTATAATATCGCTAATATCCCAGAACTAACGAAATACCTCCAGAGATTTAATAGAATTTCTAGGGTACCTTTAATTAACCTTTTAGAGACTCCAAATGAACTTTCTTTCAAGAGTCTTCCTTTGGTATACAGAAAGGTAGTCGCTAAAAAACTAAAGGTTTTTCTTATGGAAATTTTTGACTTAAAGGGACTGCAAAAAATTGATACCTATGAAGATTTTTTGAGAAATACAACTTTTCTGGTAGAAGAGCTTTTGAAAGATTCAACATTTTCAGAAAGGCAGTATCAGGAGTTTTTGAAAATCACGGATTTTTTCGACAATAAAAGAAAACAAAAATTGTCAGATGTTCTTACCCTATAAATTTGTTATAATAGTTAAAAGGTAGAGTTTGAAAAAGATTAATTTAGAAGAAGAAATTTACACCCCGAATTATATCAGCATCTGTGTATTGGCGTTGTTATGCGCTTTAGTCTTTTTACCCTCTCTTTATTATGACTTCTTTTTTCTCGATGATGGCTTTCATGTAAATAATAACCCAAGGATTGCTCTAACTTGGGAGAATTTTATATGGTTTTGGAAAAACTCTGACGTGCCTGTTGTCTATAACTTCTGGCAGATAATTAATTTTGTAGGAAACGGAGAAGCTTCTGTTTATCGTTTCTTCAATATCCTCTTGCACTTTTTTAATGGTCTTATTCTTTTCAAGGTTTCGTTTAGATTGATTACTAAATACGATAAGTTTTCAAAAAGTATTCCATTTTTGATTTCCCTTATCTTTTTAGTCCATCCACTTCAGGTTGAAAGTGTTGTCTGGATTTCATCTTTTAGAAGTACACTCGCCGTCTTCTTCATGTTTTTAGCCTTGAATCAGTACGAAAAAAGAAGAGGGGGTAAAGATGACTTCTTAATTATCTTATTCTATGTAGCGGGAGTCTTATCAAAGCCTATTATAGGAGTTTTACCTGTATTCCTTATAGTTTTTGATTATTTTATTAACAAAAAATCTATTAAGAAAATCCTCTTGGCTCCCTATGTTATTGCCCCCGGACTTTTTTTAATAGTTTACTTTTTTGTTGTTCTTCTTCCCAAGAGTGTAATGGAAACCCAGTTAACTCTTGCTCAGAGGCTTTTGGTCTTAATTGATTCTCTATATTTTTATTTTTTGAAATCTTTTTTTCCTATTCTTTTAAGTGGAATTTATGGAAAAAGTCTAGAACAGGTGATCTCCTCATTTTCAACGACTAGTTATTTATTAACTTTAATTGGGTTTACTTTAGTCCTACTTGGAATAACTTTCAGTTCGATAAGAAAAGAAGGTCGGTTAATGGTTTTTGGATTAACGAGTTTTATCATCTTTTATATTCCAACTAGTGGTGTTTTTAATTTCGATTATCAGATTATCTCAACTGTAGCTGATCGCTATATGTATATTCCAATTATTGGTATTTCATTAATAGGAATCGATTTGTGGCAAAGCCTAAAAGAAAGACAAATAGGCAGAATGGTTAGCAAGCTTCTAAATTCATTAGGGATAGCTTTTATGATGGCCATGATTTTTACAAGCTGCAGGCAGGTAGGTCTCTGGAAGGATGAAATTAGGTTACTAACTTATGCTGGTATTAATAATCCTGATTCCTACCATGTTCAATTGGCTCTCGGTTCTCAAATGATAAATAGGGGAGAATCTCATAAAGCACTAAAGCATTTGAAGCAGGCTTTCCGATTAGAAAAAGATAGTTTTGAGGCTGCTTTATTTTTAGTTCAAGCCTATTCCCAAACAGGTCAATTGAAGGAAGCAAAAAACCTTTTAGAACGTTTTAGAGTCGAATCTGCATCATATCTACCTATGGTATATAGTTATCTAGATGGACTTATCGAGGCTGGTAAATTTCAAGAAGCGGAGAGTTTAGCGAGAATTTATGTGAAGAAATACCCCTACGACTTTGGAATGGGTTCAAGACTGAAATCCATAAAAAATGGTGCTATTAATAGGAGTATTCATGTTTTTAATAGATTATTAGATTCCGAGGAAGTTAAACAAAATTCTGTATTGAATAACTTTTTAAAAGGTAAACTAGAAAAGCAGAAGGCTTTACTTAAAAACCTGAAATAGATTAATTTTTTATTAAAAAGCTTTCCCAGCTTTCCTTTTGAATATTTAATAATTCCTGTGTTCTTTCATTCCAGAAAAAACTATTTTTTATAAAATGTAATGGATCATCTAGATGATAACGTTCAATTTGTTCGAGTGATAATTGAGACTTTAGGTCTGTTGTAACGGGCATTTCACCTAGTCCATTTATAATAACATCTAGCTGATATTTAATACTTAGGGAATAATTGACCCACTCGTGGGCGATTATATATTCTAGAGAGTCTTTAGGTATACACGAGCAAATGGAATAGAAATCGATATATGCCGGCTCTCCTTCAATCGGATTTGCAAACTTCCAACTTTCTCCAGATTTTTTTAGTTTGTGAATAAAATTCCCAAATCCTGTAGCGTAAGTTTTTCCAATTAATTCCGATGGCTTTTCCACTTCGTCCCAATAGCCTTTAGAACCTTCGGCAAGGATTTTGAGCTCTTGAAGATATTCTTCGGTTTGGTAAAGCTCAATCCGATTTAGTTGATTTCTCCTAGCCCCAAGAGAAAGAGCTGTAATATAAGAATTGGTTTCAAAATGATAATCGCTAACAATATACTTCTTTCGATTCTCAGGGGTATATAATACTTTCCAAGACTTTGGAACTTCATCCACAAGGGCGCTATTGTACATAAGACGGTAGGAAGCATGTGCCAGGGGGACACCATAAAAACTATCCTCCTCAAATACAAAATCAATCTTTTTAAAAGGGGAGAAGATATGTTTGTAATTTGGTATTCTTTTTAACTCAATAGGATGAAGTAACTTTTTTGCGTAATATTTATACAATGGATCTCTATAGATATAGTGAGAAAGAGAGACTATATGAACATCCTTACTTTCTAATTTTTTGAGCATAACTTCTTCGTTATTAGGAAGTGTAATTTCATAATTTAAGTTAATATCGTATTTTTTTTCTACTCTGGCCTTGAACAAATCTAGTATCTTTTTAGGGGTATATCCTTCCCAGGCCGTAATTTTTAAAGTGATATTTTTTCTATCTTCTTGTTTTTGACAAGAAATGGATAGAATTAGTGATAATAGAAAGATTTTTAACATTTAGCCTCTTAAGTAGTTTTTAAGTTCTTCAGGAGTTCCTAAGGATTGATAGCTAGTTACATCAAAACATGATACTCGATGACCAGCTTTGATTAGATTGTTATACATAGGGGAAATATAATATTCACCTATTTTAGGAACTTTATTTGTAACAATACTCTCTGCTAGCTCCAAAAAATTTGAGGCTGATCCGAAGAAGTAGGCACCGATAATTGCATCATTAGAGATAACCTCTTTTTCCGCTGTTTTTGATACGACACCCTCCTTTTGCTCACAGTAACTATATTTGGGTAGCGTAGACTTAAATGTTGGAAATCCATTATCCTTTTCACTTGATTCATTAATAAACGTTAAAAACTGCGAACTCCTAAAAGTTAAGTCCGAATCTAGGATAAGAAGTTTATTATCTGGAATAAGCAATTCTTTTGCCTGGAGGACCGTTTCTAGGGCTCCCCTTGTCTTTGAGGTTAATATCTTAATTTGGGATTTTGGATATTCCTTTTTAATGATATCAGAGTAGTGACTAACTTCATCATGTCTAAGTATAAAAATCAAACTTAGGGATTCTAATTCCGACAGAGAATCTAAAGCATATTGAAATAGGTATCTACCCTTAATTTCTATAAATGGCTTATAGCTATTTGGATAATCGTTTTGAAAGCGAAGACCTTCACCGGCCATGGGGAGAACAACTTGAATCATAAGATTATTTTATCATAGTTAAAATCTCTCTTCCATTCGAGAGATTTATTCTCAAAACCTAATCTCCACTTTAATAGCATAAAGAGTACTAGAATAGCCGTTGAAAAATTACCTGCATTAGACTTTTGGTCTTGTTCAATCCATTGGATAGGGTGAAATTTAAAGTCAAGTCCCTCCCGAATGAACCCTAAGATGAGATTTACATCAAAGGCGATATGATTTGGCCAAAGGTCTACATTTAAAGATTTTAATTTGTCGACTCGATAAATATTTAACCCTGAGCCTATTTCTGAAATCTTTCTTAAGCATAAGATTGAAAAAATAAGGTTAAGTAGATTATTTCCAAGAGTTCTGACAAGTGAATAACCATGACGCATACTTCTGGAATCAAACCGTGAACCAAGTAGAGCCGTTAGATTAGGTAGAGTCCTTATTTCGTTAACCATATCTTTTAAATCGACGACTTTTGCTTGATCATCCCCATGGAAGAAAGCAAGGTGTTCAAAATTATTTTGATTGGCGTATTCGTAAACTAGCTTGAAGCTACCACCGAGACCATAATTGTTCTTATTGTTGAAAAGAGAAGCAGGGATATTAAGTGAAGCGGTACTTGCAATTATTTTTTTCTCAGTATTATCAGTACTGCAGTTATTTATAAAAACTATCTCATCGATCGCTAAGTTTTTTACACTTTTTAGAGATTCTATTACTCTATCGATTTGATCCTCACAGTTATAGCAAGGTATGGCCAACAATATTGACATTATTCTTTTACCATCTTTAAAAACTGATTACTTCTAATGATAAACAAGTCTAGAAAATCATGATATTGATGACCGAGATTGATCTGCTTGTAAGGGAGCAGTCTGGCGAGATGAATGAGTTCGTGAAAGTACACCCTCAGAAGTCCGGAATCTCCATAATTACTACGAATATACTCTTTGAGCTGCGTAAAAAAATGATGTTCGTTCAAGCTTAAGACTTCTTCAAGTTTAATTTTTCCAATACTGAGATCTTCGTAAGACGAATTTAGTGATTGAAAAAGCTTTGCTAGCTCCACTTCAATTGTCGAAATCGTATTTTCTCCATTCGGATCTATAAATAATGGTTTTCCTGACTCTATTAAAATATTCTCTAGCGTCAAGTCCCCATGAATCTCACTATTTTTTCCGTACTTTAAGATATTGCGATGAGAATTCAGCTCTTGCGTTAATTCAGCGATAGAGGGATATTCTTTACCTAGAATAATATTATTATCTGTTATTTTTCTAGATTTTTGATTCTGAAAGCATTGTCGTAACTTTTTATCAAGTTTATGTTTTAGATAATAATTTATTTCGTCTACTGTAACTTCATCTTTTTCTTTTTTCAAACTCTCTATAGATTCCAGAATCTGAGAGAATGTTTTATCGTTGATTTCATCTAAGCACTCATGAGCATTCTTTGCCTTCTCATAGTAAGGCATTTCATAACTAAAGCTATCAAGGGACTCAATGGGGTTTGAAACCTTTGGTATAAAAGGAAATTCACCATGTTCTTCCAACCATTGGAATTGATCTTTTAATTTTTTTATATTTCCTTTAAATTCTTTTCTTAAAAGGGGACCGGAATTAGTTTCTCTAATATAGAATTTTGCACCAGAACAATTGCCAACTTTAAGATCAATCGGTTTCAAGTTTTTTGAATTTCCTTGGTTGATTGGGGCTTGGCTCATGGTCAAATATTTCTTTTAGTATAGGTTCTAGATGAAAGTAATCACAATTTACGCAATCATCACCAGGTTGATTATTTCTCAAGTTCTTTCTAGTTATTTTATAGTGCTCACTCTCATTATAGTACTCAGAAAGTGACTTATCATTGATATTCATTAAGGGTTCTTGGCTTGTATTAATGATGCATTGCCGAAGGTTTCCATATACATCAATTATCGCCCCGCTATTTGGCCAAAAACATTGATCATACTTCCAGGGAGTACTGCCCTTGATATCCTTCTTGTAGGTTTTTAAAAAATCAATCATTTCCTGAGGAAAACTATTTGGGTTGGGTCGGTCGTGATTCCAATCTTGGGCCAGGTTTATTCGGACCCCAGCTAAATCATAGTCATCTACAATTTTGTATATTTTAGGAAGCTCTAAATAGTTTTTTAAAGTGGCGGTAAAGTTAATATGCATCTTAGTCGACCGGTCGATAGAAGAGACTTCTTTTTTTAAATCGTCTAAGAATTGGAGCATCTTTTTCCAACTTGAACCAGCCCTGGTTTGCTCAAAGATTTCTTCGGTGCCATCTATCGATAGGTAAAACATATCAGTAAAAGGTATTGTTTTAAGAAAGGAAGTTCTTTTTAAGTTGTATTGGCAGTTGGTTGCTACGATGACAAAGGCTTTTGGGAAGGCTCTCTTTAGTTCTTCTGCCATGAAGTGAAATTCTGGATGAAGCATGGGTTCTGAAATACCTTCAAGTTT
>JAIBDQ010000187.1 GCA_024686135.1 Halobacteriovorax sp. | reverse complement strand
CTATCCCTTTGTTTATCACCCGAGAAAATTAGCTAAATTCTTAGGTCTTCCGGCCCTGCCTTTAACCCCTTCTCTTATTCAAATGCCTTCACCAGTGGATATCTATATAGGTAAACCCTACGATGTGCCCGAAGGTCTTACTCCTGAGTCTTCTGATTCAGAGATCGATATTCATATTAAGGCTCTAGAAAGTGAAGTTAAGAGATTGACCGAAGAGGGATTAAAGAAAAGAAGATCTTTTTGGGCAAATGTAAATGAAGAGGAGATCAAATGACTTTAGAAATGAAGGACATCTCCTCCGTTCTTATTATCGGAATAGCAGGAGGATTGGCGAAGATCACGGCCGGACTCATGTCTAAAAAATATCCTCATATAAAAATTACGGGAGTTGATTCCAGACCTATAAAGCTAGAGGTTCAAACTGAAAATATAAGAACGGTTCAGATGAAATATACCCGTGGAAACTTTGAGCGAATCTTTAGAGAGAAAAAATTCGACGCGGTTTTACATCTAGGCCGAATGAGTCATGCGGATGCTAATCCCATGGGAAATCTTGAAAAAAGATTAGACCTCAATGTTATGGGTACTAAAAGGATTATGGACTTGGCCCTAAGATTCGGAGTTAAGAAAAATATTATCATGAGCACATATCATGTTTATGGGGCTCTTTCCGACAACCCTGTCTTCATCAATGAGGAGGCTCCTCTAAGAGCAAGTATAAAATATCCCGAGCTTCGTGATGTTGTTGAAATGGATTTATTTGCGACAAATTGGATGTGGAAAAATCAATCTGAAATTGAAACCGTTGTACTTAGACCATGCTCAATCATCGGTCCAAATATTAGAAACTCGATGTGTTTATATTTAATAAGTCCTTACACACCTATAGGCGCAGATTTCAACCCCATGTTTCAATTCATTCACGAATATGACATGGCCAACGTTATCATCCGCTCACTAGAAGCTATCCCAACGGGAATATATAATGTCGCCCCAAATGAAGTTATTTCGATAAAAGAAGCAAAGAAAGTTATTGCTCTACCAACAATACCCGTACCACTTATTTTTTTAGAGCAAACTGTTAAGATGCTAAATTTTCCATTTTGGAAGTTTCCTCGCTACCTCATCGATTATATTAAATTCGCCTGTATTATCGATAGCAAATCAATTCAAGAATATTTGGGTGATGATTTCTTTCGTTTTTCAACTCGCGAAGCTCTCGAGCTTTTAAAACTAGAGTGATAGATAACCTTAGTCGAAACAAGTCTTTCTTTATTGTCACTACGATCCTCATTTCGACTCTTCTTCTTTTCTTATACGTGAGAAAAGCAAGTTTACTCTTTGACCATGGTATATATAGTTTCAATGACGTGACTTATCTAAATGATGTCGTTTCAAATGCCATTTATTTAAAAAAGCCTTTCTATGTATCTCAATTAAATTCCATTTGGTTCGATAAACCCGTATCTATAAGTCATATCTTCCTTGTTCCCATCTACCTATTAACCGAATCCCAGTTTATTATCGTATTCCTCCCAATCCTTTCTATGATTCTTTCATTACTCCTATTTGGAGTTCTCATTCATAAAACTCTTGAAAGACTTAAGATTAACCAAGGTATCGTAAAGTCGTTATCAGTAATAATTCCAATATCACTATTATCGAACTCATATTTTGAATCAGTAATTTTTTCGGCTCACCCAGAGGTTTATACGACTTTCTTTCTCACTTTACTTTGCTACTTCATATTAAATAATAAAAGGATGAGGTATATAGTCCCTCTCTTAATCTTCACATTAGGGTTAAGAATTGATGTAGCTATTTTTACCTCAATAACACTTTCTACACTACTCCTCTTAAAACCATTTGGTAGCGTTGATATTAAGTCTTATCGAAAAAGGATATTTACATGTATTACCATCTCCCTTTTCTATTTTAGCTTGGCCTATATTTTCTTTTTTAACTCAGAGAACTTAACAAATGAACTGAATCAATATGGCTCCAATCCCTATTCTATCATCTTTGGTGTTTTAACCTCACCTTCAATAGTTTTGGCAAAACTAAAGACTAGTGCATTTGTGGACTACAACAATTCGTTTTATTTTTTTCATTTTATAATCGCTCCATATGTTTGGGTCATCAATTCTATTTCAGCCTCAATATTATTTTTATCTAATGATCCTGGAAAAACTCTGCTATGGGACTACCAAAGCGCTATACTAATTCCAGGAATTTTTATTTCCTTTATTGCAGGAATCAATAATATAAAAAGACTCCTAGTTAAATCTAAAATTCAGACTGATTTAAATATAATTTTAGCAAGCATACTATTTTGCTTCTCTTTAACTCAATTTTTCCAAGGACGTGCGCGAAACCTAGACTTACTTATAAATAATTTTGCCTATAACAAAGAAAACAAGAACGTTACCTTGATAAAGAAGGTTATTCGTTTATTTGAAACAAATTGCCCCGAAGAAAAGCTTTTTGCAACGGACCCACAAATCTCACCATTTTTAAAGCTTTCTTATCAAAAAGTTTTAATCAATAATTTTGATAGAGCGAATATCGCAATCTCTTTTGGCGACATTAACCCTGTTCAAAAAGGATCCCAAAAAGCGCCTAATAGTATGTGGGAAACAAAAGAGTACGACGAAGATAAAAAAAGATTAGATAGAAGTAAGGATTTTAATAAAGTTTTTCTACATAAGGATTTCAACATCTATATTAGAAAAAATAACAGCTGCTTAAAAAAGGTTAGCCTTAATATTGTAAAATAGAGAGCATTCCTACCTACGCAAGGCGTAAAAAATAAAAACCAAGAGATGGTGCCGGAGGGGGGACTTGAACCCCCACGGTGTTGCCACCGGCGGATTTTGAATCCGCTGCGTCTACCATTTCGCCACCCCGGCAAGGATGTGAAAAGGCATCTTATTTGATAGGCCTTTAGCATGTCAATTTGTGGTCAAATTAATTGAACATTTCCGGCGCATTTCGCATTTTAAAATCCTCTTTATAGCAGTAAAGTGTGGACATATTTAGCAATTAGTACGCAGCGCAACAGGAGACCTGAAATGCTCGACAATGAATATTATAAAAAAGTTGGTGTTAACCTAGATCGTGGTGATTACAAAATCTACAAAGATTCTCCCCTTAACACTCTAATAGAAAGAGCAGTCCAGCTTGGGCATGGAAAGCTTACTAAGCACGGAGCTATGGTTGTTCAAACTGGAAAGCATACTGGTAGAAGTGCTGCTGATAAGTATGTCGTTAAGTCGCCACGTACTGAAAATACCGTTTGGTGGGAAAACACATTAACGGCCCAAACTCCAGAGCATTTCGCTGAACTTAAAAAAGATGTTTTAGAATATTTAAACAAAGACAAAGATCTTTATATTACAGAAAGATCAGTTGGCGCTCACGAAAAGCATAATATCGGAGTTAGGCTTGTCACTAGTCATCCGCAACATGCACTTTTTAGTAAGTATCTTTTCCGTCATAGAATGAGACCTCTTAATGAAAAAGACTTTCTTATTCTTCATGCTCCAGAGATGGTTATTGATCCTAAAAAATATGGGGCGAAAAACCCTACGATAATTACGACTTGCTTTGACACCAACACGACAATCATTGTTGGTTCTCTTTATGCAGGTGAGATTAAAAAATCCATGTTCTGCGTTTTAAACTACGTTCTTCCAGAAGCAGGGATACTTCCAATGCATGCGGGAGCAAACGAGCTTACAAACGGTGAGACAGGGATTTTCTTTGGACTATCAGGTACTGGAAAAACAACTCTTTCAACTGATGAAGGGACTCTTCTCATTGGTGATGATGAGCACGGAATGAGTGACGAAGGTGTTTTCAACTTCGAAGGTGGTTGTTACGCAAAAACTTATAAGCTTTCAAATCAGGGAGAACCAGAAATTTGGTCTGCTTCAAATAGATTTGGATCAATGCTTGAGAATGTTGTTTTAACTGATAGAACTGGGGAACCAGACTTCTTTGATAATTCTCTTACTGAGAATGGACGTTCTTCATATCCACTAGACTTTATTGATGAGCTTAAAGAAACTTCGAACGGCCAAGTTCCAAGTCATATCTTCTTCTTAACAGCTGATGCTTTCGGAGTACTTCCTCCCGTTGCCAAGCTAACAAAAGAACAGGCCATGTTTTACTTCGTTCTAGGTTATACGGCGAAATTAGCGGGTACAGAGATTGGAGTTAAAGAGCCAATGGCAACCTTCTCTCCATGCTTTGGAGCTCCATTTATGCTAAGACACCCAAGTGAATACGCAAAGCTTCTAGGAGACTATCTCGATAGACACGATATTGGAGTTTGGCTTATCAATACTGGCTGGACCGGTGGTTCATACGGAGTTGGTCAAAGATTTCCACTTCAAATTACCCGTCAAATCGTAAGAACAATTCAAAAGAATGTTCTAAATATAACTCCTTTTGATAGAGACGAAATCTTTGGTTTTGATATCCCTCACGCCGTGAGAAAAGTTCCAACTTCTTTTCTTCATCCAAAAGAAGGATGGGCAGATAAAGTTGCTTACGAAAAGAAAGCTAAAGAGTTAGCTGAAAGTTTTCACAAGCAGATGAAAGGTTTTGGTGAGTTCTACAATGTAAATATTGAAGGATCACCTGTTTACGGAAGGTAATATGAAAAGCTTAAGTCTCCTAATTCTTTTCCTGCTGGTTGGATGCTCTGGCCTAGCTCAAAAAGAAACTTATACCTTAAGATTAATTGGAGACTTTGCTTTTGAACCGAATACTAAATTCGAAGGAATGCCCTTTGGTGGAATAAGTGGAATCACTTATGACAAAAACACCAAGCGATTGATCGGAATTAGTGATGACCGAAGTCAAAGAGGCCCGGCTAGATTTTACGAATTTGACGTACAACTCTCAGACTCTTTGTTTGACATTAAAATTAATAAAGTTGTCGTCTTAAAAGCAGCCAATCAATATCCCTTCAAAAAAGGTGAGGTTGATTTTGAAGGGATCGCTCAAACCCCTATGGGCGACTTGGTCATCTCATCTGAAGGTGACAATAGGATGACTCCTCGGATTCCTCCGAGCCTTATGATGTTCTCAAGCGAAGGTATGTACAAAGGATGGGTGGCCATTCCAGATCGCTATTTGCCTGAGCACAAAGGTGAACCCACTAAAGGGCCAAGAAATAATATGGCCTTTGAATCACTTGGAATCACCAAAGAAGGAAAGTACATTTTTACGGGTACTGAAGATACCATGGTTCAAGATGGGGAATTAACCTCTCTATCAAAACCAGGGGTCATTAGAATTGCTCGCTTCAAAAGAAAAAATAGTGGCTTTATCTTTGAAGATGAGTTCGCCTACTCACTAGAGAAAATTCCTACAATCGGCGGGGTTTCTGAAACTCGAGGAGTTAATGGTCTTGTTGAGATTGTTCCAATAACTAAAAATCATCTCTTCACTATGGAAAGAGCTTGGACGCCTGAGAATAGAAAGCAAACCATCAGAATCTTCAAAGTTACAATAGAAAGTGACTCCACGAATGTATCTGAATATTCAACCTTGAAAGATACAAAATATAAATCGGTAAAAAAGGTTTTAGTTGCTAATCTTGACGATTATGTCCCCCTCTTAACTGCAGGAAAGAAAAAGCTCGATAATATCGAAGGCCTTGCCTTAGGGCCCAAATTAAAGAACGGTAATCATACTTTAATTGTGATTAGTGATGATAATTTTAATAAACGTCAAAGAACCATGTTAATGGCCTTTGAAATTTTATAGTCT
>JAIBDQ010000089.1 GCA_024686135.1 Halobacteriovorax sp. | reverse complement strand
TGGGACCTCAATGTTGAAATGGGGATTAGGTGGTCTACTATTATTTCTGAAGAAGAAATTGATAAGGCCAGAGAGGGAAAACCTCGAATCATCATGACTCCGACAAAAGCAGTTCCCCTCGAATGGATGGGGGACCTTAAGGGCAAAGAGGTCTTAGGCTTAGCTAGCGGCGGCGGACAACAGGGCCCACTCCTCGCGGCGGCAGGTGCAAATACGACAATCGCAGACCTTTCTCCAAAGCAACTAGAGCAAGATAAAAAAGCAGCCCAATTATATGACTTAAAGATTAAAACGGTTGAGACCCCCGCCGATGACCTATCAATGTTTGAAGACGGCCAATTCGATTTAATTATTAATCCTGTTTCAAATTGTTTTTTTGAAAAACTGGAGCCGGTTTGGGATGAATGTTACCGAGTCCTAAAGCCTGGCGGCAAACTCATCTTTGGTTTTAACAATCCTGTGTCGTATTTGTTTGACTACGACCTGGCCAACTTCAAAGATCAGTTTCATTTAAAATATTCCCAGCCTTATTCCGATTTAGAAAGCCTAAGTGAGGAAGAGAAAAAGAAGTTTCTTGCGACTGAAAATCCACTAGAATTTGGTCATAGTCTGGATACTCAAATAGGCGAGCTTTTAAAAAGAGGTTTTTTAATGGCAGGACTTTATGAGGATTATTGGGATTTAAAAGAAGAGGCTTTAAATAAATATTTTCCTCAATTCATCACAGCTTATATGATTAAGCCATAGTTTTGTCTTCTAAGTGATCGTAGTTGTCATTTAATTCTTGAACTTGGGCGTGAAGGGCATCTATCTGCGGGTCTATTTTGGCCGCCATTTTCCCTTTCTCACTTTCCACGTATGCGATCTTTTCTTCTAACTGTTTTATTTTTGCCTTATGCTGTTCCACCAAGTGAGAAATCTCAGCAGCTTTCTCATCATATTTAGAAAGTTTTTCTTCTTTGATATTATAAGCGTCAGCGATCTTCTTCTCTAAAACTTGCACTTTCTTTTTAATGATCATCCTGGGGTGGTGACCCTTCATGAAAATCAAAGTTTTATTTTTTATTTCATTATAGATATTTTCATTTTCAATATTTTTGTCAATTGACTCTAAAATATCTTCTCTTGTTTTAACTTTAAAAATATTTTCATCGAGGTAAACAATAATTTGTCTTCCAAAAATAACAACATCAAAACATTTTAGCTGAATAGGGGTATTCGCTTCGATTTCTTTTTCATTTAGGTAAGTGCTGTTACGGCTTTCAAGGTCTTTTAAAAAACATTTCCCACCCATGATGGAAAACTCACAATGAGAACCTGAAAGCTCTGCATCTTCATATTGAAATAGTCCTTCGTTTCGCCCGCAGGTGACTACGTCCTCATCAAAGGGCCAGCATGTGTTGGCAAAGATATCCCAATAAAAATGTGTCCAGGGCTTAACCTTGGATTCCTCGTCAGTCATAAAAAATATTATAAACCAAGATAGCCTAGGTAAATAGCTGAAAATATAGGCATTCGAAGAAGTTAATTTATTTAGGGAGATTAAAGATTTCAAGCAATTATACCGAATAGTGGAGTGGAAAGCTTAGTTTTATGAAAATTAAAAGTGAAACCTATATTCTTCGCCTGCCTAATATGATGTTAAAAACATTTACGGGCATGGCCGTGCAAAGTCTTTTGAACACAGGAGAGCTGGACCCCTATGACTATCTTTTTGTTAATAGTTCAAGAGAGTGGTTAAGACCCGCGGACATGGAAGGAGTTTTTCAAATTCCAATTGGCTCAGAAGAGAAAGTTTTTGAAAAACCAAGCTTTATGCCACCACCTTCTCCAGTTAGTAAGTCATCAAGCGATGACCATGAACTAAAGCAAAAAATTGAAGAGTTATCAAGAATCTTAGAGCAAAAAGAATCAGTCATTAATGCTTTAAAAGAGACTCGAGGAAAACTTGAAAAAGATTTTTATAAAATCGTTTTTGAAAAAGACGAGATAAAAACTGAGCTTGAGACTCAAATTCAAGTTGAAGAGAATATTAGAACAGAGCTCATCAATGCAAATATTGAAATAGAAGAATTAAATGAGCAGATTCAAAACCTAGAGAAACAAGTCGATGATCTTTTAAATATTAAAGATGAACTACTAGAAATTAAGGCCGACTTAGATCAAAAATATATTTTATTAGCTGAGGAGCTAGATGAAAAAGAGCAAAGCTTTAATTCTTATAAAGCGGATAATCAGGCCCTTGAAGAGAGGCTAGACGAATTAGAAGCGAGCAATCAAAAGCTACTTAAGAAGCAGAGTATTTACCGCGATTATATAAAAAATGAAAAAAGAAGAGCAGATACATTTGAATCAAATGTTAATAAATTAAATGAAGGTATTATAAAATTAAAATCTTTAAGAAAAAAGGATCAAATTACGATTCAAAATCTAGAGGATTATAAGAAGACTCAATCAACTAAAGAGGCAAGAGAGCTTAATCAATTGATAGGGGACTCTTTTGAAATTGATAATAGTGCCCATTGGTATATTGAAATGGATGGTGAAGTGAAGGGACCATTTAGTTTTCACGATATGAAGTCTCTACAAAAATACGGCAAGATTGATAATGATACTCCGGTTAAAAAGAGTCATGATGCCTTTTGGGCCAGTGCTGGAAGAGACTTTGAGCTTACAGCAAATCTCATTACTCACTCTGAAGTGGTTGGGGGAAAAGAGGTCTTTCGCTACTTTGTTAGTCGGGCGGAGTACCGAGCACCTTTTCATGGTGCCGCCGTCATTCAAATAGATGGAAAAGACTACACTGGGTTTTGTACTAGTCTTTCTTCTGGTGGAGCTTTTATTGAGCTCGCTTCCCTTGAGGAAGAGATGATTCATAAGGGTGAGATTGCTCAGCTTAGAATCAATGCGGGAACTCTTTCAGAAGATCTTGAAGCGACAGTTGTCCTTCGAAACTTTAGTAAAGAGAAGCCTTGCGGTATAGGGCTTCAGTTTCAATCTCTTGATGACGAGCAGCGTAACGTCATCCTCTCCTATGTTTCCTCCTACTTAGAGAATATTAAAAAGACAGCTTAAGTTCTTGATGATTGGACTCAGTCGCGATATAAATCGCCCATATGACTAAGCTACTAAGCACCGCGAAAATACTTCTTTTGTTTTCAATACTTACGCCTCTTCTTGTCGAAGCAGGTATCACTAAGCTTCCTATTTTATCTATTTCTGGAAAGGCCTGTGATCGAAACGAAAGAGTTAGTGCAACGGTCAGAGTTGAAGCATCTCGTTATGCTCCTGCTTATTGTCATAGTGAAGTGCAAATGCCTGACAGGCAAGTTCGCTACCCACACTCATTTTCATTATATGGTGTTACGGTTTCAGACTACTATGCCAGTTTCGCAGTGACCTTAGATGTAATGGAAGGACTTAAAGAGCGTATCTTTAGTTACCATCCAAATGGTGTTAGTTTCGATGGCACTCAAATCTCAACAATAAATTATTTTAAAAACTGTAATTTTCAAATTAAGGAAGTAACCATTTACACTCAAGAGACGACTCTTGTTGTGAGGGATTCCTTTTATAATCGTTTGGAAAATATGTTTAAAGTTCCTCAGGGAACGACAATGACAGAGGACTATTCTTTCAATAGATCTTCAGACCGAATTCGCTTTAAAGTCTTTGTTTTAAAGGGCGAGTAAACTTTTCGGTAGCTGTTGTCGATTCAAAGTTTCTAAGAGAATATTTAGGGACTTTAATTTGGAGGCGGGATGTATCCCCATGAAGTACAGGCCCTAATGGCCAAACTTATATTCTTCATTTTTGCACTTACTCTTCTTTGTATGGGAAAAGTTAATGCAAAGACCATCGACACTAACGTGTCGGTTCAAATGAGCCCTTTGGTAAAGTCAGTTTTGCATTAGGTTAAACTAATGTAATTAATTAGGTTAAATTTATAGACAACATAGGAAAGTTCAGACAGAATTTTCGTATTAGCTAATAACAAAGTATTTTTTTTTAGGGGGATACAAAGTCATGGCAACAGTAGAAACAAGAGATAACGCAAGGCGCTCGGCAGTTCAACGAGAAGAAAGATTTATCGACAGACCATTAAGAGAAGATGGTCAGTACAAGCGTATAAGTGAGTACTACGGTGAGCTCGTTTTTGATCTTCAGACCACAGATAGGCTACCAGATGCCATCAAGAAAGAAGTACGTGAATGCTCTACCCAAAAGAGACAATTAAATAAAGAAACGGTTGAAGTCATCGCTAATGCCGCAACAGAGTGGGCCCTTTCACATGGAGCTACTCACTTTTGCCATTGGTTTCAACCACTAACTGGTGGAACGGCAGAAAAACAAGATTCATTCTTAGACTTAAAAAATGGGTTACCGATTGAAAGGCTTTCAGCTTCTCAGTTAATTCAAGGTGAACCAGATGCCTCCTCGTTTCCAAACGGTGGATCAAGATCCACTTTCGAAGCCAGAGGATATACTTCATGGGATTTAAGTTCACCCATGTTCCTCGTTGAAGGAATTAACGGGATGACTCTTTGTATCCCAACGGCCTTTGTGTCTTATACGGGTGAAGCCCTAGATATGAAGACACCACTACTAAGATCAGTAACAAAACTTTCTGAAGTGGCCACAAAGTTCTTAAACTTGGCCGGTCATGCGGAATCAAAGAATGTCACCATCACTTGTGGATGTGAGCAGGAATATTTTCTTATTGATAAATCTTATTACTATGCAAGACCCGACCTTGTTCAAACAGGAAGAACCCTTTTGGAAAAGCCGCCTCTAAGCATCAGCAGCTAGATGACCATTACTTCGGGTTTATTCCTTCGAGAGTAACTTCTTTTATGCAGGAACTTGATCTTGAGCTTCATCGTTTAGGTATTCCTGCTAAGACAAGACATAATGAAGTTGCTCCAGGGCAATTTGAATTGGCCCCGATCTTTAAAGAGGCCAATGTCTCTTCAGATAATAATCAAATGATGATGGCACTTATTAAGCAAATTGCTCAAAAGCATGACTTCGTAGCGCTTCTTCATGAGAAACCTTTTGCTGGTATTAATGGTTCTGGGAAGCATACCAACTGGTCCATGGCCGACAATACGGGCATCAATATGCTTGAACCAGGAAATGAGCCTCAACAAAATATGAGATTCCTTGCCACTGTGGCCATGGTTTGTGAGGCGGTTCATCGCCACGCTGGCCCACTTCGTGCCGCCATTGCTTCTGCTGGAAACGATCATAGACTTGGTGCTAACGAAGCACCTCCTTCAATTATCTCTGTATTCTTAGGTGATACGATAAACGCCATCTTTGAAGCGATTAGAGAAGGGAAGACTTATACTCCTTCAGGAGACTCACTTCTAGATTTAGGGGCGAAGCAATTATCGCAGCTCTTAAAAGATAATACGGACAGAAACAGAACATCTCCTTTTGCTTTTACAGGAAATAAATTTGAGTTTCGCGCCGTAGGTTCTTCCGCTTCAGTTAGTTTTCCAACCGCAATTTTAAACGCTGCTGTTGCCGATGTGATGACTGAATCAAATAGCCTTATTGAAAAAGACTTAGCCGCTGGTAAGTCTATCGATGATGCACTTCTTGCTATTACAAAAAAATGGGCCACAAGTGCTGAGCCTTGTATCTTTAATGGCGACGGTTACTCAGAGGACTGGGTAAAAGAAGCCGATAAAAGAGGACTTCTGAATTTAAAAAATAGTGCTTCTGCCTTAAGAATATTAGCGGATACAAAACAAATGGCCTTTCTCTCTGAGCAAGGGATCATGAGTTCTCCAGAGCTAGAGATGCGCTACAATGTTCTTTTAGAGAGATATATCACTCTTAGAGAGATTGAGTTCACAACTCTTCAAGATATGATTCAGCAAAATGTTCTTCCATGTGCCATTGATTATAAGCTTAAGCTTGGGCAAGTGATTGCCAATCAAAAGGCCGTAGGATTAGAGTGTTCAGTAGAAGTTGAGATTTATAAGAAACTAAACTTTGCCATGGAATCATTAAGTTCTCAGCTTAATATCTTTAAAAATGGTTTTGATAGTCTTGATCATGATGAACAAAAAAGAGCAGAAACGATTGCTGAAACTCTCTACCCATTATCAGAAGAGCTTGGCGAGCACTGTGCAAACCTTGAAGGGTTAATTCCTGACAATGTTTGGTCACTGCCCAAATACTACGAAATGTTACATAATAAATAAGAAACTGGAAGGGCCTTATTTAAGGCCCTTTTTTCCTTTTAATGTTTTATGCTCTGCAGAGATAACCTTATCATTGCTCATCCAAGGCTCATTGGCGCTTCAGAAGTCCTAAAAAAATTTCTTTAAATCTCCAAGAACTAGTAAGTAAAGCAGGGTAAAATTTTTTGAGAATCTCTACCAAATCCCGGTAGAGATTTTTGAACTCTTACTAATGAGAAATAAGGACTCTTTTTAACTCATTAATTGTGATTGGCTTGGAAATAAAGTCTTCCATACCAGCATCAAAGCATTTCTGGCGATCTTCAATAAAGGCATTAGCAGTTATGGCCACAATAGTGGCCTTGACTTGTTTTATGTCTGATTTAATAATCTTTGTCGTTTCAACCCCGTCTAGAATAGGCATTTGCATATCCATGAAAATTAAATCAAAAGCTTCCGGATCTTTCTTAAGTAAATTTATCGCCTCTTGTCCGTTATCTAGAACGGTACAAGCATATCCAAGTTTTTCAAGCATAAGGACAACCAATTTTTGATTTACCTTATTATCTTCAACCAATAAAATCTTATGAGGATAAGTTTTACTTATATCTTTTAGCTCTACAGGACAGAAATCGTCTGTAATAATCGATTTATTTGCTTTCACAAGAGGAAGAATCAACTTAAAATTAGAGCCTTCCCCAAACTTACTCTCAAGCTCGATTCGGCCATCCATTAACTCAGATAGTTTTTTACTAATAGAAAGGCCTAAGCCCGTTCCGCCATATTTTCTTGTAGTCGTATTATCCGCTTGAAGAAAGTCCACAAAAAGGTTCTCTTGATCCTTCTCATTAATTCCTATACCAGTATCTTTAACTTCTATAATTAAGAGGTTTTTATCTGTGGAGGCTTGAATTTTTACTCCCCCCTTCTCAGTAAACTTAATTGCATTAGAGACGAGGTTTCCTAGGACTTGTTTAATCCTCAGCATATCTCCTATTATAAAGAACTCATCACCTAATGAACTCTCAAAACTAATCTCTAATCCCTTCTCTTCTAAATTGAAGTAAAAAAGTTTTATCACCTGATTTATAGTTTCTGATATATCAAAATTAATCTTCTCTAAGACGAGTTTTCCAGACTCAATCTTAGAGAGGTCTAAAATATCATTAAGGATGAGCATAAGCCCTGAGCCGCTTTTTCGAACAGTTTCTACTATTTCTTTTTGCTCGGAATTTAGTTCAGTGAGATTTAACAACTCCATCATCCCTAAAATCCCATTCATGGGAGTTCGAATCTCATGAGACATATTGGCCAAGAATTGAGTCTTAACTTTCTCTGCGGCTAAGGCATTGTTACGAGCTGTAATTAACTCTTGCTCCTGCATTTTTTGATCCGTTATATTTAAATGAGTTCCAGTAAAACGTATGGGATTTCCGTCTTGATCGCGCTCTGAAATTTTACCTTGATCTAAAATATATACCCAATGACCGTCTTTATGAGACATCCTGTGAATATTTCTATAATGCTCAGTCTCACCCTTTAAATACCCTTGTATATTGGCATAGCAGCTGGCGAGATCATCTGGATGGACTCGACTTTCCCAAGTATCCAAT
The DNA here is from genome assembly GCA_024686135.1 of Halobacteriovorax sp. Taxonomy (GTDB): domain Bacteria; phylum Bdellovibrionota; class Bacteriovoracia; order Bacteriovoracales; family Bacteriovoracaceae. Next base: position 4,335 of record JAIBDQ010000089.1, on the reverse strand, counting down.
TCCATTTTCATAGTTTCATAATCGATCCCTAACATCTCTGCCCAACGACGATCAAACTTAACTGAATTATCTACGATGTTCCAATCCCAGATACCTAAGTTAGATCCCTCAACGGCCAAATCTAAATAGTTGTTTAGCTCTAAAAGTTTTTTCTCTTTTTCTTTGTTTTGAACTTCAAGTTGAAAATAGGCTATTGTCTCGCCGATGACATCAAAAAATGGTTTTAAAAAATCAGACAACTCTTCATCATATCCCTCTTCACGGTTGGCCACACCAACCATCGCAATCAGCTTATCGCCATTATAAAGAGGAACCCCAAAAAAAGCATTCAGGTCCGGGTGCCCACTTGGAATTCCTGTGGCGTCTGGATGATTGCCTGGATCATTGGCCATCATTATCTCACCAGAGGTAATAACCTTTCCAAAAAGACTTTTCAAATTAGAGAAGACAAGACCTTCAGGGGCGCCTTCTTCATAAAACTTTTTAGTCTCTTCATTCCATGAGATGTCAGTAATGGCATAGGTTTTTAAAAAAGGACCTTCGTCTCCTTCTTTAATTTCACCAATGAAGCCATACTCGCTCTCTGTAAGTTTAATGACTTCTTCTAAAAGAAAATCAAAGAACTTATTATAATTTCCTTCTGTCTTGATATAACCTTTTCTAACTTCAGAAATTATATCGTCTCTATTTCTTCTCTTAATTATTTTTGTAACATCATTGGTAATAGCAATATGGGCCATCTCACCATCAGTGAGCTTGTAAGGAGCAGCATAGGTTTCCATCCAACGGCGAGTTCCTTTTAAACCAATTAACTCAAAAGAAAGCCTGGCACTATTTCCATTACAAATCATTTCATTAAATTCAATAAACTTATCTTTGTGAGACTCTTCTACTAAGTCATAAACATTTGCACCAAGGACACTTTCCAAATCCGGAGCTTCAATAAGGTCAAGACCCTGTCGATTCATATTGAGTAGTTCACCATCTCTAGAAATTACCTTTAAACAAGAAGGTGTCGCGGTCATCATTGAGTCTAGGTCAAAGACCCTTTCTCCCATTAATTTGGTTACATCACTTTTTTTCATAATAGAATTATATGCGACATCAGAGCTTGATAGAATAAAAAGTTGGTTAACATCGAGTAAATGCTAGTGGCATATACTCCTCAGGTTATGCTCATTGTATTATAAGTTGTTAATAAATCTTTCTCACGGTATAAATTTTTTGTGCTTAGCGCATTTGTAGGCTTTTTTCATGAGGTATTTAGGTCTCAACAGCTACTTTAATGATTTATCTAATTATTTAAAAAAGTCCTAGTTTAGGGAAAATGATAACAACGAAAAGTAGAATCAAAAAGAATCCTGAAATATCGAAAAGGACTCCAGACTTAATCATCTCCTTTAGTTGTATTCTTCCTGTGCCGTAAACAATAGCATTGGGTGGAGTTGACACCGGAAGCATAAAACCAAAACTAGCGCCAAAAGCACAGGCCACCACTAGCATCTTGGTGGCGGTTGGATCAATCCCAGCAAAGGTCCCCATAAGAATCGGAACGATAATTGAGGTTGAGGCCGTATTAGATGAAAACTCGCTAATTAAAATTCCTGCACCTATGGCCGTGGCACCGGTTAGGATAATATTATCAAGTCCACCAGCGAAAAGGACCGAGCCAAATTTAGTCGCGAGTCCTGATTGATCAAGAATGGCGCCCATCACCAGACCACCGCCGAAAATCATAATGGTTCCCCAATCAATAACTTTGGCGTCCTCCCAAGTAATATTGGGTACACCATGTTCATCAGGTAAAATAAAGAGAAGCAGGGAACTGATAAGGGCGACTATGCCCATTGGGAAATGGGTCTTTAGAAAAACATAAAACTCACTTTCTGGTGCCATGGCCTTAACAAGCCCAGGAGATATCCATAAAGTAACGGCAATTAAAAAACAGGCACCAACTTGCCATTCACTTCTTCTGATAGGGCCCATCTCTACAAGTTTCCTATGGAAAAGAACTTTGATTTTTGTAAGTGCGATATCATTGACTGGATAACGCCACTTCAAAATAAAATGCAGGTTAACTAACATAATCAAACTTATAGGTAAGGCAAAAAACATCCATTGAAAGAAATCTATATTGATTCCTTTTGCCGCTAAAAACTGAATGGCCAATAAGTTTGGAGGACTCCCAACAGGGGTTGCCATTCCTCCAATACTTGAAGCGAAGGCACAAATAAGCATTAGTCGTGTTGAAAAATTTTGGAATGACTCTCTATCTTCGAAATTATCACTAAGGGTGTTTAAGATCCCTATGGCCATAGGAGTAACGATGGCACAGGTAGCGGTATTAGAAATCCACATGGATAGAAACCAGCAAATAAGAGCAATAATTAAGATGAGTCCGTTAGGCGTTCTACCTAAATATGGACTTGAAAGAATAATGTAGGCCACCCGCCGATCCCACCCATGTTTTTGCATGGCCTGGGCAATTAAAAAGGATCCAACAAAAAGAAATAGAATTTGATTACCAAAGGGGGCGAAAGCAATACCCGGAGTAATGACTCCAGAGAGAACTGCCAAGCAAGGAACCATGAGACCGGTTGCGGCCAGAGGGATAATTTCTGTAAACCAGAGTAAAACGACGGTGGTAAAAACCCCTAGGGCGTTAGCTTCGTCTAAACCTAGAAGGTTGTAGATTGTAATAGGTAGGGCCAACACAAGGAAAATGAATAAAAGTCTCTTGTTTGAATTTTTGGAACCACTAAACAATTTCGCCCTCACTGCTTGTAAAAAAGAATTATAACAGCTTTAAGAACCTCGGGTTGTTGCGTACTGTCGAAGGTTTGGAAAAGAAGGTCCCTTTTTAAAGACCTTCTTTGTGACTTTATTTTTGCTGCTTAGTAAAAGTCTTTTGGCCAAAGATTATCTTCTTCGCCAGTGACTACTGCTCTTTGTTTTTTATCAAAGCCAGAAAGAATTTGTTTGTATGTTTTATCGCCTTGGAAAAGTGCATTTATCACGGCCATATTAGATCTGTTGTTCATATGAAAGTAACTTGGCATTGCGTTTGTAATGACATCAACATACTTGTCTTTCCCATAACCCGGGTTAACCTGCTTATGAGCATTTCTAAGAGCGTCGTCTACATAAGAGAAAGTGTCACAACCGTTGACGAGGAATATTTGATATTGTCCCTTAGCAAATTCGCCCATTTGTGCCAGTGCTCTAATATTAGCACCAAGACCTGAGTGACCAGAATAACTAATAAAGTCAGAAGTTAAAGTTCTGTCATTGTATCTTGAACGAAATGAAGAGGGGGCAACTCTAATTCCTTTAATAAGGTATAAAGCAATATCAATTTCACCTTTGAACGTATTAAACTTTAAATGGATCTCTCTATTGTTAAATGCATTCACAAACTGATTGTTTGATAATTGAATATTTGAATAGAAAGGAACGCCAAACGTTCTTAAGATAGTATTTACAGTATCTTTGTAAGCTGAAACCCCAGCATCCCACTCTGAAGTGGCGTCTTCATCTGCCATTCCAAAAATAGAAGTAATAACTAGCTTTCCATCTTCCCAAACTTTCCCATACTCAGGAGATTTACCTGTTGTGTTCTTCGTACTTTTTGAAAGGTAGATAGTCGTTGTAGTGGCAACAAGAGGGTCAATTCCTTGCATTGTTCTAAGTGGGCAGGCCTGCTTTGCTGGGCGGTAGTAATACCAAAACATATTATAGGAGACATCATGGGCTTCCCAAGCAAGACACTTCTTTCCTGAATTTTCATCTGAACCAAAGGCCTTAAAAAAATTGTTTAGTCCTAACCAAGAACCTTGGGTTGGCAATTTAAGTGTGTAAGTGTTCGGTACGGCTCTTTCCTCAGGCCATGCAACAAAAAGCTTAGCGCTGTAAGTGTATTCATTTAATCCTGAACTATGGAGAGTTGAGGTACCAACTTCGATTTGAAGTCTGTTCATATCAGGCGAACCACCATTAAGACCGTTAAGCTGCCCAATGGAGTACATAAGTTGTTCTTTAATTTCATTTTTAATAACCCAACCTTGAGTACTCTTAGTTAAGATCTTTCCATTAGGTATAACGCCATCTAGGGCCACAGCATGAGCAGAAACAAAGGGATCTTCATTTGAGTGAGCTGGAGTTTGATAAAAAGAAGCGAAGGCCAGTGCCAAGGCTAAAAATGTTTGGATGAATAGGGACATGGGGAACTCCAATTGTAAGTCTTAGTAAGTTTTCAAGGTGAAAGTCCCAGTTCCCGTTCACTTAGTCTATGAGCTAGGTCAGCTATGAAAAAGTTATAGATGCGGTGTGTCTTAT
>JAIBDQ010000139.1 GCA_024686135.1 Halobacteriovorax sp. | reverse complement strand
TTTTTGGTCTATTTAGTGGGTTTTCTTCTCCTGTATTGCTCCTATATGAAGGCTCCTACCCCCCGTGTTAGTGGTCATAAAGAGCGCTCGTTCACATTGAAGCAATATCAACATATTGCCGCGACCTTTAAAGAGAGATCTCTAGCAGGACTGTTATCTGCTTTTATAAGTGGAAACAAACGAAAGATCTTTCCAACTATAAAAAAGAAGTTTCAAACCATTGCCCTTACACATCTCTTCACCCCATCCGGCGTTCATCTGTCTAGCCTCTACTTTTTAATCAATCCCCTATTAAAACGAACTCGAAGAAAACTCTTTATCCTCATTCCCCTTTTAAGCCTCAGTTATTTTTTTACTCCTTTCCAGTCAATTAAAAGAATTATTCTTATGAAAACGACAAAAATCTGGCTTAAAAACCTGGATATTTTCACTGTCTTCCTTATTAGTTTTACTTGGGATTTTTTTTTAGGAACTTATAACCTAAGCCCCCTAAGTTTTTCATATAGTTTTTTATTTTTAGGGATTATTCTCTCATTTATAGGACGCGGTAAACTTTATCTTCCCCTGGCTCTTTTAGGAGGTCAGGTCATAGCTCAATTCTTTTCTCCTTATCCCCTAACAACAACAGGATTCGTTTGGAGTTTTCTTCTCACTTCTCTTTTTGGTCTCTTCTACCCCTTCTTTTTCCTTACTTATTGGTTTCCATCAATTCCTTTTGGAGAAAGTCTTCTAAATCTTTTCTACTCACTAGTTAGATTCTTTAGCGAACTATCCATTTCTCTTGGAACTTTTATGCCTACTTTCAATTTAATTATCTTAAGTCTCTATCTAAGCGTTGGTGGTCGTAAGGCATTTGTCATAGCTCTCCTTTTAATTTTTAGTGCTGAGCCCCTTTTTAATACAGAACTTAACTACTTAAACAAAAAGTCAGAAAAAAGAACTAAGTATCAATTCATTGAAAAAACCAGGAAAGGATACACGAGCTGGCATACAGATAGAAAGTGCCTGCATCGGCACGGTCTATCTGAAATGCTTATTAGATGTAATTATGATTAGTACTCTAGAAGTTTTCTAAGCTCAGCTTCAACGTCATCAGTTTGAGGAAGAATATACTCTTCTTGCTGAGGACAATAAGCAACGTGAACATCCTTAGCCGCTACTCTTAAAATTGGGGCGTCTAGTGCTTCAAAACACTCTTCATTGATTCGAGCGGCAATTTCACCAGCAAATCCACTAGTCTTAGTTTCTTCATGACAAATAAGAATTCTATTTGTTTTTTGAAGTGAGGCTTTTATTGCATCCATATCAAATGGAGCAAGTGTTCTTAAGTCGATTACTTCAACTGAAAATCCATCTGCAGCAACTTTTTTAGCAGCATCGATTGATTTTTGAACTAGGGCTCCCCAAGCAACGATGGTTGCGTCAGTTCCCTCTAGTGCAACTCTTGCTTTTCCAAAAGGAATCATGAAGTTTTCATCTGCCTCAGCAGATCTATTATAGCCTTGATAATAAAGATGCTTATGCTCAAGGAACATACATGGATCATCTGAACGTATAGCTGTTCTTAATAGACCAGCAGCATCAGTGGCATTTGAAGGAAAAGCTACTCTGATCCCTGGGATATGAGTGAAAAGAGATTCCCCGCACTGGCTATGGTAAATCGAACCGCCTCTTAGATAACCACCAATTGGAACTCTAACAACCATTGGGCATTTAAAGTCTCCGCCTGATCTGTATCTAGTTGTGGCCATTTCATTTTTTAGCTGCATATAAGCAGTCCAAATATAATCGAAGAATTGAATTTCAACGACTGGCTTTAATCCACGCATGGCCATACCAATGGCACGTCCAACGATATTTGCTTCCGCGAGAGGGGAATTAAAAACTTGCCCTTCCTTACTATCTCTTTGAACACCTGAAGTGATTTTAAAAACTCCACCCTTACCTTTAAGGTCCGGATTATCGAGTTTTTCAAGTTGACTAAAGTCAGCTACATCTTCACCAAACATTCTAAGGAGAGGGTTCTTCTTAAATTCAGAACGAAGAACTTTATTTATAGCTCCCGCCATTGGAATATCATCTTTTCCCGTAAAATTTGGTTCTGTATCAAAATCACTTGAAGTGATATCCACATCCATACTGTAGAGATGGTCCATACTTGATTCAGGAGTTGGCCATGGTGTATCGATGGCCTTGGCCATTGCTTCTTTTACTTCAGCACTAACATCAGCAAGAATTTCTTCATTCTCTTTCTCAGTAATGACTCCGGCTTTAATTAATGTTTTTGGATATGAATTGAACACATCAATAATTTTTTCTTCTTCTAACTCTTCCTTTGTACGATACATACTTTGATCATCAGAAAGTGAATGTGAATAAGGCCTTGTGACAGAAGCGTGAACGAGAACCGGTCCTTTTCTCTTTCTCGTATGAGCTACGGCCTCAACCATGGCAGCATAAGATTCAATAGGGCAGCTTCCGTTGGTTACAATTACTTTTAAATTAGGAAAGTTCTCAAGGGCCTTTGAAATAGAGGCACCAGGAGTTTGAACGAAAGTAGGAACTGAAATAGCGTAGCCATTATCCTCAACACAGAAAATTACTGGTAGCTTATTTACACAGGCAGTTGTTACACCTTCCCAGAACTCGCCCTGTGAAGTTGTTCCATCACCACATGAAGTATAAACAACTTCATCTTTTTCAAATGGAATATTATTTGTTTCAGACTTCTTAAGGCCATCAAGAAATAGTCCTGCTTCCGCTACTCCGCAGGCCTGAAGAAACTGTGTCCCTGTACAAGATGACTTCGTAACAATATTTAAGTCAACATTTCCCCAGTGGGCCGGCATCTGTCTTCCATGAGAAGCTGTGTCGCCAGTGTTTCCATTGGCCTGGCATAACATTTCGTATCCCGTAACACCAAGGCCTGTACATAAAGCACGGTCGCGGTAATAAGGAATAAACCAATCATACTTTGGCTTCATGGCCTTCGCTACGGCAGTTAAGATACCTTCGTGTCCCGCTCCTGAAATTTGAAAATAGGCCTTTGATTGCTTCTTCATTGAGATTTCAGCATCATCAAGCTTTCTTGATAGATATACGTTTCTTAACATCCAAACAAGATCGTCTTTTTTCAGACCATGTTTTTTTGCTAACTTCAGCTTATCTTCTACAGTTTTCATATTAGGTGTAACCTTGGGCTTGGTTTTTTCCAGCATCTAAGACTCTCTTGCTTAGCGTTAAATAATTAGAATTTTCGTTGAGACTTTATCGAATAGAGCCCTGTTTGTCTAAGAAACAGAATATTTACAAGGCTCTAAGTAACTAAAATTAGCTGGTTTTACCCTAGTACCTCTTGCACTTGGATTTCTTACCCTTTAATCCCCATCTAAGGGACATAGGATCATTCGGATATGGAGATAGCTTTCTTCGACCAAAAAGAGATTTTTTATTATATCTCTCATAGAAGTCTTTCAGATTAAGCTTATAAGATTTGCCTTTATTTTTAAAACTGATCTGACAAATCCCATTAAGTTCACCTTCTCCGCTCTTACTTTTATCGCTTAAAAAGTCTAATGCTTTAGTCAAATTAGAAGGAAGTTCATTGGCTCTTCCGATTTCAACAACTGTCTCCCAGGATTCTAAAAGAGTTGAAATTGTTGTCGCTATTGCGCTGTCACGCCCTGGTGTTGAATAATCATTGTATTCCGCTTCAGTCATGCAACGCCCACTTTTTCTCTGTAAAAAGTCTTCAGTTATCTTAATGACTTCAACTCTATCTTTTAGAGCATCACAAGCGTTATCTACATACTTTTGAATTCCTGTATAAAGATCCTCTTCCTCAAGTTGAAGCATCTTTTTAATCACATCATTAACCTTTCTTTTTCCGACTTTTTCTAAGATTTTATATTGCTCTTTAGATGCTGCCGTATCTTCAGTATAAACATAATTGGCATTATAAAATTCAGGTTGCTTAAATCTCTTAAAGCCCCACGGTCTACCAGTGAAACCGGAAGGCATACCTTTTTTTCTGGCTAATTTTCTAGGTGCCTTTGGAACCGTCGACCAATAAAGAATTAGGTTTCCGTCTAGAAGACGATCCTTAACGATGTAAGTATGTCTGGTTCCCCCGCCATATTGATAAATATAAATATGCCCGGCATTGATATTTTGTACAGTTGTTGAATAAGTATCGTGATAAGCGAGATGCTCAGTTCCTACAGAGTCGCCAATATATTCAATAAACCTAATGACTCTCTTAGGTCCGGCTTCATAGTTATCAAATGCGTTCGTTTCATTAGTTAAGAATTTGGCCACTTCACCGTCAACAGGTCTGGCCCCTGAAGGGTTTTTCATTTGAAAAGGAAGTCCGTTTTCAAAAGAAAAGATTATTCTCATGGCGTAGGCTGCATCGGCACAATCTGTTTTAGTACCATTCCATTTACTCTGAGGGTTTTTAAAAATATTTCTCGATACTTCTAATTTCATCCACTCAGAAAATTTACTTTCCCAGTTTTGATCCCAATAATTCGTCGTCTCCCAAACTGAAGCAAGGGAAATAATTGGAAATAAAAAAATAATTAAACTTTTAGCCAGTGATGATTGCATCTTTGTAGACCCCACGCCTTTTAATAATTAAAGATGGGAAATAACTAGCAACTTCGTCATGGGATAGTTAATGAAAATGAAATTATTACATATTACCCGATGCGTTATTTCAAAAGCCACTCGAGAGGGTCAGGGAAAACCTTCTATCCTCTACACCCCTAAATGAGGATCCAGAAGTATCAACGGCATAGGTTGTGAGATCAAATTCTAGTTTTCTTGTCCTAAGACCAAGTCCCGCAGAACCAAAACCATCACCCCAGCCAAATCTTACGAAGAAAGTTCTATTAAAATCAAATTCTGTACCAAAGGTAATTCTTCTGGCCGAAGAAGCGCCATACTTATCAAAGAAGTCTTTATAGTTTGTTTCTAGATGAAGTCTTAGCGACTTTCCAATCTGAGGAGTAATAGAAAAACCTAAATCAACAGTTTGCCTAATTTTTGTTGGTCTTCCCCCTCCACCTGATTGAGAAAACCTTTGTGAACCAGCATTATGAAGTGTGGCCGCAAAAGTAGGAAGAAAGGTAATCGGTAAAGTTAAACGAGTTCCACCAGTAATAATTAAGGCCGAACCTTTATTTTTATCATTATCACCTAATTCTAAAGTTACATCCTTATCTGCTGAACCAATGGCTTCATTTCTATTAATAAAGGCTGCTGAAAAACCAACTTTAAAAACACCACCCAGTGCGCTTATATTAAAGGCAGCATAGGGACCATGATCTAGTCTTTGGGCATACTCAAAATCGCTTGTTTCAGTTTGAATTGTGGCCAAGGTTTGTTTTGATAACAGGTAGCCAGCGCTAAAGTACCTAGTTGTAAAATTTGGGAGTAAGTGAAATCTTGTGTAAGCAAGTTTCCCGTAGCTTCCAGGCTTATTTAAAAGTTCTCTTTGCCCATCTAGCGAAATACTCTTCGTAAAATTTGAACTGGCATCCGTTAGGCCGCCGCCGGTTCCGATATTCATCCAGCCTCGATTAGTTTCTAGATGAAAGTTTGAAAAATGAAAATGTCCGTAGCGAACAGTTCCAAGACCAGCAGGATTATAAAAAACTGCGGAGCTATCATCGACCCTAGCAATAAAAGCATTTCCCATAGCGAGGGCACGACCTGAAGTCGCCAGTTCCGGAAAAACCGCATCACTAAAGCCAATTGCTATGGAATTTCCTGAGAAAATGATCAGAAAGAGAGGTCCTAATACATGTAAAAACCTTAGAAGTTTCACCCTCTTATTATAGTTTTTCACATCGCCAGATAATAGGTTGCAGAGTTTTCCAAAAAAAGCCCAACCTAAAAGGTCGGGCTTATGTAATCACAGCTATTTAGTCTGTTTTTATCTTAAATGTGCACCTTTTCTACCTGGAAAGCGGTGACTGCTATTTTGACCAAGATACTTTCCTTGGATCTTTTTAATAGCTTCAATCCTACTTTCAGCAAGAACATCAGTGGCCTGATTAACTGGAATATTCTGTTCTTCAGAGATCTCAAAGATCTTAAGAGTAGTATCAAAAATAGTATCTACCATTCTCGTGGCCTTAGAATCTGACCAACCTTCAAATTCAATTGAAACGTTCATTAATCCACCAGCATTAATAAGGTAGTCAGGAGCATATAGAATTCCTTTATCTTTTAGAATCTGCCCATGTCTACTTTCAGCTAATTGATTGTTGGCCGCACCAGCAACTATTTTACATTTTAATCTATCAATTGTGTCATCGTTTACAGTGGCGCCAAGAGCACAGGGAGAATAGATATCGCAATCAACATCATATATTTCTTCCACACCTACAAATTTTGCATCTGGAACTGCTTCTTTAAAGAGTTCAATATTTTTTTCGTTAATATCTGTGAAGGTTACTTTTGCTCCACCTTGATAAAGGAGTTCACCTAGGTGACGTCCAACTGAACCAGCACCTTGTAAGGCAATTGACTTTCCTCTTACAGAACGATCACCATAAACTTTTAAACATGAAGCCTCTATTCCTCTGAATACACCTCTAGCAGTCCAAGGTGATGGGTTACCTGAACCACCATGAATTTTAGCAACACCACAAACATTACTTGTCTCAGTAAAAATATGCTCGATGTCTTCAACACTAATATTTACATCTTCTGCAGTAATATATCTTCCATTAAGAGATTCTAAGAATCTTCCGTAACTTCTAAACAGTGCTTCTGATTTATCTTTACTTGGGTCACCAATGATAACCGCTTTACCACCACCTAAATTCAATCCCGAAACAGCGGCTTTATAAGTCATACCTTTAGAAAGTCTAAGTACATCAGTAAGAGCTTCTTCTTCAGATTTATATGACCATAATCTAGTTCCACCAAGAGCTGGTCCTAGAGTTGTATCGTGAATTGCAACGATGGCCTTTAGGTTACAAGTTGGGTCTGAGAAAAAGACAACTTCCTCGTGACCTTCAGAATAAAGTTTTTCAAAACTAAGCATGCGTTCTCCTTAATAGGGAATTTTTTGATAGTGCCCAAAAATAATCCTAAGTCCCGAAAATAAAAGACTTTATTTGGGTCCTAGGCTAGAATTGGACGAATATTAAAACCTGCAGGACAAAAACCGTATGCCCAGCGTGTCAATAATCTTAAACCCTGACGAACCTGAAGAAATTCAGGAGCTTGAGGTTGAGCTCAATCAGACAATTTACGATGAATGCGAGCAAAAAGGAACCGAGCTTCCCCATGGCTGCCTAGCAGGCTCTTGTGGGTCATGTAGAATCGAAGTCATTGAAGGTGCTGAACACTTAAAACCGGCCAGCCTTATTGAGCAAAACACCATCGACGCCCTTAAAGAAGAAATGATCGAACGTTATGGTGCTGAATCCATTGAGGGAAAAGAGATCAGGCTCTCTTGCAGAGCTAGATTAGTTAGCGATGGCAAAGTTTTATTTAAACCACTAAAAAAATAAATTAGCTTTCTACGGGTGTCTCGGTATCGATGGTTTCCTCATCGGCTTCATTAGCCTCTTTCTTTGAGAAAAGATGTTTCTCTCCATCCACATCACGAATTCTAATTTGACGAATTTCGTAATCTTCAACCTTTGAGAGATCGAAACTAAAGCCTTCCCAAACAATAATCTGCCCTTCTTCTGGAAAGTTATTTCCAAGCATATCTAAAACGAATCCCGCTAAGGTCGAATAGTTATCATTAAGAGGTATCTTAATATCGTAATCATTGTAGAGCTCTCTTAGAGAAATTGTTCCTTCTACAAAAATACCTTCTTCTAAGTCTGCCTCTTGGTACTCTTCTAATACTTCTGCAATTTCTTCATCATGCTCATCCTGAATTTCTCCGAGAATTTCTTCGATTATATCTTCAAGAGTAATAATACCAACGATCATTCCAGTTTCATCTTTAACCATGGCAAGATGCACTTTCCTACGATTCATATGATCAAAAACAGCTGAGATTTTCATATGTTCATATACAAAGAAGGGTTCTTTTAAGACCTCCTTCATATCAAACTTCCCTTTCATCTCACCGCGAA
>JAIBDQ010000247.1 GCA_024686135.1 Halobacteriovorax sp. | reverse complement strand
TTCTCTTCTTATATTTGCCGCGAACTTAAGGAAGTGGCGGATTCAGAGACTCTTATTTATCTTTTAGGTGCTTCAAGTAAACATATTATCGAAGCCGCGGCAAAAGATGGATTTCCTCCTTCCGGTGAATTTATGACGGCCATTAAAAATATTTTAGAATCCCCTCTAGCAAAAGAACCAGAAAGTTTTGAGTGGCTTCTTAGAACAATTGAGCAAACAGGAATGAAAAGTATTTTCTTTAAAGGAAATATCTTGAAATTAAAACCAGGCATGGGCTCCCTTTTTAATCAACATAAGAAGGCCAGCAAAGAGATCATTGAGCTACTAGAAAAGCGTTGGGCCCCAATAAAGGGTGGTCCACTTGGCTAATGATAAAAAATTCTCTCCTGAAAAAATGTACGAAAGCCTTTCAAAAGTTTTAGACGCTACCAATAGACCACTTTTTGGAAAACAAGCGGAGGCAGAATCCGAAGTAAAGATTCTTCCAGACAAATCTATTAGTCCTGGAAAATTTCTTCCTCACCCCCTCGTCCCCGGGGCCTACAAGGCCCATCCTCAGACCATTGCAGCTGTCAGAAAAGACATTTTTATGGGCGGTGAAGGCTTTGAAGATCTAGAAGAAATGACTCAATGTAAGGGATGCAACAAGGCGTTAGATAAGCAATTTTGGGTATTTTGCCCATTTTGCGGCGCAGAATTTAGCCAATAACCGACTAAAATCGGGCGATGTAAATCTTTGTAAGAATATGGAGTTTTACGTCTTACCTACCCCCTAGTAAATTCAAGAAATCTTTTCGAGGACATTGAGACCGAATAGTTATTTGAAAGTGAAGACCGGATGTCAAAACACAAATAGCGAGTAGGTCAGGGACAAGGGACTACCGTACACACAGCGGTATAAACAGGAGCAAGATTCTATGGCAAAAAGAAAACCATTGAATAAAAAAGAGTTAAAAGAGATTAGAACAATTTTGTTGAAAGCTAAGGAAGAGATTCTTAACAACGCTAAAGGACAAGAAAGTTTTTGTCTTGATAAGGACGAACTGATGGATCCTCTCGATGAAGCTTCGGCTAATATCGAGGCCCAAAGAGAACTTCGTATGCGTAATAGAGAAGTTTTCTACCTTAAGAAAATCAACAAAACATTAGAAAGAATTGACCACGAAGGCTACGGCGAATGTGAAGAGTGCGGACTGCATATTGGTTTTGTAAGACTAAAAGCAAGACCTACTGCTGAACTTTGCATTGCCTGTAAAGAAGAAAATGAAATGGTTGAGAACTCCTCATGGAAGCGATCAAAGTCGCTAGGAGTAGCTCTTAACGAAATTAGATAAGAATATTTTTTGAAGGCGGCATCGGCACGAAAGCCGATGAAGCCGAGCAACGCAGGACCGACCATGGATGGGAGGTCCAGTGATTGTCTTATGAACCAACCAGACTATATCCAATCCATTGTTGAAAAGTTTTATGCCAAAGCCGTGGTTGATCCAATCATTGGTTTTCATTTCCGTAAGATTCAAGAATTCGAAGGAGACAATCCTCTAAAGCCCCCCATGGAAGCTTTCGCCCATCATATACCTCGTATCGTAAACTTTTGGCGAATGCAGCTACTAGGCGATATGGGACTTGAGAGTGAACCCTTTAATCTTCTTAAGGCGCATGATTATCTAGGTGTTAAAAAGGCCCAAGTGAACAGATGGCTTATGCTTTTTAATGAAACACTTGATGAATCAGGTGGAGATGAAGAGTTTATTCTTGAGTGGAAGCAGAAGGCGGCTCACCTTGGTTCGAAACTTCGCTAGGGTTAACCGCATTAAAAACTTTTTTCACAAAGTATTTTAAAACGGGCTCTTCAGTCACTTCATCAAAAAGCCAATTAGCAAAGTGGTACTGATTTAAGCGGATCGCTTCATTTCTGGCAGCCTCAACGGTTTCAAACTGAATAGTAATCAGTTCTACCTTTTTAACTTTAATTCTTTTACCACTTCCCTGTACGCAGCCTGGTCCGTAGTTACGACAAAGAACTCTCTTATGCTCCATTCCAGCAGGGATAGGAACTAATTCAATATTAGGTTCAGACTTTTGCGCCAGCCTCCACATATCTGTGGCCGAGTAGGTCTCTTCTTCCTTGCTACAAGAGCAAGAGCTTAGAGCTAACAGTAATATGAGAGAGATTAAAAGTTTCATTGGGAATATTATAGCATAATAAAGCCCCAATTAAGGGGCTTTAGACTTCAAACTATTTTAGAAGAATAACCTAAAATTAAGAGAGTGAAGGCTTG
>JAIBDQ010000063.1 GCA_024686135.1 Halobacteriovorax sp. | reverse complement strand
CAATCGATTGCTCGAATGAGAAACTTTATTCTTTTATTAAAATGTTAAAGATCTATCTGAAATCGTTTTCTTAAAAAAATGGTGGAGATGACAGGAGTCGAACCTGCGACCCCCTGCGTGCAAAGCAGGTGCTCTCCCAACTGAGCTACACCCCCAAATTTCCACAAGAGTTTTAAAAAAACGGTCTCAAAACGTAAGCGTGAAAATATTGGAAACGATGATTCATGTCAACTGCTAAAGCCCTTTTTTATTGAAAAAAGTTAAGGTTTTTCTATACTAGGCTAAAGAAGAATATTTACTCGTAAAAGGACAACCAAAATGAAAAAAATGACTACCCTAATGCTCGCTGCGCTAATTCTAAATTTTGGCTCATCCTGTACAAATGACAATAAGCAAAAAACAGAGACACAGCCCACCTCTACCTCAAGCCAAGTAACCGCAAGTGACCTCAAAATGGGCTCAGATGACCTTTCAGAGGCAAAGGCAACAATCAAGACAGTTCATGGAAATATTGTTTTTAAGTTTTATCCAAAGCATGCTCCCAATACCACAACAAGAATTATTCAGTTAATTGAGAAGGGTTTCTATGATGGTCTCAGTTTTCATCGAGTTGTTCCAAACTTTGTCATCCAAGGCGGAGACCCTCTTGGAAATGGAACTGGGGGCAGTGGACAGAACTTAAAGGCAGAATTTAACAGTCTCCAGCATGTAAAAGGCACAGTTGCCATGGCCAGAGCTCAGGATCCTGATAGCGCTGATTCGCAATTTTATATTGCTCTAAATACTCTTAAGAATCTCGATGGAAAGTACACTATCTTTGGAAAAGTTGTTGAAGGACTTGATCTAATTGAGAAAGTTCGTGTCGGAGATAAAATGCTTTCAGTAAGTTTTGAAAAATAATTGAGACTTAAATTTTATAAAAGCCCCGGCAAAGCTGGGGCACTTCGGGACTGATGCGCAAGCATCAAGCATGCGCATTACTTTCCGTGTCTCTTATCGTCTTTAATATAAATAAAACTCTTCAGTACAACTAAAGCAATTATTAGAGTTACGATAACCCCCCAAGTAGGCATATAGAATTGACCTTCCTTAAGAGTATAAACTTCATTGGTTACGATACTAGATTGTTTTGCTTCCATTAATTACCTCGCCATCGATTCTAACACGACCACAATCGCGTATAGTGCTGCTGAAATAGGAATAGCAGCAACAAACTTCATCCAAGATTTTTCTTCCTTCAAGTGCATAAAAAAGTAAGCTACTAAAAATGCCTTACCAATAGCAAGTGCCGTTAGGCCTGAACCTTTTGCAAACTTTGAAAGGTTATCCATTCCTGGAATAAAAAGTTCGAGAACAGTTAAAAGAGTAAGTAGTCCAAAAATGAACATGTACTCTTTAGTGTGACTCTTATGAGCTCCATCTGCCATATCATACTCCTGCCCTACTGGGCTTAAGGATTAAAGGTCCTATTGGCCAATAACCCTAAATCAATCATTAATTTATTAACACCTTCATAATCCGTTCCGTAGTAACCGCGTATCTGTCCGGCCACATCCACGAGAACAATTTTATTTGTGTGAGCGATATCCCAAATAGAAACATCACTACGATCAACTTTTTTTTCTATCGTCATACCATCACCCATGGGAACTTTATAACCATGAACAAGCAACTCTTTTAACTCTGCCCTATCGCCAGTTAGCCACGACCAAACAAAAGGATTCGCTTTCGTTTTCTTAGCGTATTTTTTAAGAACTTCTGGAGTGTCGTTTTTTGGGTCCACCGTAAAACTTACTATAGCCACTTTTTGCCCTAGGCCCCTTACTCTCTTTTGAACCGTTTTTAATTGATTCACTAAAGCGGGACAGGTTGTAGGACAAGTTGTGAATAGAAAATTAGCTAAATAAATTCTTCCCTTTAGATCTTTTGATCCAAACTCTTGTCCATATTGGTTAGTAAAATTAAATTCTGGTACCTTAAAGAGAACAGGTAGCTCAGGTGGAAGTTCACGGTTTACAGTTTTAAGAACCGGAATAAGAACACTAAGACTGCAGAATAGAATCCAAAAGATTGGCTTCCTAATCAACTTCTCAACCCGTGATCTTTCGCGAATATAGCCTAGTGAGCTAGTTGTCATTCCTATTTAAACCTCGACATAAATTCTTTTCTTCCCGGGGAATCTTTTAGATCCATTAAAGAACGAACATAATAAGCCGCTGCCCAAATTTCATCATCTTCGATTGTATCTTTCCAAGCCGGCATACCAGTACCACCAACTCCGGCAGCTAAACGAAGATAAAGCTCTTCAACTGAATCTCCAGAGCGAACCTCATGCCACGTAAAGTCAGGTGGCATCGTAGCGTAACCATGATCAGAATCTTGAAGCTTAATTTTATAAAAGTCTTCATCAAGCTCATCTAGCTTATCTTCACCAGCATCACTTAGAATTTTATTGTACTCATTAAGAGTCACATAACCTCTATGACAAGACTGACAATTGGCTACAGCGTGATACACAGCTTTTCCTTTTTCAATTGCTAAGGTTTTTCTAGCAAGACCAAAAGGATCTTTTGTGATCTGAATTTTTTCGCCTAGCTCTTTTTCTTTTCCGATCCATGTTTTAGGAGCGAAAGTTTTAATATATTGAATTACAGCATCAGCTTGATTCTCAGATAAGTCCCAAGGAAGCATCGCTGATCCCTTAAGTCCCTGATGTAAAGATTTTGCGATAGCATCGTCATGAGTTAACTCTCCAGAGACTACGTTTCCAAACTTTATTAAACCAAGTTTAAAGTTTCTTGGAGGAACAGCTAAACCTTTAGCAGCAACACCTGCTCCATCTCCATTAACACCATGACAAGCCATGCAGTATTCAGTGTAAATAGATTTACCGTAGTTAAGAGTATCAGATTTAACATATCTTCCGCCCGCCATGATCACATCTTCTTTGAAGTGATTCTCTTGGCAACCGAAACTAAGTACAGCTAAACCCATTAAAACTAGATTGAGTGACATTTTCATACTCGTCCTCTTCTTCCCTATATTGCAAAAATAGTTATAAACATTATTAACCAAACAATTCCTAAGAAATGCCAAAACTTACCTACATTTCTTACTGTCATTAGAATTGCTTTCTTTCTTTTAATTCTTAAACCAAGCCAAGCAAGAGCTCCAAGTCCCATCAAAATATGAGCTGAGTGAACCCAAGTAAAAGCATAGATGATCGACCCAAAAATACCGCTACTAGCATATAGACCTGTTGACTTTAATGAGCTCCAAAGCATTAGCTGTGAGACCAAAAATAAACCACCAAAGACACTCGTCGCCCAAAGCCAAGATGACTGGGCTTCGTTTCTAGCGTAGCTTTTTTCATACATCCAAAAAGCAATAGAGCTTAATGCGATGATTACCGTACTAAGAATTGGAAGTCCAAGTGAGACAGACTCCATCCCCATTGGCGGCCAAGTCTCAGAAGTTAATCTATAAAGAGCGTAACCAAGAAACATTGTTGCAAAAAGCATCGTGAAAGATACTAAAGTCACAATCATGGAAATATTAGAAACATATTGTTCCCTAATCGTTCCGTTTAATGTGTCTGCGGTAAATTCTTTGCTCATAAACCTTTAAGCCTGTACCAATTCTTCAGTTTGATATTGGAAGTCGCTATCACCAGTTAGAGAAGGATTCCCAAGTTCATGGGGACCGCATTTAACTACTGGAATCTTGTCAAAATTATAATGAGGTGCTGGTGAAGGAATAGTCCATTCAAGTGTTCCAACTTCCCAAGGATTGTCTCCTGCTTTTTCTTTTTCAAAGAAAACGGCATAGATAAAACTAATTAAGAAGATTATTTGTGAAGCACCCATGATAAGAGCTCCCCAAGTGATCCAAGTATTGATTGGAATAGTCTTCTCTAAGAATTCATAAACAAAGGGATTATAAAGTCTTCTGTGCATACCTGCGTAACCCACAAGCATCATGCCAAAGAAAACAATATTTAGACCAAGCATTGTTCCCCAGAAATGAATCTTGGCCCACATCTCACTCATCATCACACCAAACATCTTTGGCATCCAAAAGTAGATAGCGGCAAAGCCACCAAGAAGAACTGAAGCTGCCATTGTGTAATGGAAATGCCCAACAACAAAATATGTATCATGAAGGTAAATATCTGTTGTTACTGTTCCTAAATAAAGACCTGTAAGACCACCAAGTCCAAAAACGAAAACTACGCCAAGAGAAAAAAGCATTGGCGAAGTAAACCTGATTGAGCCCTTCCATATTGTTCCGAGCCAGTTGGCAAAGAAAATCGCAGACGGAATTGAAATGGTCATCGTAAGAGTCATAAAACTCTGAGTAAGTAGCGGACTCATCTGAGTCGTAAACATATGGTGACCATAAACTAATGTTGAAAGAATCGTAATTGATGTCATCGCCAGTGCAGTGGCTTTTGCTCCGAAAGCCGGCTTTCTTGAAAAGAAAGACAAGAAGTCAGAAACCATACCCCATGCTGGGAGGATAAGAATATAAACTTCAGGGTGACCGAATATCCAGAAAACATGCTGAAACAGTACGGGATCACCAACGCCATTTGTTGCCGCGGCACCTGCTAAGAAGAATTGCGTTCCAAAAGTTCTATCGAAAATAAGGAGTAAACAACCGGCCCCTAAAACAGGAAGGAAGATCGCGTTTAGAATGGCCGTAAGCCAAAGGCCCCAAACTGTTAAAGGCATATCAAAATAACCCATACCTGGAGCACGTAATACAATAATCGTCGTAATATAATTAATGGCACCCATTGTTGAACTTACACCAAGAACAAAAATCGCCATTGTCCAAAGTGTTTGCCCAATTCCAGGAGATCCGACCAGTGTTGATAAGGTCGGGTAAGAGGTCCAACCACCGGCTGCGGCTCCCAATGGAGTAAATAAACCTGCAAGTAATAAAACAAATGAAAGGACTGCAAAGTGAAAAGAGAGCATGTTCAAAGTCGGAAAGACCATATCCCTAGCTCCAATCATCAGCGGGATACAAAAGTTACCGAACGCACCAATTAAAATCGGTGTGATGGCATAAAAAATCATAATCGTACCGTGCATAGTAAAAAGCATGGCGTACACATCTGGTGGAACGACTCCATTTGTTTCTGGAAAAAGAAACTGTCCTAGGATTGGAAATGCTTCTCCTGGAAAAGCAAGAGTCCAGCGAATAAGAAGGGCCATCATTCCGCCAATACCAAGACCAAGGATCCCGTACCATAAGAACTGCTTACCAATTACCTTGTGATCATACGAAATAATATATTTCGAAATGAAAGTGGTTGGTTTTGGGTGCATATGTTGTTCAAAAGCTGCCATTATATTTCTCCAGTATTCCTACTACTTATTCCACTTCCAGCCCCAGTAATTATCTGCGACTTCTGTATCATTTGTTTCTAATGCAAGCCTTTCAGCTTCTTCTAACCATGTTTGATATTCTTCAGGTGTATAAACAGTCATCTTTGCCTGCATTCTGTAATGAAAAGTTCCACACATTTCCGCACAGGCAACATCGTAAACACCAGTCTTTTTAAGCTTTACCCACATACGAGTTAGACGACCTGGGATCGCATCAACCTTTCTTCTCGCGTTTGGAAGAAAGTGTGAGTGGATAACGTCTTTACTAATTATTTGAAAAACAATTTTCTTACCAGTAGGAACCCTTAAGTCGTTTGTCGTTACAACATCATCATCAGTATTGAAGACACCATCACGGCCGGCATAACGGTAGTTCCACATCCACTGCTGAGCGAGAACTTCAACCCTAACAATGTCTTCATCTTCACCTGGCCACTTGGCAAAAACATTCATGAAGTCATTATTAGAAATTCTAGAGATATTAAGATCGACACCAAGGAAAACAGCTACACCAATAACTGTAGCAATCGTGATATGAACTTTTTTATTTCCATAAGTGTAATAAGGTTTTGGATGTCTTTTCCTATGATACAAAAAAGAAAAACCAAATAGTCCTGCACAAACTAAAACAAAAAAGAAAACATTCAATGTTGTGGTGTAATTAAAAAGCCAATCGATTAAGTGACCATTTTCAGAAATATCTTCAGGCGGTAAAAATCTTTGCCATAAAGTAAATTGATCACCAGTCTTTGCGACGGCCGGAGTAAGTAAAAAGCTCATACACTCATCCCTTCTTCGGTTGAGAAAATTAATACGTATAAAGTAAGTTATTCCGGCTAATTATAATGCTTTCTAAACGTATTTTCTAGCTGATATTCAATGTTTAGAGATTTGATGATGAACTATTTTAAAAAGAGTATTGCGCCGAGCACAAGAGGAAGATAAAAAACTGATCCCCAGAAGTATTGTCTCGCCCAAGTTTTGAAGGCCACATCATTTTCAGCTTTAAAAACACCCATCCCTGAATGACCTAGAAAAGCTGCCCCTAGAACGAATACAACAATGGCATACGTTGTTCCCGTGTACCCGTAATAATGCGGTGTCAATGAAAGGGCCAATAATCCTAAAGTATAAACAAATATATCAATAGAGGTCTTTCGGCCTCCTTTCCTTTGAGGAATAATTTTTATATTCGCTGCAGAATAATCTTGAAGGTAATAGATACTGATGGCCAAGAAATGAGGTAACTGCCACAAGAACAGGAATCCAAAAAGAATCCATGCCAAGGTGTCCATTCTTCCCGTCACTGTAGTCCAACCAAGAAGTGGAGGAATCGCTCCTGGGATAGCTCCAAAATAAAGGGCAGAATCACTCCTTGTCTTAATCGGAGTATATAGGGCCAGATAAAAGACCCAAGCAACGATAGCTAGCACAGCTGTTAACCAATTAACTGTTAAAAACAATCCAGTAAATCCTACTAAGGAAATCGTCCCACCAAATATTAAGACTGCTTTTGTTGAAAGCCTTCCAGTAGGTAGCGGACGATCTTTTGTTCTTTCCATCAAAGCATCAACATCTTTTTCCATGTAGCAATTTAAAGCGCAGGCCCCGCCCACTACAAGAAAAACAAAAAACATACTTTTTATTGATAAAAAGAAAGTCAGCTCACCGGGAGCTAAAAGCATTCCGATAAGAACTGTCGTCATAACAAGACCAGCTAGTCTTGGCTTAGCTAGAGATACATAATCTGAAAGTGTGTTAACAAGGTCACCTTTAAAAGTGTCTCTTTCTATAGTCCAAAGATTTAAAAACATTTTCCAAGAAATAGCTAAGCATAATGCTCCCCCGCCTAAGTGAAGTGTTGTAGGGGCAACGGCTAGATTCATTCCTACAGTTAAGATTCCAAGAGTTGCTTGAAAGACAATAGCCGCGAAAAAGAGACCAGACCAAAGACCTAAGAACTTTTTCGATTCATCCTTGAGATCAATTTTAGAAAGCCTTTTAAAACTTATAACCATTAAGCTAATTGAAACTAATGTAAGAAGAAGCGCCATCCACCTATGAGTCATATGAACTTCGGCAGGAAGACTTACCGGCCATAAGTGATGAGACCAGGTCTCATTATCAAAACACATAAGACTATTTTTCATTCCAAGACCACAAGCAACGCCCGCACCAGAATGCCTCATAAAAGCACCAAGAACTATTTGAAGGTAAACAAGAAGACCACCTACAAACCAAAGCTGTTTAAAGCTGGCCTTCCAGTGCTCTTTAGTTTCATCTGTAAGAACGATTGGTTCTTCTTTTAAAACTTTCCAGGTCCAATAATGATAAAAATAAATAATTAAACAAAAGAAGATCATTGATAAGGCTAGGTGGCTGGTCGAAACAACAGTCGGTAATTTATAAATAACCGTGATTCCACCAAGAAGACCTTGAAGAATGACTGTTCCTAAAGCTGACCAAGCAACAGTATTTGCATGGGAGTTTTCTTTAGAAATTTTTCTATCTCTATGAGTAAAGAAAACGATAAAGATTGAGAAGATACCAACCAAAGTGGCAAGTAATCTGTGGCTATGTTCAATTAAAATTCCACCTTCCATCTTAGGAAAAACTTGTCCGTAACAAAGAGGCCAGTCGGGGCAGGCCAAACTTGATTCGGTGTTATGAACTAAACCCCCTAATAAAAGGAGGAGGAAAGTTAGCAAAATTTGTATCGCACTAAAGTACTTTATACGCATTGTGTAAATCTCGATTGAAAAGAGCGGTTTATATACCGAGCATTAACACATTAGGCAACAAAAAGACGGTCTGCTCATTGTCACCTTGCTTAGAAAAAATTTAGAAGGTAAATACTGTGTATTGGAGATTGATATGGGCCCAAAAGAACCTGTTTACTACGGTGACTATTTACAACTAGATAAACTACTAGATGCGCAGCACACAGAGTCCAAAAAAGCTGGCTCGGAGTGTCATGATGAAATGCTCTTTATTTTAGTCCATCAAGTTTATGAACTTTGGTTCAAGCAAATCATCCATGAACTCAAAAGTGTTTATTCAACTTTTGGTGAAAAGAGCGTTGAGGAAAAATCTCTTTCAACAGTGGTTGCCAGGCTAGAAAGAGTTAAAAAGATTCAGGGTCTACTTTTAAGCCAACTTGAAGTCATGGAAACAATGACACCAATGGATTTTTTAGAATTTAGAGATCTCCTTATTCCAGCATCAGGATTTCAGTCTGTTCAGTTTAGAGAAATAGAAATACTTCTCGGACTTGGAACTAAAGACAGGATTGCTGTTGATAGAGAATACTTTTTAGGAAGGCTTAGCGAAAAAGATAGAGCAAAGCTTTTAAAGATAGAAGAACAACCAAGTTTTTTAAAACTTCTTGAAGGCTGGCTTGAAAGAGTTCCTTTCACGGCCAATCAATCTTTTGATTTTTGGAGTGAGTATAATAATTCTGTTGAAACGATGCTTGCCCGAGACGAAAAGATTATTCGCGGAAATGAAGACCATTTTGGGAAAAAGGAGATGGAAGGTCAGCTTTCCTATCTTGGAATTACGAGAAAAACTTTTGAAAGCCTATTTGATGAAAAAATCCATAATAGTCTTATAGAAAAAAGAGAAAGAAAGTTTTCTCAAAAAGCTACGCTCAATGCTCTCTTTATTTTACTTTATAGAGATGAGCCAATTTTAAATCAGCCATTTAATATTTTAACTGCTCTAATGGACATAGATGAGAACTTCACGACCTGGCGTTATCGCCACTCCATGATGGCCCATCGAATGTTAGGGACAAAAATTGGAACTGGTGGTTCGTCAGGACATGAGTATTTAAAAAGAGCTGCTGAAAATAATAGAGTCTTTATTGATCTTTATAATCTTTCGACTTTCTTAATACCGAGAAGCCTGCTTCCAGTGCTTCCCGATGAAGTTAAGAAAGAATTAGATTTTCACTTTAGTTAGGTACGCGTTTTAATGTTTATATCTTTCTAAGGATACATTGTTTTCTTTTTGAAACGGTACCAACTTCTCATCAATAAGCTTTAAAGCATGATCCCAGTTTATTGATTCTAGATCTGTTTTCTCTACTGCAATCTCTTCAATGATCTGCCACTGAATTTCTCCTGCGGCCTTAGCATATGAATATGGAACTAATGTATAAACAACCATCCCATAACGACTTCTAAATTTATCTGGAAATCTTTTTTGAAGTTCGTTTTCCACCTTTTTAAAAAAAAGAAATCGCTCATCTCCCACTTTATCAGACATCTCCTCAAAGTTTTCGATGGCCATATCGGCAATGGCATCTCCATTTGGCTTTTGATCCTTTGAATAATTATCAAAGGCCAGCTTCCAGTCTCCTTCAGACTTATCGATACAATCCATCAGACAAGTTACATCTTCAAACCCAGCGTTCATTCCTTGACCAAAGAAAGGGACGACAGCATGAGCTGCGTCCCCTAAGAGGCAAATCCTATCAGAAAAGTTCCAAGGATTTGCCCGTACCGTACCGAGAATCCCTTGAGGATTCTCAAAAAAGTCTTCCTTATAATTTGGCATAAGGGGTATGGAATCTGCGTAGTTTTCTTTAAAATAATTATGGAGATCTTCATCTGTCTTTAAATTTTCAAAAGAGTTCTCGCCATCTCTTGGAAGATAAAGTGTCATCGTAAAACTTCCATCTAAATTTGGAAGGGCCATTAGCATATGATTACCGCGGGGCCAGATATGAAGAGCATTTTTCTCAATGGCGTAATCACCAGATTCTGCGGCGGGCATAAAAAGTTCTTTATAATCAGCATTAATCAGGTTCATTGATTCTTTTGAAGCAGGAACAAGATTTAAAAGCTCTTTTCTAACGGCCGAATTAGCACCATCGGTTCCATAAATTCGGTCAAAATTCTCAGTTCGTTCGATCTTGCTCGGACCCGTAAAATATATTTCGTCTTTGTCCACATCAATTTTATGTACGCTGTGGCTAAAGATGATTTCAACCCCGGCCTCTTCGGCCTTTGTCATAAGAAGTTTATTAAGCTCAGCTCTAGAAATTGAAAAGTTACATTCACTAGGATCTTTTCCATATGGCTGATAAGTTTGTTCGCCAGCTTTTGAATGCATCATCCTTCCAGTAACCGGAACCGTTAAGGCCAAGACGTCTTCTAGAATTCCTACCTTTTTAACAGCATTTAATCCTCTTGAAGTAATAATCAAATTAATCGAACGTCCAGCACCTAACTCCTCTAAACGCATATCCGTGTTTCTTTCAAAAAGAATCACATCTTCTCCGCGCTTCTTAAGAGTTATGGCAAGAAGAGATCCGACAAGTCCAGCGCCAACGATTACACTAGGCATTTGCAAACTCCTTAAGAACTTCTACAAATTTAAAACAATCTTCAAATGAATTATATAGTGGAATTGGCGTGGCCCTAATAATATCAGGTTCTCTAAAATCGCAGATAACGGCCTTTTCTCCCAATACTTTGTATAGGTCTTTTGGGTTTTTCTTAAATCGAAGAGATAGCATACAACCGCGAGTTTGTTTTCCTTCCTCAAAAGGAGGAGTCATTATTTCAACAAAGTCTCCCACGTTTTCCTTTAATAAAAACTCTAAGTAGTTAGTGATCTTAATGCTTTTTGCTTTTAAGTTCGCAAGCCCTGCTTCGTCATATAAATGCATACTTGATCTAAGTGCCGCAAGCTGGAAGATGGGAGGATTACTTAACTGCCAAGCCTCTACGGTTGGGATCGGATCAAAGTTTGGACCCATCTTAAAACGAGTATCCTTATTAGTTCCCCACCAACCTTCAAATCTTGGAATATCTTTTTGTCCATGATGCTTCTCATGAACATAGGCCGCAGCTATTCCGCCAGGACCTGAGTTTAAATATTTATAAGAACACCATACAGCGAAATCCACATTCTTATCATGTAAATCTAGTTCAATATTCCCAGCCCCATGAGCTAAATTAAACCCAACAAAAGCTCCGTGTTTATGTCCAAGTTCTGTAATAGTTTTCATATCAAAGCATTGCCCTGATAAGTAATTACAATTCCCAAGCATAATTAAGGCGAGTTCATCACCTAACTCTTCTATCTGCTGAACAATATCTTCTTCCCGTACTCGGTACTCACCTTCTCTTGGCTTTAATTCAACCACGGCCTCACTTGCATCATATCCGTGAAAGCGGGCCTGTGAATCAACGGCATATTTATCACTAGGAAAAGTATTGTTTTCAATTAAAATTTTAAATTTATTTTTTTGTGGGCGGTAAAAACTTACAAGCATTAAATGTAGGTTACTTGTGAGTGTGTTCATGGCCACAACTTCAGAAGGCTTACATCCAGCTAGCTTTGACAAACTTTCCGTTACGAACTCATGATAAGGAAGCCAGGGATGCTCTCCTAAAAAATGGCCCTCAACACCATACTTTCCCCATGAAGCCAATTCATCTTCCATTACTTTTCTAGTTCTATTAGGAAGAAGACCTAAACTATGACCCGCGAAATAAAGAGTATCAACTCCATCAACAAGCTCTGGAAAGGTAAACTCTTCTCGGTATTTTCTTAGAGGGTCTTCACCATCAAGTTTTTTAGCGGCTTCTAAATTATTATGCTCATTTGAATACTGCATCTATTCTCCTATAGAAACGCTAATTGGCTTAAACCCTTCAACTTCAAGACTAACTTCCATCCCTGGCTCTAGGGCCACGGCCGCTGTAGCAGCTCCAGCGAGAACAAAACAGTCCGCTGGTATTTCCTTTCCTCTAGCTTCGAGTAACTCACATAACTGAATGACTGAAACAACTGGGTCACCAGAAATATCAACAGAATTTCCTTCTTGAGCAACAGTTCCATTTACTGACATTTTCATATTTAAGTTCTTTAAATCAAGATGATTAAAGTCAGTAACAAGATCACCTAAAATATAATGAGATGAAGATGAATTATCAGAGATCACATCTTCCATTGAAAAGTATTTAAAATGCTCATATCTAGAGTCTAAAATTTCAAGTGAAGCGTATACTCCGGAACATGCCGCAAGTACTTCTTCTCGAGTCACTTTTCCTTTCAAGGGTGACTTAATATGAAAGGCCACTTCTGGTTCAATCTTCGGATGGATCTTTCCTTTCATGGAATATTTTCCGCCGTTTTCCACCTGCATAACATCGGTAAGCACTCCAAAGAGAGGAGCATCAAGATTCATCTGCTTTCTCTTGCCCTCAGAAGTAAGTCCCATTTTCATACCGATAACTTTTTCGCCATCTGCTTCTCGAAGACGGATACCTTCTTCTTGAACCGAGTAGGCATCGGGTCTAGTTAGCCCCTCAATCCGATCAGAAAACTGGGTAACGGGGGCAGTATTTTTACGGGCCGTATGAAGCTCGTCAGCAATAGATTTAATGGTGTTTTGGTCCATTCTTTTCTCCATAAATTGATGGTGGGATGTTATGTTTTTTAGGCTTTTCTTACAAGACCGGACGACGACTATGAGTGAGACGATCATTGATATTTCCCCCCTAATTAGTGAAAAAATCGCTGTTTTTCCTGGGGATGTTCCATATAAGAGAAGCATGACTATGGATTTTAAAAAAGGTCACCATCTTGGGCTTTCTTCAATCTCTGGAACACTACATTTAGGTGCTCATACTGACGCCCCTAATCATTACCATAAAGACGGTGAGGGCATGCATGAAAGAGACTTGGATCTCTATTATGGAGAATGCCAAGTCATCGAAGTAAGTCTTCCAAGAAGCGAGCGAATAAAGCCTGAGCACTTAGGTGATAAAAAAGTCACTGCCCCAAGAGTACTCTTTAAAACAAACTCTTTTCCAGATCCCGATACCTGGAATTTAGATTTTAATTCACTTTCTCCGGAACTTATTGAATTTTTAGTTTCTAAGGCAGTTAAGCTCGTTGGTATCGACACCCCAAGTGTTGACCCGGCGACAGATAAAGATCTTTCGAGTCACTTAACAATATACAAACATAACTTAGCAATCCTTGAAGGAATTGTTTTAACAAATGTAGAAGAAGGACTTTATAAACTAATCGCCCTTCCCCTACCTTTAAAAGACGCCGACGCCTCTCCAGTTAGGGCCGTCCTCGTTAAAGAATAATTAGAGGCCATATGGAAAAGATATTAAATTTCATTAATGGAGAACTCGTTGAACCAGTTAGTGGAAATTTTTTGGATAATGTAAACCCTTCTACTGGTGAAGTTTATTCACTTGTCTCTGATTCAGATGAACAAGATGTAAATAAAGCAATCGAAGCGGCAAAGAATGCTTTTCCCTCTTGGAAAAAGACAACGAGAGAAGAGCGCGCCGATATACTAAGAAAACTATCTGCACTAATAAAAGAAAACTTCGATGAATTTGTTAAAGCTGAAAGTACCGATAATGGAAAACCATTAAAGGTCTCTGAGAATGTAGATATCCCTAGAAGCTCAAAGAACCTTGAATACTACGCTGATGAAATCTTAAAATTTGAAGGGGAAAAGTTCTCCGATGAGGGTATGGGAGAAAATTATTTAGAATACTCACCTATCGGTCCAGTAGTAAGTATCTCTCCTTGGAATTTGCCTCTTTATCTATTTACCTGGAAGATTGCTCCGGCATTAGCTGCAGGAAATACCGTTGTGGCAAAACCATCTGAAGTAACACCTATGACCGCTTATATGTTTACAAAACTATGTAACGAAGCTGGTCTTCCAAAAGGTGTTCTAAATGTTATTCATGGCCTTGGTCATAAAGTAGGCGACGCTCTAACAACACACCCAGATATTAAAGCTGTTTCTTTTACAGGCTCTACGGCTACCGGCAAGATTATCGCTAAGAACTGCGGCGCTCATATGAAAAAGTACTCACTTGAAATGGGAGGAAAGAACCCTAATATCATTTTTGCTGATTGCGACTTTGATGAAGCTCTTTCTGTTACCATGAGAAGTTCCTTTGCCAATCAAGGACAGATTTGTTTATGCGGTTCTAGAATCTTTGTTGAGAGATCTATCTATCAAAAGTTTAAAGAGGGCATGATTGAAAAGGCCAAAAAATTAAGACAAGGCGACCCACTAGATCCAAAGACACATCAAGGTGCAGTAGTTTCAGAAGCTCATATGAATAAGATCATTTCTTTCTTTGATATAGCCATTGAGGAAGGTGGAAAGATTCTAATTGGCGGCAAGCGCGCTGATCTTCCTGGTTTCTTTGTAGAACCAACAATTATTGAAAATCTTTCTCATGACTGTAGAACTAATCAAGAAGAAATTTTTGGTCCGGTTGTCACCATTACTCCATTTGATAATGAAGAAGAAGTTACAACTTGGGCCAACTCAACGGAGTATGGTTTATCTGCATCCATTTGGACAAAAGATGACGCTAAGGCCAGAAGAATGGCTTCGGCCATAGACTCAGGAGTTGTTTGGGTAAACACATGGCTAATGCGAGACCTTCGAACTCCTTTTGGAGGAATGAAGGAATCAGGTAGAGGCCGTGAAGGCGGGACCTACGCCTTAAAATTTTATAGCGACGTTAAAAATATTTGTATAAAGAGGTAACGATAATGAGTGAAATACTAAATTCAAATACAGCCCCAGAACCAGTCGGTGCCTACCCTCATGCTAGAAAAGTTGGTAACCTACTTTTTCTTTCTGGTGTTGGCCCTAGAGAAAAGGGAAAGACAGATATTCCAGGTGTAACATTAGACGATGATGGAACTATTAAAGACTATGATATTGAGGCTCAATGCCATAGCGTTTTTAAGAATGTTAAGGCCATCTTAGAAGATTCTGGCTCATCATGGGAAAACCTTGTCGACGTAA
Source organism: Halobacteriovorax sp. (assembly GCA_024686135.1). Lineage (GTDB taxonomy): Bacteria > Bdellovibrionota > Bacteriovoracia > Bacteriovoracales > Bacteriovoracaceae. The sequence goes on along the minus strand of JAIBDQ010000063.1, from coordinate 142 downwards.
CCGTTTTTCTAACTAACATGAATGACGACTTTAAAAAATATAATGAACTCTATAAAGAATACTTTAAAGACTGTCAGCCCTGTAGAACGACAATTGAAATCAATTGCCTTCCTACACCAATTGCCATTGAACTAAAGTGTAT
>JAIBDQ010000112.1 GCA_024686135.1 Halobacteriovorax sp. | reverse complement strand
TTCGAGGAAAACGATTGGTTGTCTTGAATAAACTTGGTTTCAAGTCCAAGGTTATTCAAAGTCTTCTCGTTATAAGTTTCTGTAAAATAACCTCTGTCGTCATGAAAGACTTTCGGTTCGAAAATGAGAAGATCGTTAATTGGAGTTTTTATAATAGACATCGTTCCCTTTCACTATGTTTTGTAGGTACTGGCCGTATTCATTGTTCTTATAAGTCTGGGCTAGCTTTTCAAGCTGGGTAAGGTCTATGAAGCCTTTTTTATAAGCAATTTCTTCCAAACAAGAAACTTTTAAACCTTGTCGCGATTCAATAGTCTGTATAAAGTTAGATGCATCAAGAAGAGATTCATGGGTTCCCGTATCGAGCCAAGCGACACCTCTTCCAAGGATTTCTAACTTAAGTTTCTTTTGTTCGAGGTAAGCTTGGTTTACGCTTGTGATCTCTAATTCGCCTCTGTCTGAAGGCTTAACATTCTTAGCGATCTCGACAACTTGATTGTCATAATAGTAAAGGCCTGTAACCGCATAATTGGATTTTGGATTTTCTGGTTTTTCATCAATCGAAAGGACATTCAATTGATCATCAAATTCTGCAACCCCATAGCGAGATGGTTCGTTAACGTAGTAACCAAACACAGTTGCACCATCTTTTAATTCGGATGCTCGTACCAGTTTTTCAGTCAGACCATGACCAAAAAATATATTATCCCCAAGTATGAGGCAGACATTATCATCAGCAATGAAGTCTTCACCAATGATAAAAGCCTCAGCAAGACCATTGGGTTGGTCCTGGATTTTATATTCTAATGAAAGACCTAAGTGTGAACCATCTCCAAAGAGCTCCTTAAATAAAGGGAGATCTCTTGGTGTTGAAATGATTAGTACCTCTTTTATGCCTGAAAGCATCAATATAGAAAGGGGATAATAGATCATGGGCTTGTCATAGACAGGAATAATTTGCTTTGAAATTGCAAGCGTAGCAGGGGCAAGTCTGGTGCCGGATCCACCGGCAAGTATAATTCCCTTCATTTTTTCCCTTTAACTGAAAAACCTCAAACGTATTAAGGTAAAAATATATGTAATAACAAATTGTGGTAAATTCCGTTTGGTTTCACCGAACATTCTCTGTTTGAAACTGAAAGGAAGTTCTCTGATTTTTAGATTTGGACGAACCTTGATAATTTTATAGAGAATCTCTTCAACAATATCAAAATTCTCACATTTCAACTCAAGCCCTTTGAGTAAGCTTCCGTCATAAAGCTTGAAGCTGTTAGATACATCTTTGCATTCAATATTCAAAACAAAAGCATATCCCCAATTTACAATCTTACTCATTAAAACTAGGACGGCGCTGTTTTCAGTGTGTCCACCTTCGATATAGCGAGAAGCAATGACGACATCGTAACTCTCTCTTTCCGCGTAAAGTTTTTTAATAAACTCAGGATAATGAGAACCATCAGCATCCATAAAAATGATATTTTTACCTTGAGCATTGGAGATGCCAGTTCTGATAGCAGCGCCATATGTGTTACCACCAGTTCTATTTACATAGACCACGCTTGTTTCTTCACAAGCCTGAGGGGTACCATCCATTGCTTTTTCAGTATCAACAACGATGATTTCAAAGTTTTGTGTGAGCTCGCTAACGACAGATTTTATCCTAGGCAGTAAAAGCCTTAGGTTTTCCTCCTCAAGATAAGCGGGCATGATAATACTTAAGTCTTTTGTAAGTTTCATAGGTCTACTTTTTACACAGGTAACAGCAGAAATTGTACCATCTAAAAAGCATTTCGACTTTTTCAAAACCGGCAGATTTCAGATTATTTATTTGCTCTTTAGGTGTAAGGGGAACGAGAACGTTTTCTAGGGCTTCACGTTTTTGAGAGATTTCTAGTTCGCTATAACCATTGCGCCGCTTGAAGTCATAATAGAGTTCAATCATAAGATCGTTGATTTCAGGTTCTGTACTGATAATCTTTTCTGCGAGCAGGAAGGTACCGCCGTCTTGTAATGCGTTGTAAACTTTTGATAAAACGTCTGGGCGCTTATCTTTCGGGATGAACTGTAGTGTGTAGTTCATAACCACAACTTCAGAGTCGGGAATCCTGAAGTCAGATATGTTCATGCACTTAATTTCCGCAGAGCGAACACCTTCTTTTTCAAGTTTCTCTTGAGCCTTTTTAACCATAGACTCAGAGTTATCGACCCCAATAAAGCTAGGCATAAAGTCTTTGTTTTTCAGGTGCTTATCTATGAGACAAATAGTAGTTGCTGTGGAGCAGCCAAGATCTACGATAGGCCCTTTACCAGAGTAAGTCCGATCTAAAATATCAAGTAAGATACTGTGGACTTCGTTATAGAAAGGAACACTTCGGCTAACCATGTCGTCAAACACCATGGCTACATCTTCATTGAACTCGAAGGGGAGTACTTGTTCTTGTTTCTTTTTAAAGACCTGATCTTTTCCCATTGTGTGACAAATTAACTGTTTTTGCTGCGGAATGTAAAGGCATTATAGCTTAATAGAAGGTGGAAAATTTGGTAGGTTTAGCTCTGTAATTAATTACTTAGGATTCATATATGAGAGAAGAAATTCTTGGGAAGATGCGCCATTTTTGGCGTGATGAGCATGGGGGCAAAAAAATTATCCCTGGCGAAAACATGATTCAACCTTCAGGAAAAGTTATTGATGAAGAAGATTTAGTGGCCCTTGTCGATTCTTCAATGGACCTTTGGTTAACTACAGGCCGGTATGCAAAAACTTTTGAAAAAGACTTTGCTAAATATATGGATCAAAAGTTTTGTCTTCTAGTAAATTCAGGCTCTTCAGCAAACCTTTTGGCGTTTGCTGCACTAACTTCACCTCAATGGGAAGAAAGACAAATTAAGCCAGGTGATGAAGTTATTACAGTTGCTGCTGGTTTCCCTACTACGGTGAATCCAATTATTCAGCATGGGTGTGTTCCGGTTTTCGTAGATATTGAACTCGAAACTTACGAGATGGACCTATCACAAATGGAGGCCGCACTTTCTGATAAGACGAAGGCGGTAATGATCGCCCATACTTTAGGGAATGGTTTTGATGCTAAAGTAGTAAAAGAGTTTTGCGATAAAAATAACCTTTGGTTAATTGAAGATTGTTGTGATGCAACCGGGACCACAGTTCATGGGAAAATGGTTGGTACTTACGGAGATGTTGCTACCGTTTCATTTTATCCTGCTCATCATATGACTATGGGAGAAGGTGGGGCTGTTCTAATGAATGACCCAAAAATGAAAAAAGTCGTCGAGTCCTTTAGAGACTGGGGAAGGGATTGTTGGTGTCCACCTGGAAAAGACGATACTTGTGGGAAGAGGTTCAATTGGAAACTAGGTGAACTTCCTGAAGGTTTTGATCATAAGTATATCTATTCACATATTGGTTATAACCTGAAGGTCACGGATATGCAGGCGGCACTTGGAGTTAGCCAGCTAAAGAAACTTCCTGGATTTGTTCAAAAAAGAAAAGATAATTATAAATATCTTCGCTCAAAACTAGAAGAGCTTGAGGATGTGTTGCTTCTACCTAAAGCAACTGAGGGAACAGACCCTAGTTGGTTTGGTTTTCCTATTTCTGTAAGGCCAGGTGGAAAAGTATCCAAGCAAGAACTTGTTGAATTCCTTCAAGATCAAAAAATTGGTTCTCGAAATATATTCGGGGGGAATTTATTGAGGCAACCACTTTATGAAGGTGTCGAGAAAAGAGTTATTGGAGATCTCCCTAATACGGACTACGTAATGAATAATAGTTTTTGGGTTGGGATTTGGCCTGGACTTGATGAACAGCACTTGGACTATATTGCTGAAAAAATTAAAGAGAAAATGAAATGAAGTACTTAATTACTGGAGGCTGTGGCTTCCTAGGTTCCAATCTCGCAGCTGAGGTTTTAAAAAATGGACATGATTTAGTTGTCTTCGATAATCTTTACCGTGATGGTACAGAGAAAAACCTTGAATGGTTGAAGAGCTTAGGTGACTTCACATTTTATCGCTCAGACGTCCGGATCTTTGATGATGTAAGCACCGTCATGGAAAAAGAAAAGCCGGATGTTATTTTTCATGTTGCTGGACAAGTTGCTATGACAACTTCCTTAGATAGGCCTCGATTCGATATGGAGATAAATGTTCTTGGGACACATAATCTTCTTGAGTCGATTAGACGATTCGCTCCAAACGCAATAGTTGTGTATTCATCTACGAACAAAGTTTATGGAGATCTTGAGGATCATAAGTATGATGAAGGCGATAGAAGATACTCAATGCCGGACTTTAAAAATGGCTTACCGGAAAGTGTTTCTTTAGACTTTAGAACTCCATATGGTTGCTCTAAGGGGGCCGCTGACCAATACATGTTAGATTACAACCGTTGTTATGGAACGAAGTCAGTTGTCTTTAGGCACTCTTCTATTTTTGGTGGTCGCCAGTTCTCTACATTTGATCAAGGCTGGATTGGATGGTTTGTGAGCCGAGCTATTGAAACTAAACGAGGAAATTTAACAGAACCATTCACAGTCTCTGGAAATGGTAAGCAGGTCAGGGATGTTCTTTTTTCTGAAGATATTGTCAGGTGTTATTTTAGTGCAGTCGAGAATATAGAGAAAACACAAGGTCAGGCTTTTAATATTGGTGGTGGAGCATCTAACTCTCTTTCAATACTTGAACTTTTTGACCTTCTGGAAGAAGAGATGGGGATAAAATTAAATTATAAAGAACTTCCTCCCCGTTCGAGCGATCAAAAAAGTTTTATTGCAGATATATCAAAGGCCAAAAAATATTTTGGCTGGTCACCGACTGTGGACAAGCGTTCGGGAATAAAAAAAATGATTAATTGGGTGGAGACAATATGAAGGTTTTAATACTTGCAGGTGGATACGGAACGAGAATTAGCGAAGAGACGGGAATTCGTCCAAAGCCGATGGTGGAAATTGGTGGTAAACCAATCCTATGGCATGTGATGAAAAGCTATAGTCAATTTGGATTCAATGATTTTGTAATCTTATGCGGTTACAAAGGACATATGATCAATGAGTATTTTGCTAATTACTTTGTTCGCCAAAGCTCTATGACATTTGACCTTGCTAAAAACACTATGGAGACAGTTAAGTCTAATGTTGAGCCATGGAAAGTTACTTGTCTTGATACAGGAGATGGTACTTTAACTGGTGGAAGGATTAAAAGGGCTCAAGAGGTCGTAGGAAATGAACCTTTTATGCTTACGTATGGGGACGGTGTTTCGAATATCGATGTTGAAGCCCTCGTTAAAAGTCATAAAGACAGTGGTCGAAAAATCACAATGAGTGCTGTCCAGCCGGCGGGTCGTTTTGGCGCTCTAGAATTTAATGATCAAGATCAAATCACAGCTTTTAAAGAGAAGCCTCAAGGTGAAGTTGGTTGGATTAATGGCGGTTTCTTTGTTTGTGAGCCGAGTGTTTTTGACTATATAAAAGAAGGGGATAGCACCATTTTTGAAAGAGCCCCTCTTGAAGCGCTAGCAGAAGAAAATCAGATGAATTGCTATAAACACAAAGGTTTTTGGAAATGTATGGATACTCTTGCTGATAAGCAAGCTCTTGAGAAAATGTTAGATAATGGAGAAGCTAAGTGGAAAACTTGGTAAATCAAAAACTATTTTCAGGAGTCTATGAGGGAAAAAAAGTTTTTCTAACAGGACATACTGGATTTAAGGGCTCTTGGATGATGGCATGGCTCGAGGCCATGGGAGCAGAAGTTTGTGGTTATTCACTTGAAGCGCCAACTAATCCAAATCATTTAGAGCTTTTAAACTTAAAAGGTAAGTCTGTCATCGGCGATATTAGAGATATACCTCTTCTTGAAAAGACAATGTCTGACTTTAATCCAGAAGTTGTTTTTCACATGGCAGCCCAACCTCTTGTAAGGCTATCTTATGATGAGCCTCACGAGACTTTTGAAACGAACGTAATGGGTTCCTTAAATATCTATGAGGCGTCAAGAAAATGCTCTTCAGTAAGAACTATCGTTACCATTACAACTGATAAAGTTTATGAAAATAATGAATTGGTTTGGGGATATAGAGAGAGTGACCGCTTAGGTGGTAAGGACCCATACAGCGCATCTAAAGCGGCTATGGAGATAATGACTTCATCTTATCGAAATTCATTTTTTCATCTAGATAAATACGGAAAAGATCATCATGTTTTAATGGGTGTCGTAAGAGCAGGTAATGTCATTGGAGGTGGTGATTGGGCCAAAGATAGGCTAATCCCAGATATTATTAAGGCCTCGTTGGAAGGAAATCCAGTTAGCATAAGAAGCCCACATTCTGTTCGTCCGTGGCAACATGTTCTAGAGCCTATTTCAGGCTACCTTTTACTTGGTCAAAAATTGATAGAGAACAAGAAAGAGTACGCGAAAGCTTTTAACTTTGGTCCTTTAGTACAAGAAGAAATGACTGTTCAAGGGGTTCTTGAGCATTTGAAGAAGTATTGGGATAAAATTGACTATAAAATTGAAGTACCGAAAGATATGCCTCATGAGGCCGGTCTTTTAAAACTGGACTGTACTATGGCTAAAGTTGAATTGGATTGGTCGCCTGTGTGGACAACTGAAGAGGGTCTTCAAAAAACTATAGAATGGTATAAAGCTTATAACGAGACTGAGGCAACAAATACATACGAAGATCTAACATACTTTATTTCGAATGCAAAAGAACGAAAAAAATCCTGGATATAGGAAACTCCTTTTAACCGGTGGTACCGGGTTTCTAGGAAGTCATATTGCTAAAAAGTTTTTAACAATCGGTTACGATGTTACTATTCTTAAGCGCTCTACCTCCAATCTTAATAAATTAGAAGAAATTTGTGACAAAGTTTTATTGATTGATGTGGAAGACTTTAAAGGCGGCAATTTTGATGTCTTTATTCATGCAGCTACAAGCTATGGAAGAAATAAGGAAAGTTCAGAAATTATTGCGGCTACAAATATTGATTTTCCCTTAAGTATATTGGAAAAGATAAACTCCAATGAATTACACTTCTTGAATATTGGAACTTCCCTCCCTGCAGATTTAAATATCTATGCTAAAACGAAACATGATTTCACAGAGAGGGTGAAAGTAGAATTTCCTTCGATGAAGTTCACTAATGTTTTACTAGAGCAATTTTATGGCCCTCATGATGGAACTTTCATCACCTACTTGGTTACTGAACTAAATAATAAAGTTGAAAAAATTGAACTAACTGAAGGAAAGCAAAAGAGGGACTTTATTTTTTATGAAGATGTTCTCTCAGCTTTAGAGCTATTGGTTAAAAGGTCTGAACTTGGTGAGTTTGCCCTTGGCACGGGAGAAAGTCATACTATTAGGGAGATATGTGAAACCGTCTATAAATATCATTCTAATGATATTACAAAGATGGAATTTGGGAAAATTCCATATCGCGATAATGAAGTAATGAATTCAGTCGCTAATATAGGAAAACTATCTAAGTTAGGGTGGAAACCTGTTTATAATTTAGATAGTGGTATTGAGCATACTCTGGAGAGATGGTGAGAGTGCTTGGCAAGGCCTATTTGCTTTTATTGCTCCTACCTTTCGTTCTTTTATTTAGAAACATTCGTTTATTAATTAATAACTGTTTTCATGCGACAGATTTTGGAATCTACCAGCAAGCGATATTTGATATTTCTTATAAGCTAGACTTTAATCCGTATCTCTCCATTAGAAATATAAAAATTTTTAACGATCATTTTGATCCAGTAGTTTATCTGGCGTCAATATTTGTAAAAGTTTTCGGTTATAACCCTGTAAACCTGATTGTCTTTGAGTTTTTATGGTTAATGCTACTGATCTCGTTAGTTTTTATTCTAGCGAAAAGAGAACAATGGTCATTTTACCTAGTTATATTACTCTTTTCCAAAGGGCTTCTTTCAGCCTTTCTTTTCCCGATTCATCCTACAACATGGTCGGTTCCAATTTCATTCTTGCTAGTATTTGGTGTTGGTCGATTTAAGGATTGGCAGGTCTTTATTCTGGCCTTATTCCTATGCTTCTTTAGAGAAGCTATTCCATTTGGAATATTGATGATGGGGGTCTACTTTCTTGCTATAGGAGAAAGAAAGAAACTTGGAACTTCTTTTGTCCTTCTTTCATCATTGTTTCTTTGTTTTATATTTTGGGGACGACCCATGCTATGGGGAGAAACAATAGATTATGGGGGGCAGCTTAAGGACGGATTAAACTTGGGCGTTATAAAGAACTTTAATTATAAAGCATTCTTAAAGCTCTTTATTCCTTATTTTTTGATCTATGGAATACTTTTTAAGAAATATGGAAAAGAACTCATTCGAACAAAATATGGCTTAGTCTTATTTTACCTAGCTCCATTTTTTGGTATGCATTTTTTAAGCAATAACTTTCATTTCCAGTATGGGGCACTATTCGCGGCCCCTTTTCTCGCGGTCTTTATCGAGAAAAATCTATCCGAAGAATTATCCAAGAAGTTTAAGTGGGTAGTGGTGTTAGCTTTTGTTGTAACAGGGATGGGAACTTGGACTAAAGTTTTTAAAGAATTATATAGGGATGATCTAAAGAAGTGTCTTGTTTCGACCAAGAAGAGGGAGGAGGTTGAGATACTAAAGAAATACTTAATTGAGAAGGCCGAGGATAAAACAATTTTAGCTACTGGCGGGATCGTACCAATGATACTTAGTCCTAATATGTTGTTATATCAAGCAGGTATTTTCTCTAAGAAGTTAGATGCTTATGACTACTTGGTCATAGAGAAGTATGGTTCAGGTGACACTTTTCCTTTTACAAAGAGCGAAATTGAAGAAAATCAGAAGAAGTGTCAAAGTGAAGATGTGATCATTTCCAATAATTGGTTTGTGCTTATTAAAAAACCAGGGCCAATGTGCTTTAAGGGCTTCTTAAAATGACATTACTAAAAAGATATAGAGTCGTACTACTCTTTGTTACCGTCGCTATTCTATCGCTGCTCTATCCGGTTTATTTTGTGGCTGACGATTGGGAGCATCTTAATGCCTATTACGGAGTGGGGCCTGATAATTATTTAAGACCGTGGTTGTATCGTCTTCCAGGTTTGTATTTCACTCATCAGCTACTTTTTCCACTTTTCAAGAATGAATTCTTCTTTTTGGGTAATTTTATTTGTTGGGGATTTTTTCTGATGGGAACGTTGCTTGTATTTGACTTCCTTGGCGTTTACAAAAAATTGAATAAGGAACCTCTTTGGTTTTACTTGATGTTTTGCTTAATGACGATGTTTAATCCGAATAATTTTGAATGGTTATTCTGGCCAACTGTTATGGTTAATTTTCCCGGATTTTTTGCTGTATGCTTAGGGATTTGGATTACCGGGCGATATAAATTATGGGTATTCCAAATTCTAAAAGGTTTTTTATGGGCCTACGGATTTTATTGCTATGAAAGTCTATTCTTTTTTGGTGCTCTAGTAGAACTTTCTCGAATAGCTATGAAAGATGATGGACACCTTTTTGAGAAGTTTAAAATGTTTACTTACCAGCTACTAGGTCCAGTTTTAGTTATTTTTGGGAGTAAAGTTATTTTAAGTTCTATGGAGTCATATCCTTATGTCTCTAAAGTTGGTTTCAAACTTCACTTGTTCCTTCAATCAATGTCTATGATTTTCCTACATGATTATTATAAGACGAGATGGTTAACTGGAAGTTTGTTTTTGATATCTACTTTGCTTCTGTTTATTTATCTCTTTAGAAGAAGGAGTAAGAAAAATTTTTTGAATAAAGAATTTATCTTGATTATTGCTACCTTACTTTCTGTTTCATACTACTTTATCATTATGGATTATTCAGCAAGAAGGGCCATAGGTGGA
>JAIBDQ010000174.1 GCA_024686135.1 Halobacteriovorax sp. | reverse complement strand
GAGCTTTTTTTAGGGTCACCTATAAAAACCGTGATCAGTAAGAAAAAAATTGCAAAAACAAAGACTTCTTTTTCCGGCCATGCAAAACCCTTTATGAATATATCTCTAAGTGGGTTTCGATTGTCTGATTTTATACTGATAAACTTAAGAATCAACCATGAGCAAACTAACTTTGTTACAAGTATAATTTCCCATCCTTTTTCAAAAATCCATTCTTCAATCGTTCCAAGTCTATGACCCAGTTGAAAATGAAAGAAAGCGGCAGAGGATATTAAAATATGATGAACAATTAGAATCAAAAGCCAGTAGCTAATAAAGTAGATAAAGTTCTTAAAAATCGAACTGTAATAAGTTTTCCGGAATAGTTCCCATATACTCATGATTTATTGAATCGTCTTTTTTGGGCGTAGCCAATTCATTTGAAGTTCTGGCGATGGATAGATCTGATTATACTTCTTATAAAGAACATTCGACTTAACGAGATCATCTATTTTTTGAAGCATCTTATAATACATATTCCACAACTGTAGATCAGTTTTTAAAATATGATCCATTTTCTTAGTAATCGTGAATTGCTGTTGAAAATTGAATCCTTTATCAAAAATGATCTCGTCATATTTTGTTGCTAGGTTTTTTAAAGTTTTTAGGTTTATCTTCTTTTTATCATAGAAGTTTTTCCCCACAAGTTGTCTTAAGTCATCAGTGCTCACATATTTAACAAAGTATCCACTATCTGCTCTGAGCATATCCTCAAATAATAGGAGAGAGATCTCTAATTTTGTTAGGTCCAGAGTCCTGATGAATGGAACAGAGACAATAAATAAATATTCATTGGGATTCGATGGAAGTGCAAAATGAGTAATATTTGGAGTGTTAACTAATAAAATCCTAAAAGTTTTTTCGTAATAGCCTAGTTTTTCTAAAAAGAACTTAAAGCTGTCATCAAGAGCATAATCTGGTTTTTCAAAGTCCCATTTTAAAATGGTGGCATTTTTTACTAACCAGTACTCAGTGAAAAAAGTCCAAAAATCACTTCTATCAGGTGAGTTGTACTGCCCTTTCTTCTTAGCAAGTTTTGCTTTATCAAGTTCAACTTCTTGTTTTCTATTTTTTCTAGCTTCTTCAGTTAAAAAGTCATTCTTTAAAACTGACTTTATTGAGTCAAAATCAAGGTGAGACTTCTTCTTCTCTTGGGCCACAGAGCTTAGTGAAAACAATATTACTATTAGAATCATTTTTCTCATTATCTAACCCTCGATTTCCCGAAGACATATTGATCGTATAGGCGTCCCCAGTAATATAACTCAGTAAGGTCGAGCTCTAATGAGTCGAAAAATTTGGGATAGCGATCTTGAAAACAATTTGGCTTAGAAGAGGCTAGGTACTTTTTATCAATATATCCTTCATAAGGACCTACTTTTACATAGTGCCAAACTTTATTAAATAAGGTTACGGCACGACCTTTTGTAGGTGTCAGCTTATACACCTTTACCGGATGGCCACAACTGATGGTCGTCAATGAACTGGAATACTTCGAAGGGTTTCTATGAACATGACCAAAGATGGGTCTAAAGTAACTTAACCTGATCATATCCTTTTTTGCTTTACCCCAAACAGTTTGCGTGGGAGAGAGTAAAAGAATTAAGAATAATATAGAGATAGCTTTTTTCATTATACTTTCCACCTAAACTTAATTGTTTCCCACTCATGGCACTGGGGGCATCTCCAAAAAATGCTATCGGAGTTATAACCACATTGACTACAAAAGTGCTTAGTTAAAGATTGATGCAAATTCTCTAAAAGGTCTTTGGTATTTTCAACGGCCTCTTCAAACCGCTCTAATTCAATTAATAATTTAATATATTCAGCTTTCATGACTTCTGTACTTTGGGGATGACTTACCATCCAGTCTTTTAAGATTTCATGGGCACTGATTGAGCGGCCAGCTTCTTTTAGTAGCCTTACTTTTGAAAGAACCACTGAAGGGATCTGCAGAAGCTCTTTATCATCAAGGTCTAAGAAAAAGTCCCTTAGCATTCCAAGCCTAGCTTTATAGCCTTCCATTGTATTTTCATCACCCCTAAAACCTTCTTCTAATGATACGAAGATAAAAGATGCGTACATAGGATGTTCTTTTAAAAGCTCAACCAATAAAGTTTTCGCTCCTTCTAAATCACCATCTGCCAAAAATAGTTTAAGTCTAAGGATTTTTGCTGACACAGAGGGGGCAAATCTAAAAGCATCATCGAGGTCCTCGTGACATTTCTTAAACTCTCCTTTTTCAAAAGCAATCTTCGCCTTTTGAACAAGAATATGAGAAATCGTCTCGGCCTGATTTTCGTGACCTACCTTTGAAAGCATTATTCTATAATTATAGGCCTGTTCCCAATCTTCTAGATCTTCATAGATACGACAGAGTGATTGAATAACTTCATACTGGTCTCTATTGATTTTTAGAACGTCTTTGTAGGTATCAATCGCTTTATCTAAAAAGCCGCCTTTATCAAAATCAAGAGCTAGTTCTTTTAAGGCCCTAAGCCTAACACTTTCAGAAATATTCTCTCTAGCAATCAAGCTACGATGGATACTAATGGCTTTTTCAATTTCCCCGTTTGATCTAAAAAGACCTCCTAGGGCAAAGTAGGTATCAATTGTTTCTCTATTTATATCAACAGCGTTTAAGAATTCTCGAATGGCTAAATCTTTATTACCTGAAATCAAATATTGAGTGGCATTTAAAAAGACTTTGGATTGAGCTTCAAAGATAGAGTTTCTATATCTTTTAGAAAGTTTAACACCGGTATCTCGCTCTATCAGATAGTGATAGATAAGTACTATCGTCAGCACGACGGCAACGACAGCTAATAAATGATCCTGTAACCAAGCTAGATATAAGTCCATAAACTCTATTTTTGAAACTTAGCTAAGAGTAGTGGAACCTTACTAAACATCACTTGATGATTTAGATTGCTGGCAGCTTGCTCCAAGCTGTCCATGAATTCCCATACACTAACTTTCTTTTTCTTCTTGATATATTTGATTGTCATTTCACCGTCGAGTTTTAACTCTTCATGAATCTCTCTCGCCGCAGTCCAAAGTGATCCCATACGATCAACAAGACCATACTTCATGGCCTGCTCACCGGAGAAGATCTGCCCTTGCGATAGTTCAATCAAGTCACCTTTGATTTTATTTTTTCTTGGTCCTTTGATATGAGCTCTAAATTGTTCGTGAACGTTATTTATCATTCCTTCAAGCAAGTCTCTTTCTTCTTGCTTCATAGAGCGATTAGGGTGACCAACATCTTTATACCGACCGGCCTTAATCGTTTCTTGTTTTACTCTGGCCCACTCATAGACTCTTGAAAGATCCATGAATTCCATGATCACACCAATTGATCCGGTCATTGTTCCTGGGTTCGAGTAAATCCTTCTTGTGGCAGCACCTATATAGTACCCCCCACTAGCAGCGATAGTTCCAAATGAAGCGTAAATTGGTTTTCCATCATGCTCATTTTTTGAGTCGTCAGTTTTTTTACCTTCAGATTTTTTATCGTAAGCTAAATCAATTCTTCTAATTTCTTCGTAAATTTCTTGAGAGGGACCAACTGCTCCACCAGGAGAATTAATCCTAATGATGATGGCCTCAATACTCTTATCTTTTTCCGCACGGTGGAGAAGCTCAACAGTATCTTTGGAATCCATGATGACCCCATTAACCTCAATAACACCGATTCTCCCCTTAGAGCGCAGCGCGTCCATTCCACTGCTTTCGTCCTGGAGGACCTGCATTGTATAGGTGGCAAAAATCATAAGTATTATAAAGAAGAGAAAAACGAGAAAAAGCACGCCAAAGACGGCTCTATTTTTGGATTTACTCACATCAACTCCAATGATTACAAGGGCTTAAAAGCCGGTATTCTAACCTTTCCATGGTTCCCGCATATTGTCCCAAATTCGGGAGGTTCCTACAAGTTTTAGGGCACACAAATAGCCGAAAACCCGATGAGCTCAAGCATTGTGTCATAATAGCCGATAAGTCTGGTAACTGGAGTAGAAATGAAAATGCTTTTTGCTTTCCTTATTCTTTTAAGCTTTAGCGCCAATGCCGACGAATACAAGGCACCGGAGATTAAGCTTGGCCTTCATCCTCATAGTGAACCAACGATTAAAGGTGATACTAAATGGGATGAAGATAGCTATAAGGTACAAGAAACTCAGGAAAAAGAACGTGCCCTTGCCTCGGAAGAGGATCAAGAGGATGAATCTACTATGTTAGGTAGAAATCCATCTTCTAAAAAAGGTGAGCTTGCCCCTGAAGTTCAGTACTGGAAGTGGGAAAAATAAAGATTCTAGATTGAACCTCACGGTTCAATCACCAAAGGTTAATTTTGCCTTTCTCTGAATGGCTCTTTAACTGTCCGCAGGCCGCTAGGATATCATCTCCTTTTGTGGCCCGAACCGTTGTCACAATTCCCCTTCTATTAAGTTCATCCATAAACCATTTTATCGTTTCATTACTTGGTTTTTTAAACTCTGACTCTGGATATTCATTAAAAGGGATAATATTAATTTTGGATTCTTTCCTAGGAAGAAGAGCAACAAGGCCATCTATATCTTCCGGTCGGTCATTCAAGTCCTTAATCAATATATATTCGTAAGTGATTCTTCGATGCGCCTTAAGAGGTATAGATTTTATGGCCTCAAAAAGTTTTGTTAAGTCATAGCGCTTATTAATTGGCATAAGCTCAGTTCTTATATCGTCGTGAGCCGCATGAAGTGAAATAGCGATATTTACAGGGGGAAAGTCTAAAAGCTTCTCTATTTGAGGAACAAGTCCTGAAGTAGAAAGAGTTACTTTTCGTTGACTAAGTCCTAGACCTTTAGGCTCAATAAAAACTTCTGCCGATGCTTTTACATTATCAAAGTTATGTAGAGGTTCGCCTTGTCCCATGTAAACAACATTAGATAGTCTAGGCTCTCCCTTATCAGTCAAAAACTTTTGAACCGCAAGATATTGGCCAACAATTTCTCCCCCTTGGAGATGTCTTGTAAGCCCCATGGTACCTGTGTGGCAGAAGGTACATCCAATGGCGCAGCCAACTTGGGAAGAGATACAAAGTGTTAATCTATCGCGCGCAGGAATCGCCACGGCCTCAACAGTTTTTTCATCACTCATGGCAAGAAGAAATTTTCTCGTTCCATCTTTAGATAGGCCGTTCCAAACTATTTTAGGAACCGCTGTATCAAAATTTTCTTCAATAAAAGCAAGGGTCTTCTTACCAATATTGGTCCACTCTATGGGATCAAACTTAAAGTTCTTATATGCCCAATTATAAATTTGATCAGCATTAAACTTTGGAAGTTTATTATCTGCTAGAACCTGTCTTAATAAAGGCAGAGGATATCCGTAAATATTGGGCTTTGAATCTTTAGTCATGTAACCGAAATTTAGCTATTTAGAGCGCTTCTGACAAGCGGGTATGCACTTAATACAATAAGACTAAATAGCTAGAATTTAAGCTAAAAATCGCTTCTGAAGACGTCTTAGGAGGTATCCTATTCCAAATAGAGCAAAGAGCTCTAATAGTCCCTCTGGCCATGAAGGTCCACTCTGTCCATTTTCACTACCTACGGCCGAACAACCGCCGCCGGCAGATCCTTGAACAGGGTTAACATTAGATGGAACTGGTGGTGGCTCAAAGAGTCCTTCAGGTATTGGCATTGAAGGATCTCCAAAAAGAGTCATTGAGCGAACAATATCTTTTGTATAATTATCCTCGCCCATGGCAACTTTAGACCTTTGCATAATATCACCCATCGAAATATGATGAGCGGTCTTATTGGTCTCTTCGATAAAGAGCCTAAAGAACTGGTTCGCAAAATACATTTGGGCCGCTGGAGTTGTTTGAGCATTTGCCCCTAAAAAGGCAATCGCCCCACCGCTAGGATTAAAAATAAATGACTCTCCAATTGTATTATTACCTGGTCTATAGAATTCAGTATTTTCACAGTTTAGACTCATCACAATTGGAAGTTCACTATTACTCATAGTATCGGCATCTGAGTCTAAAATAGTATTACCCCAATTATCATTTGCCCCGTGGGCCATCATTGTCATGATTAATGGAGCCTGCGTATTAAGCTTAGATAGAATTTCTGATTTTAAGCTAGCGTGGCTACCAAAATCAGCATAGTCGGTAAAAGACTTAGAATATTTAGAACTACCTAAGTTATTAAATGCTGCCAGACGCTCTTTAAAGTCATCTCCATCACTTTCCTCTTTACCTGAAATAAACTCTAGCTTCTTGATACCAGTAGTAGGAATCGTATCTCCATCTTCATAGGCAAACATTTTTTCTAAATAAGCTGTTAATTTTTCAGCACTATTAGTAGGTATTCTACCTACTGCTAAACTTGGTAAATAAGAATCATAAGAAGACACATAATAATTATCTGAAGAATAATCAATAAATCGCCCTTCTAACAT
>JAIBDQ010000086.1 GCA_024686135.1 Halobacteriovorax sp. | reverse complement strand
TTGGTGGCTAGTCTTTTGAGCGCGGTACCTATGTACCAAAGGATTACTCCAAATACTAAGGGGATCAAGATGCCCTCAGCGTAAATCAAAAGGGCAAGTACGCCTCCAATCCCTAAAACACTGTATGCTAATTTTTTCATAATGGTATCACAAGCTAATAGATTCTAAGGTAATAGTTTGCTGAAAAATAATCTTAGGAGATAATCAATTGATAAGTAAATGAATCAGTGCCATTGAAGTTTAGGTTCGGAGTATAAGTACAATTTGTAGAAGCGCCACCAGTACAACTTAGAGTTCCATTTGATGTTGTTGAGACCACTGAATAAGTAAGTGGGTCTGATTCAATATCTGTTCCTGCCTCAAGATTAAAATTTAAAACGGTATCTTCATTAGTTGCTTGGGCCTGAACACTTGTCACAGTAGGCGCGTCGTTGACGGCATTTACTGTGATAAGAACAGTTGAAGAAGTCGCGGATTCAACGATTCCATCATAGGCCTTATAAGTAAAACTATCAGCACCATTATAGTTAGCATTTGGTGTGTAATCGCAAGTTATAGTTGTTGTGAAAGTTGAAGTGTTAATACAATTTGTGACAGTACCATTAGATGGAGGAGTAATAATCTTATAGCTTAAAGTTTGAGCGGGAAGATCAATATCTGTCGCCCCTGAAAGGGTAAAGCTAACAAGAGTATCTTCGTTTGTTGTCTCAGATTGTCCCCCAGACATGACAGGGGCATCATTAGTTGCTGAAATATTTAAGGTAACGGTTGCCGTATTTGAATCGACAGTTCCATCGTTAGTTTTATAAGTGAAACTGTCCGTACCATTATAGTTTGCATTTGGATTATAGGTACAAGATGTTGAAGTTCCGCCAGTACAACTTAGGGTTCCATTAGAAGGATTCGAAACGACTATATAAGTAAGAGTGTCCGCATCTACATCTGTTCCTGCATTTAACGAAAAGCTCGCTAATGTATCTTCGACAACACCGACAGACTGTGTCGCTGGAATAGTTGGAGCATCGTTAACTGGATTAATTGTTAGATTAACAGTTGTATTCGCCACACTATAATTAGTTCCATCATGAACACGATAAATAAAACTATCAGTGCCATTAAAGTTTAAACTAGGTGAATAATCACAATTTAAATCACCATCTGCTGCCATACAGTTGGTAAGAGCTCCACTCGAAGGGCCTGAGACAATTGAGTAAGTTAGAGTATCGACTCCGTCAATATCGCTTCCCGCTGAAACTGAAAAGTTTAGCGCTGTATCTTCATTGGTCGTAAAACCTTCGGTTCCCGCAGAGGTAGGAGGATTGTTGGCGGAAACATAACTTAGTGAAGTTGAAACCGAGTCAGCTCCTGAATCACAGCTCCAATTTAGTGACGCCGATTTTGCACCTTTACTTGTTGGGGATGCCTTAGCAAGAATTGTACAGTTTCCTGAAGCAGCTAAATCGTTAGTGCCACAGTTATCTGTTGAAATTGTAAACTCAGATGCATTTGTTCCACTTAGGCTAGAAACCACACAGTTATCGGCAAAGACCACCCCTGTATTTGAAACAGTAAAAGTCACATCTGAGCTTTGGGCCTTATTCAAAATAGAACCATAATTATGTGGATTAGGGGTAACTCCTAATATTGGAGCCTGAATCCCAAAAGTACTAGAATTTTGGGTAGTTGAGTTTCCTGCCAGGTCTACATAAGTAACTCTAACTTGTGCGCTACTTGTGTTGATATTAGGAAGAGTAAAACTAATTGAATAAGGAGTGCTTGAATTATTGCCTGCAGTCACGGCCACATCTGAAAGCGTTGACCAGGTACTTCCATTAAAAAACTCAGCCGTAAAGTCTGCTGCATTTGTCGAAGGGTTTTTTTCTGTTAATTGCCAATTAAAAGTCGTCGACCGGTTTGCTCTATAGTTAGCTTGCATCCCAGTAAAGGCAATGACCGGAGAAGTTTTATCTATAAGGATAGATAAGTCTTGAGAGGTTGAAACGAGACCTCTTTCATCTTTTGCCCATATCTTTATAGTAGTTGGACTTGATTCATCATTACTAAGGATCGTATAGGGAACCGTTTGAGTTGTTCCCGTTGAACAAGTGTAAGTAAAATCCCCAGCAACAGGAGTTGTCGCGTTTTCTGTAATGGCAAAATTACTAAAAGTTTCACAGTTACTATAAACACCGCCACTTAATGTCCCAGTGTTTAGATCTAAACTAATACTATTAGTGGGAGTTGGATCATTACTTCCGGCATTTAGAGCATAATTTGGGGCCGTAGCAGGGAAGGTATTTTGAACTGGGATGGTTACTGTAAAGTTGTGATGCGGCTTAGCTCTATTTACATTAGCATCGCCGGCATTTTTTCTTCCTATAAAAACTTCCAATTCAATTGAGTTTTTTGAATTTGCTGGTGGAATATAGTTCGGATTTGAGATGTTTGAAATAAGAACACCATCTACATACCATTCATAGGCGATAATATAAGTAGGAGCATTCCAGTGAATAGCCGAAACAGAAAAACTCTCGACAGCTTTTTCAGTTAAGTTCGTCGGGATTGTATAATCAGTAATCTTTGGAGCCGCTTCAGCAAGAACAGGAGGAGTAACTCCAAATACGGTATTAAATCCCGAAGATGCAGGAGCAGAAGCGACTAGTTTATTATAAGTCTCAGTTAATGTATCGCTTGATAGTGAAGCCGTTTCTAATGTTTCAGTTACTTCTTTGAATTTTACTGCATCAATATCAGCATACGGAATACTAATGGCAGAATAAATACTCTTAGAAAGAAGAGTTGTTGCTGGCCCTAAGTCTTGCGGTCCAAAAAATGTTGTAATAATTCTCTCAAAGTTTTCAGTACAACCTTGAGTTCTTAGCATATATCTAGTTGGAGTTTCTAAATCTATTCCTAGAGCATACGGATTAAAGTTAAACGCCGTTGAACTAGCTAATCCTTCGTTCGCAATGGGATTATTTGCTAAGACGGTCATTGTTTCTAGATCAAAGATTTCTACCTTCGGGCTTCCACAAGTAATTGCAGCATGGGCTGATCCAAAAAGACCAAAATTTGTGTGATTAACAATTAATCCCATTAAGGGAGGAACAGTACCTTTAATAACTGGTGGTTCATCAGTTGAACCTCCACTTGTTGTTGAGTTGTTTGCGCTAGCACCAGTTGATTCATCAATTTTTTTGTTATTATTTTTTGTTAGACTTCCTACTCCTATGTCACCTCCGTAACCTAGCAGTTCTTTTTCTTCTTTTAGGCTCTTCGAATTTTTACGGTCGGAGATATTTGCGTCTTCAACAACAAAATCATTGTCAGTGTCTGGGTCGTAAGAAACTTTTTTAGAGTTTGGTACTTTTCTCGCTGTCGCAACACCTTTTGATCCCGAAGACTTTTTATTTCCGAGTGGTTTTTTAAGGCTGGCAGGTCCTCTTTTGGATTTACGCTTTATGGTTGAATTTTTCGGACGCTCTTGATTGTCACCAATCATAAGAGTTGAATGAAGTTCTAATTTTTCTGGAGATATTTCTTGTTCAATAGACTGAGTTGTTTTTGCAACTTCAAGGCTGGTTGACTCCGTGGTCAGTTTATAAATAACTGACACAGTAGTTAATCCAAGAAGAATATAGCCTAATTGTAATAGTTTAATAATCAAAACTCCGATTCAGCCAACGTTCTTTATAGCGATTGAGTACTATTATTATCGGACATATAACCAATATAATTAGTTATCTTTTTAAGTGTCTGAAATCACGAAGCGTATGGTTTTACTTAAAAAAAATCAGTTTTGAAAACTGACAATTTTATCTGCCACAGGGTTAATTAAATATTATTTAGAGCCAAAGGGACCCAATTTAGTGGTTCCAAATCGAACCACTTTGGTCAGGTAGTACCAAAACGAACCATGAAATTTATAACATGTAACAGGTTATGCTGTAACGCGTCACGGGGGAAATATGATTAATAACTCTCAATTGATGTATTAAAAAAATGAGAATGGCCTGAGCCACAGGCCGAAACTGGGAGACTACTTTATGAAATCAATTAAATCTCTATTTTTTGGAGCTTTACTAGGTGCTATGGCACTTAACCTTTCTTCGTGTGGAGGCGGAGGCGGAGGCGGATCAACTTGGGGCTCTTATCAGTCACCTTATGTATCAGCTCAGTCCTTTGTAAACGGCTTAAATAACGCTGATTTTGCTCCATCTTATGATGAATCTTTTGTAATCCTTGGAACAGATCAGACTATTCGTAGTGCTGATATTTTTGAAGATGATTGGTTTGTTATTTATGACGCGAAATATGACGAGTACAAGGCCGTTAGCCTTCAGTATATTCGTTCAATTGTTTATTATGACTACTACTCAAACAGCACAGGTCTAGCTGAGGAATTCCGTGATATTGAAACTGACGATATCTTCGCTGGATATGTAAATGGTGATTTCTTTGGTGATGATTACGAAGTTGTCGATGAGATTGGTTACACTGGTGTTTATGAAGGTAGAAACTCTGGTTGGTTATATGAAGACGAAGGTGAAACTACTGATGTTCTTCTTATGGCAGCTGAAAAGCAAAAATCAGCTTTTATTAAAAAAGCAGCTCAGGTTTCTTATACGTATAACGTAGGAATCGAGACTTCACTTAGTCTTGTTTCTCTAGGGTACAAAGTTGAGAAGGCCGTTGCTAAAGGTAAGGGAGAGCTTACTGCAGACGATCAAGCTGCTGTTCTTGGTGACCTTGAGAAGCTTACAGGTAAGACTTTTGCTCAAATCTTAGAAGCGTCTACAGATGCTGATAAGAAAGCAGCTATGGTTAAAGATATTGCTAGCAAGATTGGAACTTCTGCTTCAAACCTTGAAGATAGAATCCTTCCAGAGCTTTTCAATATTCAGTAGTTTAAAACTCAATAAATTCTTAAGGGCCCCGTTTTATGCGGGGCTTTTTTGTGCCTTTCTTTGGACGCGGAGCGCATGGCACAGCAATTGAATAACTAATTCTCGACACCAAAAAGTTTAAATGAATTAAACAAGACTGGTGCACCTCAAAAATTTGAGGCGCCCAAAATAACAATAGAGGGAGAGAGAATGAAAACAACTGCATTGAAAAACGTATTTAAATTTGGCGCTGCTTTAACCATGTTAGCTTTAGTTGGCTGTGGTGGCGGAGGCGGCGGTGGCGGAAGCTACAGCGGCGGTGGAAGCACTGGTGGCGGTTCTACTTATGGAACTTACAGTTCACCTAATATCACTGTTCAGTCATTTATCGACAATATCAGTTCTGTTGATGGCGAGTGGGATGACTCATTTTTAGTACTTGATACAGACGAAACTTATCGTACGATTGAGCCAGGTGAAGACGACTGGTTTGTTATGTACGATGCTAAGTATGACGAGTACAAAGCGGTAAGCCTTCAGTACATCCGTGCTATTACTTATTATGATTATTACCAATCAAACTATTCAACAGCTGAAGAATTCAGAAACATCGAAACAGATGACATCCTAGGTGGAGACGTTAATGGCGACTTCTGGGGAGATGACTATGAAGTTGTTGATTACGACGGATTCACAGATTCTTACTGGGGACGTAACTCTGGATTTGAGTATGAAGATGAAGAAGAGACAACAGACGTTGCTTTAATGGCCGCTGAAAAAGAACAAATTCAGTTCATCAAAAAAGCATCAGAAGTATCTTATACTTATAGCGTATCTATCGAGACTTCTATGAGCTTAGTATCACTATCTAAGAAAATGGAAAAAATGGTTTCTAAGGGAGAAGGCGAGCTCACTATGGAAGACCAACTAGCTCTTGCTGGAGACGTAGAAAAACTAACAGGTGCAACTATTACTGACCTTGTAGCAGCCGCTCAAGATGAAAGTAAAAAAGCTGACCTTGTTAAGAAGATCTCTAAGAAAATCGGTACAACTGCTGACAATCTAGAGAACAGACTTCTACCTGATCTTCTTGGGATCGAGCTTTAATTAGCAAAACAAGCAGACAACGAAGACTAAAGGGGCCCAAAAGGCCCCTTTTATTTGTAAAAACAGTTACTTAAGAGTCGTATAGTAATTACAAAATCAATGTTGCCTAGCGTTAATTTTGATATTGTAAGGCGTTTAAAAAATAAGGTAAAAGATGAAACTCAAGGCCCTCGTATGTTCACTTTTGATAAGTATTGCTGGTTCAGCTTTAGCTGAAGACGCTCGCATACCACTAGATAAAATACGTATGCCAGGAGATGACCTTGTTTATGAAGGGCGAATCTTAACTCCAGAGCAGGCCTTTAACCTTTCAAATCGAACAGTAAATCCAATTGATCTTTCAAAACTATCTCCTCTAGAGAGTGAAGTTTGGAAAGATCGAATCATTCATAATTCAGACCCACTAAAAGATGAGCTCCCAGTTGCGCATGGGCAAGAGCTAAACTACGTCGCTCCTATTCAATCTCCTTCAGGACTTTTTCGTTTTAATGTAACGCCAAAGGCCACTGAAGCAAATCGTGTTTATACAATCGTTTTAGAAAAGACATTACACACGACACTTCTTAAAAAGAACTTATTAAGAAAACTTGGGTTTGTTGTACCTAAGATGAAATATTTAAAAAATATAACTCTTAAGTTTTCAAATCATGAAGAAAAAGTTGAGTTTATTAAGAGGAAGATCCCCGAAGGAACTTTTGGCGCACCTTCAAGATGGATCAGTAAAAAAGAATTAGAGAATTATGAAACAGATAAAGAAAATTTAAAAATCACCTTAAAGGACGTCGTTTTAATGCGTCCTGAAGAAAGAGATCATTTTAATTTTGCCTTAGGAGTTCCCCCAAGGACGCTGACTAGTAGAATAACAAGATCTCTGATTATTCCTTATGCTCTTCTCGACATTGGAGAATCCGTTAATAAGGTTAACTGGTTTGTAGGACAGGAAAAAAACAAAGAAATAATCCTTCCTCAT
This sequence comes from Halobacteriovorax sp., assembly GCA_024686135.1. Classification (GTDB taxonomy): domain Bacteria; phylum Bdellovibrionota; class Bacteriovoracia; order Bacteriovoracales; family Bacteriovoracaceae. The sequence goes on along the minus strand of JAIBDQ010000086.1, from coordinate 5,563 downwards.
AGTACCTTTGGAATTTTTCAAACGACTATAGATGATGCCCAGTGGATGATGGATCGCTTAGAGAAAATCACTGCTGACGATTTAAAAGAAGTTGTTGAACAGGCCTTTTTTCCAAAACCAGTAGAGATGCTTCTTGTTGAAAAAATCAAAGCTAGAAGAAACTCATTATTTGAGCTTTTCAAAAGAAATTTCAATTTATTCGAATACGATACAAAGATCTCGGATAGTACAGGTCTTCTAGTTGATGGGAAGATCACACAAGAAGATTGGTCTGACTACGCTGCAAGATACGCACATGGGTCTCCAGACAGTCCTTTCCAAGACTTTGAGTATTTTATCTTTTCTAAACTTCAATCAGCGGCTTTCGATAATATCTTAACCCAGGTAAATGATTTTATTAGATATAGCCCAATTGGTGAGAGAAGATCAGAATTTGCTCAAGATCAATTCGAAGAAGGTCTGAATCACTTTGTGGAGACAGGTGAGTTCTTAGAATTTCCTGTTTCGACTTGGTTTGCCCCAACTATCTCTGGTGGACTTATTGCCAGTAGAGATATTGTAATTGGAAGTTATATGGGAACAGATAACCTCGTTCAACTTGCTGATACCTTTGGAGCTTCTGTAAACCTTGGTGGGCATTTAGGAATTGAAAATTTGCCAGTGGCGAATAGTGGGGGGTTTTTAAGAGCTGGCGTTTCATTGGTTAAAACCTGGACTCATTTAAAACCGGTAAAAACCTTAAAAGCTTCATTCAAAGAAAAGTATACGAATATAATCGTGCCACTCGTTAAATTAAATCTTAAAAAGCACACTCGCTGTTTAGCTGAATTTAAAGAAGGCGAGCTTTCTAAGAAATGTAAAAGGTATATGGAAGAAATTGAAGCTGATGAAGAATCAGATGATGATGTCGCTGCGGATACAGCAGATGAAGATGAAGTTCCAGGTGAAGATGAGGATGAAGGTCAATCTGATGAAGAGCGCTTAAGGAAAAAACTTCTTGGAAAGATGATGGAGCATATAAATGAAAACCTTGGTGTGGGTGAATCTATTATTGTTACTGAAAAAATTGTTCCAAATATCAACTTAAAGGCAAATGCTGGTCATCTTCATTGGAGAATGGGGGTTGGTATTGGAGCTGAGGCCGTTATCGTGAGAAGGCTTCACCTCTATAGAAAAGACGCTGATCATATTCAAGTTTACGATGATAATGGGAAGGCCATTGGTTTTTCGATGAATTTCTCATTAGATTCTCATATTCCCGTTCTTAATTTAAGAACAAAAACCTTGAAAGGAAAGTATGATGTTGTTGTTCATACTGTAAATATTAATCCGAAGCTCGAAGAGAACCCAAGCCTATTTGAAAATGCTCAAGCTCTTTATTATTTACTTAACGAAAGTTCGACTGAGTTATTAGAAAGTCAGGCAAAGCCACATAAAATTACAAATAATTTTAAAGATAAGTCTACGAAGATGTCATTTCTCGTATGGAGATCAAAATACCTTAAGGGGAATTCACATTTTCAAGTCGAGGACCCAAGAGGTAAGACGGGGACCTATCTTTCAGTTAAAGAAGAAGGTCAATCAGGAATAAATTATGAAAAGTTTGGAAAAGATATAATTTCTTACTACTTATCAAAGCTTTACTCCGGTTTAGAGTGGGGTGGTTCTGATTGGCAAAACCCTGCTCATACATTTAAAGGAGTAAGTGCCTCAAGACTTGCTAGATTTGAGTCGAAGCTTAAGGGCGAAGAAGGAACAAATATTAAAGACATGGAAATCAGTAAACCTTTTATGAGTTTAACCGACCGTAAGGAAGGTTGGTCCATGAGTGATAAAAAACTAAAAAGAATGATTACTGATATTAATAAGAAATATGGAAAGATCATGTTTGATAAACATGCCTTTGAGGATGCTAAAAGACTTAGGCTCTATGATATTTCAATTAATACAAATATCTACGAAAAAGGTATTGCTCGAATTAAGAAAATTCCAACTTCATTGTTAGAAAAACTTCAACGTAAGTATAAAGCACAAAGACGATTTACTCCTGCTTGCGATACGAGGATTAGAACCAATATTAAAAGAGGTCTAACTCTTGCTTGTGGCCATTTAAAGCCAATAATTTCGGATCTTAAGTCTTGTAGAAAGGCAGAAACTGAAAACAAAAGAGCAGAGAAGAAAGCAGCCTGTTGGTTAAGTTTTACAAAGAAACTCGAGCAGGCCTTAGATTTTGATCATTTTAAGAAAATTGTTGGCGAAGATAATATGTTTATAAACGGGAATATTGCCGGATTTAGAGACAAGTCTGAAATCTTAGCTGATCCCATCGAATCTCATACGATCGGTAAAATCGGTTCGCGCTATCCAAATGGTCCTGTCGATGCTGTTAGAAATATAATTGGTGTGCAGGCCGGAGAGTTTGAAGGCTCGTGGATAAGGGAGAGACTATAGTGAAAAATCTTCTTTTAACTTCATTAATAGTCGCTAGTTTCTCTGCTCAAGCAGTAGAATTTAAAGATACTTTTTTCCCAAGACAGTGGGGATTGATAAATACGGGGCAGACAATTCAAAGAACTACTGGTGAAACGACGAGGGAAGATGTTGCGGGTGTTTCAGGTGTAGATATTAATTATCATCATATAAAAGAAGCAGAGCTGCCAAAAGATAGGGAAGTTATTGTTGCTGTCATTGATAGCGGTGTTGATATTCATCATAAAGACCTAAGAGGAAGAATTTGGAGCTCTGAAGAATGTGTTCCGGCCGCTGCGAGTCCTGATTTCAAGGTTAAATGCGCGGGTTTTGATTTTTTAGATAGAAAAACTTCAGTTAAAGATGATGTTGGGCACGGAACTCATGTGGCCGGACTAATCGCCGCGAATGCTAATGATATTGGAATCGTCGGGATTGCACCAAAAAATATTAAAATCATGCCAGTTAAGATTCTTAACTCAAAAACTAAAGACTTTGTTTATGACAGAAAATTAATTACGGATATCTTCGCTGATGGGATAAGTTTTGCCAGAAGACATGGTGCAGAGATTATAAACCTGTCACTTGGTTGGCCAAAATTAGTTCAAACCAAAAAAATTACAAGAGAAATAAAAGCAGCCCAAGAAGCCGGAATTTTAATTGTCGCAGCCGCTGGTAATAATAATAAAGAAATCCCTGTCTTTCCTTGTACAAACCCTGGGGTTTTATGTGTTGGGGCCATTGATAATACAGGTAAGATAACTGAATTTACGAATTACGGTGGAAAGATCGATCTTCTCGCACCAGGTGAGGCGATTATATCCACTTACCCGATGAATAAAGAATCAAGAACTCTAAGAATCACGGGATACGAAAAGAAAAAAGGCTCCTCTCAGGCTGCACCTTATATCGCCGGCATTGCTGCAACTATAAAATTAATGAACCCTGGGATCTCTGTAAATGAATTAAAGGCGAGACTTTTTAATTCAGCGAGACCAGTGAGTGAGGCGACTAACGGGGATAAGAAAGCGAAGTATGGTTTAGTGGACATGAAAAAAGCAGTTACCGTAAAGCCTGCTCAATTTATAACTCCGGATTATAAAAATCTTTTGGCGCTAGAATATAATTTAAAAGATGGTAAATTCTTTTTCAATTTACCAATTGAGTCTCTTGTTGGAGACGCAACCAATGTAAAAGTAAGTCTTTCTTTTGATAATCCCAAAATGATGCTTTCAAAAGAAAGCTTTGTTATACCGCAGATGAGTCAAGATGAGAGAACTAACAATATGGTAGTTGGGACCATCACTGATTTAAATGGTGATGCCAATACTAACTTGAGAGTTACTATTGAGACCAAAGAAGGCTTTAAAAGCACGACTAGTACTCTTATTTCACTTGCTCGTAAGTTAGGTGAAGATAATGTAACAACCCTTCCTGTTGCTGGAGTTGATGCAAGACTTATTTCATACTTTAAGGGTGGAAGAAAGATTTCTAGGATGAAGAAGGTTGAAGATCCATATAATAGATCTAAAGGGCCAGAGTATTTATACGAGCATCCTAAAAAGCAAACCGAAGAAAAGACAGTTATTTCAATTCTTAAGATTAATGAAGATAGATTTGAGAATGTAGACCTAGAATTTAATAAAGTTTCAAAACTTATAAAAATATATAGAGTTGATGTGAATCGTGACGGTAGCGATGACTATATGACTTACTCTATTGGTAAAGACGAAGAAAATTTGATTTTTAGCTTTTATGATTCAGACTTAAAGCCACTTTTTGGTAATAAAAGTACATGGAAGTTTCCTATAACAAGCTTTGAAGGATTACCTACTCAAAAGGATGAGACCCCTTTTAAGTGGGTTAGTATAAAAACTTTTAATTTTGGAAAAATTTTGGTTCCAGCGATTACAAAAAACTGGATCATGCCAGAAGAAGATAATAGCGATGATATACTTGGCGAGTTTGTAGGGAGAGGTCGCCATTTATACTACCTACAGCCATATGAAGACAATTCTGAGATCTTTGTAAAGGTTAGAGCATTGGATAGTGCCAGCCTATATGAAGAAATCGCAGAAGAGGTTATGGCCGATTTTGATGAGCAAATTGAAATTCAGCCTCCCTTCTTTCAAACAAAGAAAGAAGCGGATGCTGGGGTAGTTACGACTCTCGTTACAGTAGGTAGGGAATTTGTCAGAAGGTACTACTTGATGACAATAACTGGACCCAACCAGTATTCTCTAATGCCAGCTCCTTATTCTTCAAGATTCCTGGCCGCGAACAATGTATTTCCTCTAACAGACGTTAGTACTGGTGATTATGCCAGTGAGAGTTTGTTTATGGCGAGGTTCGATAAGAAGAGAGCAAGGATGTCTTCCCTTGATCCAATAAATGGAACGCAGCTAGACTCTGAGTTTGAGAGTTCATCTTGGAGCGATCCCGTTTTCACATTTGTTGGCGGCTTCAAGTCAGGCGCTGGCAAGAAGAACTTCTTTGTTGAGTCCAGGTATCATGTTTGGTCTGTAGACGAAGAAGGTGAAAAACAAAAACTACCAATCAATAGAGACTCGGCCTTTCCAGGGGTTCAGTTCGCTGAGACTATGCAGCCTATCGTCGTTGGTTCTAAAAATGGTAATATGGCGGGAATTTATATTAACTCCACTCTTATCTTTGGAGACAGGCTTTATACAATGGCTCCTACAGAAGAAGGGTTTATAAGACCCGCTAAGTTATCAGTAAAGATTCCAAAAAACTGTGTTCAGCTAGATCCAGCAAGACTAGGGGAGCAAACGATCAGTTCCTATACACTTTTATGTGTGAAGCCTGGAAATAAGGCGAGCATTAAGTTTTTTCCACTGGCCCTTTAGTTTTTTCTCTTAAAAGGAATTGAAGGGTCCCAGCCCCGATGAAATCTAAACAAAAATTTAGAAAATGAAAGACTATGATAAAGCTTAGTACTTCTTGCTTATATTCTGTCACAACATCTTTGTTGAGAATCATAAGACTTAGATATATACCGTAATGAATAGTCCCCGCTCCGGAAGGGGCACTTGGAATGGCCATGGCAACACAACTAGAAATAAGTAGAATAAGC
>JAIBDQ010000200.1 GCA_024686135.1 Halobacteriovorax sp. | reverse complement strand
TTTTGTAAAACCGTAATTGGTCAATTCAGTCGTTAGCCGTCTGACTAGAGTGAAGAGACAACTGATAGAGTTCATATTGTGAGTGTATTTTTTCTCAGGTAAAGTATGATGTTCTCGAATTATAAAGCTACAGTCGGGAAAATTATTAAATTCAGTCGAGACTTGGGATGCCAATTGCATATGCTCCTTAAATATATTTAAACTATGCAGGTTGTATTCTTTTAGCTGTTCGTCTTCTATATTTCTTATTTGACTTAAGTCATCATATTTAATTTTACAATCGTGTAAAAGACAGGCCAGACCAAGCTTTCTAAAAGTCATATCTGATTCCCACTCGAGTTCGGCATTAATGTAGTGGCATAAATAGAGCATAAAGATTGCCTGTTCACCCAGGTCTCCATAAGTGAGAGGCATTTGGGTAAACAAACTTTTAAAGTCGCGAATTTCTTTAACAATATCTTGAGCGGCATTTACGATAAGATCTGCTAAAGCCAAGACTGACTCACTAACCCCTACTTCATTGATCATTTCATGGATTAGCAAAACCCCACATATCTGAGTAGAGATAACCTTATCTTTAGCTGGCTTCTTCGATGATAATATCTCAATGGCCCTTTTCATGGACTCATCCAGGAATTTAATTTTTTCCGATCTTATTAAATAAAGATCTTTAATATTTTTTTTTGCTAAGTTCTGTATCGTTGATTCTGTATAACGTTTATTTTTCGTTAAAACCTTCATGTAGTTATCTGTATAAACCATGTAATAAACATCATAGGCGACTTTGTCGTAAAGATAGAAGCTCTTAAGTTTTACAGGTACATAATCTTCTTCTTCTACTGTCTTATGGGCTGAGCCTTCGGTGTTGGTTTTGACCCAATCTAAGGACTTTTGTATACTTGCTTTAAGTTTCTCATCTGAGTATGGTTTTTCCAAAACTTCATTTGTTTTATAGTCACCAAAAAACTCAGAGGTGATAGTTTCTTTAGTCGATTTTTCATCTCCTAAAAAAATGACTGGTTTCTGACCTGCAGCCTCAAAAATATCTTCAGCTATAGAGATTTGTTCCTCATCTTGTAATTGATTATCTATGACAATAACTGAGATTGGTGATTCATGAATGATTATATCCATGGCATCGCTACCATTTCTGGCACAAAAAAGTTCAACCTCAGGAAGATTTTCTCTGAAGAAACTAATAAAATTATTCCAGTTCGATCTTTCAGAACAAATAAAAAGTGCTTTCACAGTTCTATTTTAACCTAATTTTATATATTTACCTAAAAGAATAACTAAGACTTAGAGGTACCACTGGAGCCGCTTATTTTTACCCCTTTCACCCTTGCATATCTGGGGCAGGCTATAGACCCTGCTAGCCTCAGGCCATATGTATTGGAGAAATTGACTTGCTCAAGCTTTGAGCTAAGCCAATCAATATTATTGAATATAGAATGAAAGGAATCGTTAATTCTTAAGTTATAGATATGGTTACTGATTTTACCGTTTTCCATTAAAAAAGTTCCAAACCGACTTGTGCCTGTAAACTCGCCCTTTGCTGGGTTCGTGAAATTCATATAGTGGATGTAAGGAATATATAATGTAGGTGTAGTTGAAGAGCTAATCATTTCTTCAAAACTACTTGGGCCAGCTCCTGGATGGAGCTTATAGCTTGAAACTTGCGTGCAATTATTAACTTCGATATCAAATTTATCGCAAGTGTCTTTATTTGTATGATAAAAACCTTTTAAAACACCTTTATCAAAAGCAGTAAAGTTAGGCTTGGTTGCGCCATTTATACCAAAAGGTCTATGAAATAAAACATCTTCATCTTCATGATTATCAGTCAGATGAAAGTTCTCCCCAAAGACTTGTTTGCCAGGATCATGCTCGCCTTTTTGAAGCATGCCAGTTTGATAGAGCCAAGAGTCTCCCCCTAAGGCCACCCAAGTCATATAAGAAATCATATCTGAAAAAGCATCGGCATGAAAAACAACGTCGTATTCCCCCGGAGGTAAGTCCTTTCTAGGAGTCTCTTTTTTTATATCCATTGTTTTTTGTAGATGATCTAACATTTTAGTTGGGCGGTAATCATTAATATTCGCACCTACCTGAGAAACACGTAGCTCTTTCTTATCGTCCTCAAGAAGCTGAAGAACAAGCTCTGTATTAAAATCTGTTCCTTCATAGTAGGAAGGAACAGGGGAGCTAGTTGAAGCTAATGCAATATTATAAAACCCTGCGCTAAAAGCGCCGGATAATTCAATGGAGTCTTTCTCAAATCTTTTAAAGGCGTCTTCGTAGAACTTTACGGCGACACTAGTGTCAAAGTCTTTAAGCTTTTCATCAGCTTCTTCTTTGATTAAATTTTTTGCGAGAGGCTTTGGGGCTTTTAAATGAGGTACTTCTGGCATCAAGTCGATCTTAGTCGCTAAGTCTTTAGCATAGCTTATGACTTTTTCATGATCATTATCTTTTGCCGTAAGTGAACCCGATATAAAACGTTTACCTTTCTGAAGATTCAAAAAGAATTTTGATCCTTCTTCCCCAACATTTAAGGAGATTTGGTTTCTTCCGGCCCTGATTAGATGTGATTTTTCACCTCGATACAAAACTTCCGTATGGTAGTCTTCATCCTTTAAGTTATGGACTATATTATTTAAACAATTGAGTACTGATTCTTTATTCATTATTTATTTCCCACTTCTATGGAGTCAAACCTGCAAGTTGGTATACCATGGGCGAGATGCATGATTTGATTTGGTTGACCTTTACCGCAGTTGAATACTTGCTGTAGTTGCCATGTGGAGCTATCACCAACCATATCTAAAGAGTGCCAAAACTTTAAGGAATCGCCTTTGTAAGTTGGGTTTCTTACGACATGGGAAATTTTCCCATCTAAAATTTTCCATCCTATTTCGCAGGCAAAATGAAAGTTTTCTCTATTTGATCCAATAGACCAAGATTTAGGAGTTTCAAGCATAAGACCATTTTCTGTATTAGAAATAATGTCTTCTAATGTTCCATCATCACCTGAATCAATATTTATATTATTCATCCTTTCAATAGGAAGATTATTATAACTTTGAGCTCGACAGGCGCCGCCACTCTCACTAAAAATCTCTCGGCCCGCTTTTTCATTTGCCTCTGTAATCATCTGTCTTGAAGTTATACAGTTTTTAAGTTTTCCCTTTTCAATCATGAGAACATCAAGCCCTTTTACTCCATCGTCATCAAACCCAACGCTTCCTGGAGAGTTAAGTGTAGTACCTGAGGCATGAGCATTTAATTTATTACTTCCAAAATTTAGTTTCCCAAAGTCATCCAAGTCGACATGGCTGCCCCCAGCATAACTTAGTTCATATCCTAAGATTCTATCTAACTCCAAGGCATGACCAATCGTTTCATGTGTTTGAAGCGCCATCATTTCATGTCCCGGGATCAGGGAGCATATTTCTTCTTCTTGAATAGGAGCATCTAGGACTTGTAATAATTCATTTTTGATTCTTTCAGGATGCCCAAAGAACTGTTTCTCATCTCTTATATTTTCAAGACCAACGCTAGCATCAGGTGTCGTGTTCTGATACATGAGATAAGAGCGGCTTTGTGTTAATCCGTCTTTGTCTTTAGCATAGGCGTACATATAGGGATTTACTTCTAAAGTATGTTTTTCTATTTCAGCTCCTTCCGTATCAAAATAGAGAATCGTTCTTTTGTTAAAGCTCGCATTTGCTCCTCGGAAGGTGAAGCGTTCATGTTTTAAGCTTTCATTAATTTTAGAGAGTAATTCAATCTTATCTTTTAAGTTAACTTGAAATGGGTCTTCACCAATATTTGAACTAAATCTTTCTTTATAAATATCTTTTGGTGCTAACTTAACGCTATTTTGAAGGAATAAAGAAGCACTTTGGGCCTTTCTCATCGCAATGTCGGCCGTTTCTTTTAAAAGCTTAGGATCTTCATTGCTAAAAAACCCCCATGCTCCTTTATAAAGAACACGGACACCATAACCTTTTTTATCTTGAAAATTATAGTTTTTCATTAATCCATCCTGAAGGTGGATTTGCTCGTGAAGATCTAGGGTATGGTATCTGATGTCGGCGTATTCAGCACCTTGGGCCTTTAAATCATTTAGTAAGTTCTTAATTTCGTTTTCTATCATGGGCGGATTATATAGATGGCCCTGATAGGTGGCAAATTTTCTTCGTCGTAATTCTCATGAAATGTCTCATAAATTATCGATAATACGCAGTTTCTAGAAGGTGACGCAGTGTGTAAAGTTTACAACGAAGACCATGAAAATCCCTATATATGATTAAATGAAAGCATGAAAATTCTTATAACTATAATGACACTATTTGCTGTGGGCCAAGTTATGGCCACTCCTATGTTCTACTGGGACAACCAAGAAAAGCTCGTTGAGGCCAAGGGCTGCGGGATCGTAAAGGTTGAATCTAACCGTTTTAGATTATCTAACTACTATGGAAAGAACACACAGGTAACTGAGAACCTTAGAAACTATAGAGGAGTGCTTCAATCCCACTTAATTAATTCATCACTAGTAAAAATTATCGATGGTAAAAAGAAAAAAGATTTTAAGCTTATCGAGGTTACAGGTGTAAACCAAATGAAAGGTGTAAAGGCCAATCGATGGTTTTCTGAAAGGGGAGATCGAGGGTATCTTTTTCATAGGTCATTAAGGCCAGCAGATGACTTTATATTGAAACTAACTAAAGGTGCACCTGACGTTGCTATTGGAAACCTAAGAAACAGTACTATAGGAACTATGTGGCATATTGCCGTAGAAGGGTCTTACTACAAAATGATTTGTGGTGAGTTTGGTTCTGGAAGAGAATATATAGTCTTTAGAGTATACGCACCTGAGAACAAGGAAGAGCCAATTGCTTATATTGGTGTTTATTGGGATGAAACAGCTATTTTTAGATCTTTTGAATCACTATCAAAAGCAAGAGCTCACAACCTTATTCCTACAGTTTTAGAACCTCAAAGGCTTGTGGATGCTTTAAGTGATAATCCTAATTTCCTAGGTGACCTTACCGATATGTCAGACCCTAGTGAGTATGTAGATAATAATCAAAATGAAGAAGAGGCTCCTAAGCCAATTGTTATAGAGGAGCTACCAGAAGATCCATCAGAAGAGATAGAGTCAACTGAGGAAGATGAAGTTATACAGGGAAGTGTTGAAAATGTTGTCTGTATAAGTAGTGAAACTCTAAATGTGAGGTCTGTTAACTTAGACGACGTTCTTTTCAGTGCTAG
>JAIBDQ010000234.1 GCA_024686135.1 Halobacteriovorax sp. | reverse complement strand
ATTATGGTTCCAAAAAAAAGAACATTGGTGAGAAGATGGCGGTTAGCGAAGTAGTGAATGAGGCTATACATGCAGCCATTCTACCCCTAAAAATGCTTTGTTGAAAAAAAGAAAACGGGGCATTAGCCCCGTAAAGTGACTTTAAAGGTCGTATTCGAATTTAAATCCCCCCGAGTAGTTAAACCCAGCCAGGCTTTCCGCTTCAAAATTATGACCTTTCTTCTTATAGGTATCCCCGTAGTACATAATTTTATTGGTTCCTTTTAAGTAGGTGCCTTTAAGAGCGATAAGAGATTTGAATTGACGAAACTGAGTTTTAAAGACGGCCACGAAAGTTGTTTTCCCTGCTTTTTTTACAGTCCAGAACTTTGTGGTTTTCCATTCAAACTTGGTTCCTCTTAGAACCACTTCACCTTGACCTCTAGAGGGGACTTCTAGAGTTACTGCTCTCTTAACAAGTTCACCGTTTGGGAGTTTGTAAACCAAGTTTCCTGCCACGGAAGAGTTCGCGATGACCGCACCAGAAAAGAATAATGCAAAGATTAATGTATATAGCTTCATAGAGCCTCCTTTTTTTTATAACTCTAGGAAATCAATAAAGCTTCGGCTATGGAACAGGGCCTAGACAGGCTCGGCATAGCTTAGACAGCTCTTAGAACCCTTCGTGAAAACGCAAATTGATAGTATTAATATAATTAAAGCTTCTATGGATATAAATCGAATTAATCAATGGACTTAACATATGAAATGGATCAACTATCACCACCTTATTTATTTTAAAGAGATCGCCGCCCAGGGAAGCATCTCAAAGGCTTCTGAAGTGCTTAAAGTCGGTCAGCCCGCCTTAAGTTCCCAGTTAAAAAACTTAGAAGAGTATTTAGGGGTTCAGTTATTTGAAAGAAGGAACCGCAAACTCTTTCTAACTGAATCAGGAAGAGTCACTCTTGAGTACGCTCAGAAAATTGGTAATCTTGGGCAAGAGCTCATTCAGGTCATTGACGATAAAATGTTTGATGGCGAGAAGCTTAACCTTAGCGTGGGCGCTCTTGACTCCATACCTAAGCATCTTATTTGCGATATTGTTGACCTGGCCCATAAGAAGACCGGTTGTTTCCTCTCTATTTATGAAAACTCTAGTGATGACTTAGTAAGGCAGCTCCTCAATCACCAAATCGAAGTGATTATCTCAGACCATGAACTTTCAAGTCTTAGCAATAAAAAGATTTATTCTAAAAGAATCATTAAGAAACCACTGCAGGCCTATGCTTCACCTGAATTAGCCCATCTTAAGAAAGGATTTCCTCAGTCTCTAGATGGTGCACCTCTTATTGTTCCCACTGAGCATTCAAAGATAAGAGGGGATATTGAACACTACTTTCATTTACATGACATAAAACCGGTGATGATTGCAGAAACACAAGATACTTCACTCCAAAAGATCCTGGCTTCAAAAGGGGATGGGGTCATCTTTCTTCCAAACTTCACAACCAAAGAGTTGGTTCAGAATCGACAGCTGGTTAAGATCGGAGCTCTTAAGGAAGTTTATTGCGAGTATTTTTTAATTTATAGCAAAAGGGTCATTGAGAATCCTGCTTTAGACTTAATCCTAAAACAGGATTTTGAAAAAATGAGACTGGGATAGAGGGATATCCCAGCCTCCTCATCACGGAGATGCCGGAGCAACTTGGAAGGAATTTATCCGGCCTCTTGTTGTTCGAGGGCACTTATACTAATTCTAGTCCAAGGGACAGCGAGCAATCGATTTGGTTCGATTTCCTCACCACTAATTTGGCAGAATCCATAAGTACCATCCTTAATCCGTTGTAAAGCACCTTGAATTTCTGGGAGTAAGGCCCTTATACGTTCACGGAAATAAGTTGAATCTTGTACTCTTAGCTCTCTTAGAGCCTTATCAATAACTTCTCCTCCTTGGTTGTCGTTTTCCATGGGACGATTTAGCGTTCTTGAATATTGTTCTCTAAGTTCTAGTAGCTTTTCTTCACATCTCTTTAAGAGGTCGCCATCAAAGTTTTTCATGCGGCCTCCTTTAAGCTTAAGTTAAACCTCCTGGGCTTAACGTAGGTCCGTTTGCTTAACTGTCTCTGTAGAGTTGTGAATAGCTTTCGTATGGCACTCTCGGCACAGCGGTTCTTTTGAACCAAGTTGATCGTGCGGTTTCGTGTGTGTGCTTTTAGCTTAGAAGAAAAGATCCCTTTATTATTATGTTCATAAGAGATCTCTATGTTTTCAACAAATGGCTTTTTCTTTTGAATCTTTGTTGTCTCATCCTGAATAAGGTCTTCTAATCTCAAATCTAAATTCTTCAATTCAACCTCCTTGGGTTTGGTTGTGTCTTCATCCTAACGCCTAATTTGAATTTGAAAAAATGCATAATTAAAATGTTTAACTTCGTTTTAATCAATACTTGGTTCAAGCATGTACTGAACTACAAAGTAGGCACCGAGTGGTGAAAAACTTGCGATCATCATTAGTACTTCTGTCATAACTACATCCTGGTTAAGGTTACAGTAGTAAGTTACGAAATGATCATCGTTAATTAAAATGTATAAAAATAAAGGAAGTTATCGATTAAATCGAATCTTCTAAGGTAAGTCCCTTAAGTTCCTACGAATCCCCGGTGTAAGAGACACGAGGATGGTAAGAGCTATCAGTAGGATAGGTATAGTAGAAATAAGTAATGGGATAAGTAATATTTTCATACTTGAATGGTATAGTTTAAATGAATCCGAAACAATTTCAAAAAACCGTTTCCGAATATTGATTTTATCGATGAATTTATTTCTTATAGTTCGGTTATAATGAACCGAAAGGAACCAACAAAGGAGTTGTTATGAAAACGAAAGAAGATCTAAATGATATCCTTGAGTTCTACAGAATGGATGAAAGAATGATCCGCTATATAGACCGCTTCCACGAGGAGTTTGATAGTGGCGACGAAAATAGTTGTCCCAACGAAATAATGGCCAACCACTTTTGGTTAGCCTACTGCGAAGATATAGGAGGTGAAGGAGCATGATTAAGCTAATTGATGATGTTTTAGATTACCTTCGAAGAGCGTTGACTGCGGTCTCACTAAAGTCAGTGAAGACTCCGTCAGCACCAGCATCAAAAAGGTAAGTTAAAAAACTTTTGATGTCCCCGGCATAAGTAGGAAGGGCGTCATCCCTTAGGGTATAAGGGTGAACCTTTAGCCCATTAGCGTGGGCCCATTCTACAAGTTTAGTTTTAGTAAATGATTTTTTCCCGTTGGGCTTCAAAATAAAAGGAGTCCACGGGCCTAT
>JAIBDQ010000224.1 GCA_024686135.1 Halobacteriovorax sp. | reverse complement strand
TGGGTTATCTCTAGAAATAATCTCTAGATTTGAAACTTCCATCAAAGATGTGCGAGTTAGCTTAGTTCCAGTCATTTCTTCGTAAACAACTGCCGAAACTGAAACAGAGTCACCAAGCTTTATCCCTAGATTATTTGTTGCCATAAAGACACGAATCCCATCACTTGTTTTTGGGTTACCGTCACCTTTTTCATCTTGAATATAAAATTCAAATCCTTTAGGAAAGCGATCACTATTCCCAAGAGCAGTAACAATGCCACTTGTAGTAACCTCATGACCTCTTAAGCTTGATCTATGTCCATCCCCCTGAATCGTAGGAATACTGATATAGCCCAAGTTTGAAGCTACATGTTTTACAACTGAAGAGTGAACACTATTTAGAAATGGAAGTTTAGATAAACCTGTTAAGTATGTTTTTAAAGCACTTCTAGCTGAAACAAGCTTTCTAACACTAGTGAAATCTCGATTAAGTCCATTCCCATAAAAGTAACCAGGAAATGTGGCATTATTAAAATAGAAATAATCACTGATAGCTACTTTATAAACTCTTTTAAGATCTAAGGCCTCTCCAAACTCTCTAGAGATACCGAAGTTCTCAACAATACCACCACGTAACTCTAGCTTATAATCAACTCCCACTGTATGAAGATCAGCTTTATTAGCACGTTGATTTCTTTTAATTATAAATCTTTTTATTTGCTTCCCAGTCATGCGGCCGATTTTAAAGCCATCGCGTGGGCCGCCTAAGTCATACATACTCAAGATCTCATTAACTTGAGTTGTATTCATACTAGGCTTTAATAGCGTAAATTTACTATCAACCAAGAGGTCACTAGGGAAAAGAACTACATCTAAATCATGTACATCTTTAATTGCTGTACCAATAAGGGTACTAGCAGCATTGGAGCCAAGCTCTTTTTGGCTTGTCGCTAAAATTGTTTCACCAAAATCATAGCGATAGGCTTTATCTGAGCAACTAATTAAAAATAATAGAATTAGTAGATAGTATTTCATTATAAGTTTCCATCCTCACTTGGAGGATTTATCACTGGCGCTTCATAAGTAATTTCTAATTCTTCGCTTTTGATAGCATCGCCAGTCCCTTTTACTTCAACACCTAAAATTTCCCAGACTGAATTACTTTTTTCATCTGCAGTAAACTGAAAGGCTAAAGTTATCTTCTTTCCGGAAAATTTAGAGATATCAATTGGATTAGTAACAAGATTGACCCATTGATTTCTTTGTACGCTTCTTGAAGGCTTAACTATGATCTGAGTCCATTCAGAAAGAAGAGGATCTGCCCCATCATAATCTGTTGAGATCAAAACTTTGAACTTATCCCACTCAGGGTTTCTTACTGTATGTGTGATAATAAGAAGTTGTTTTTTAGAAGTCGTCAGGTCAAGTGTTGGTGAAAATAGCCATGAATCAGCCTTAACATTTCGAGACTCAACTTTTGCAAAGTTATGTCCACCGCCTCTGCCAAATTTCCATACTGGTGATTCAGAAAAGTACTTAATAGTTTTAAAAGGATCTAACTTACCAGAGAAAGTAAATTGAAATAGTCCCCACTCAAGTCCAGCAAGATTTAAATCCTGAATAGTCGCATATTTATCAAGAGTTACTCTTAATCTATGAATTACCCCTTCAAATAAACCTGCATCTCTTTGAGAAAAAGGAAAACTTTCAATCTTCTTTAATACTTTAAACAGCTCTACCGCTGCCATACGATCAGTAGGGCTTTGATTTAATCTAAGTCCAAGTACACGTGATAAAAGCAGGTAGTTCTTTATCGTTGAAATTTCTTCTTTAGTAGATGCTCTTAAGATTAAGTCATCTGCCATGCTGGCTTCAAGGGCCTCAACATCATTTAACAATTGGCTAACTTCAGTTGATAATGGTTTGTTGATAGTTTCAACTCCACCATCTGAACAACTAGTGTTAAGAATTAGAATAAGTAGTAGTCCAATAATTCTCTTCATAACTTACCTTAAGGTTTAAATAGGTTATCACCATCAATGTCATAGTTAACAAAGAGGGCCAATTGATAATCAGTTTTTCTATATGTACTAAGAAGTCTATTACTTCTCTCATCTGCAGCGTTTCCAAATACAGGATTAGAAGCATTCTTAATTTCTAGTTCTGGATTAACCACCCAATTTCCATAGGCAATATAGGCTCCAGCTCCAAAACGATTTAAACCGCCGTGAGATAGAGTCTCATCAGCAGTTCTAAGTAGGTGTGCTGATTCATCTTCGATATAAACAAAGTTCTTACCGTTATAACGATATAGTAGATATGGTGTTACATCGCCCATTTCGTAACCAACTCTAAGTCCAGCTCCAAAGTCAGTCTTTCCAATCCAGTCTTGTCCGGCATTACCAAAGTAATCAGAATAGATCTTTCTAAATGGTGATGTAGTTTCAAACCATGTAGTTCCCCTTGGTGTATACCAAGGTCTCTCTCCAGCTTTAGAGATTGTAAATTCTGTATCAAATACTAATCCTGAGAAACCACCGATTAAATAAAATGATCCGGCATACTCAAGTAGCGATCCCGTTTCATCAGATGAGTCATGACCAACAAGCTCGATCTTCATCTTTGCAAGATCTCTGTCTAAGTTAACACCAAATTTATAACCTAGATCTTCTTTACGCTCCCATGAAGTTGCAGAAGTGTTTGTTAGAAGATCAAAGCTTGGGTTTGTTGGATAGAAATACGAGGCGACACCAAATCCAGCGTAGACCCCAAAACCTTTAACAGCGCTTGGTTTCACAGATAAAACAAATCCTGGAATAGTCTTTTCAATAATTTTTTCTGATCCAGTAGGTGAATTAGAAACAGTAGTAGGA
Organism: Halobacteriovorax sp.; assembly: GCA_024686135.1. Taxonomy (GTDB): domain Bacteria; phylum Bdellovibrionota; class Bacteriovoracia; order Bacteriovoracales; family Bacteriovoracaceae. The sequence goes on along the minus strand of JAIBDQ010000224.1, from coordinate 1,052 downwards.
GCTCCCTCGATAGTTTTAATACGAGTTACATCCCAAGTGTTAAATTCTTCCCCTACTTCTCCATCAAAATTAAATGGAAAAAATGTTAAAGAAAAACTCTCACTAATATTCCACTTAATATTTGTGTATTCAGAATCGAGGTCTAGCCCTAGAGCTGTCCCACCATTGCTGGACTTATTTGTTTGAAGTTCAAGGTCTAAACTGAAATCGACATTTTGGTATTTATGACCAAGCTGAATTTCAAATTTTGAGGTTTCATTATTTTCTCTATTTTCTTCAGGACTTGTCTCAAAGCGAAGACGGGCAAAGGTTCCCGGCTGATAAATATATTTTGCGCTTATTTCAATTTCTGTTTCATCACCTAGCTCAGTTTTTTTTGATCTAGAGTAGACAGTGTCTTCGTATTGAAAACTATCAATATAAAAAGTTTTTTCAGCAGATTCAGCAACAGATAACGTGCAAAGAACTGGCAGCAGTAACAGGGATGTGAGTTTCAATTTAGGCCTCGCGAGCTGGGTAATTTTAAGTACTTGTGCTTTTACGACGGAGGCGAAAACAAATCAAATGAACTGACGAAAATTGTAAAATATAAGCGACTATTTGCTGTTTCTAAACAGTTTAAGTGTCAGAGTGACCCCAGTTTAAAGCTCAGGATCACCATCAAGTGTACCAATAGGATTCATAGCAAGGTGATCCTCAATCTCTTCCCACGTTTTAACAACGATCGTATGTTTAGGAAGCTCAAACCCAGGTAGGCCTATATAATAAGCACGAAGACCGTTTGCACGGTAGGCCTCAACATCATGTGGCTTATCTCCAACACCTATTAGGACCTTCTTATGTGTCTTAGCTATGTCCTTTAAGACTTTGGTCTTGTATTCACCGTGGTTATAAGGAACTCCATTCCAAAATCCAAAATCCCAGTAGAAACTTGGTGCTTTTGGGAATTTTTTATAATCAAGCCAAAATTTAGTTCTTTTAATAAAAGCATCATCTCTAGCAGTCATATAAAACACAGTGATATTCTGATTAAGCCTATTTACAACTTCTGA
>JAIBDQ010000196.1 GCA_024686135.1 Halobacteriovorax sp. | reverse complement strand
CTGATGGTGAGCGTTTTAAAGTTCTTACAGATATCTTAGGTGACGAAGATCATTTAGGTGACATGGACTTTAAAGTAGCCGGTACTAAAGATGGTATCTCAGCTCTTCAAATGGATATTAAGATTCAAGGTCTAACTCGCGAAATCGTTGAGAAGGCCATGGGTCAAGCTAAAGAAGGTCGTGATCACATCCTAGGTGAGATGGCGAAAACAATCTCTACACATAGGGAAGAGCTTAAAGATGGTGTTCCAAGAATTGAATCTTTCAAAATCAAGCCTGATCAGATCGGTGGTCTTATTGGTCCTGGTGGGAAAAATATCAAAGCTCTTCAAGAGTCTTTTGAAGTTAATATGGATATCGATGAAGATGGAACAGTTCGTGTTCTTGGTGTTGATAAAGAAAAGATCTTCGAGTGTATTGCTCTGGCCCAACTTCAAATTGACGGTCCAGCTGTTGGTACTGAATACGACGCAGTTGTTAGAACAATCAAAGAGTACGGTGCTTTTGCTGATATCGCTCAAGGGATCTCAGGTCTTGTTCACGTTTCTGAACTTGCTGATGAAAGAGTTTCTGATCCAAATGAATACGTATCTGAAGGTGACAAGATTAAAGTTAAGGTTATCGAAATTGATCGTATGGGAAGAATTAAACTTTCAGCTAAGGCCGCTAAGGCTCTAACTAAAAAAAGTTAGGACTTAGCAATGGGATCAAATAACACTTTAGTAAAAGTTAAGTTACTTGAAAATTTTGACCGGGAATTACAACTTCCCGGTTATGAAACCGATGGAGCGGCGGGAGCGGACGTTCGTGCCTCTATTGGCCCCGGAGAATCAATCACAATTAAGCCAGGGGAAAGAACTTTGATCCCAACTGGGCTAGCGATGGAAATACCTTTTGGCTATGAAATCCAAGTTCGCCCAAGGTCGGGTCTTTCCTTTAAAACAGGACTAATGGTTTGTAATTCACCAGGAACAATAGATTGCGATTACAGAGGTGAAGTAAAAGTCATTCTTGGAAACCTTGGTAGTAATAATGAATTAATCAATCATGGTGAAAGGGTTGCTCAGTTAGTTCTGGCCCCTGTTACTCAAGCTAATTACGAAGTCGTAGATGAGCTCGGGGAAACAGATCGCGGTGCTGGTGGGTTTGGTTCCACAGGTAAAAAGTAGTACAGGAGATTCTATATGGATGTAAAAGTTCCTTATTCTAATACAACAAATAAAGATGAAGCCTTTGAAGCTGCCGTTGCTCAAATCACTGAAGAGTATATTGCTAAGTTTAATGTGAAAGCAGATGTGAAAACAGATAAAGCTGCTGGTAATATTACGGCCAAAGGAAAGGGCTTTAAGTTAGCACTAGACTTTAAAGATGATGGGGTTGAATTATCCTCTGAGTTTGGACTTTTATTAAAGGCCTTTAAAGGTAAAGTGATAGAAACAATCGAGCGAAAGCTAAAGAAGTATGTTTAATGCCAAAGTTAACACTGCACCCGAGCGGGCAAGTCTTAGAGATTAATGAGAATTTAAATGTCCTTGATCGACTAAGGGAAGAAGAGATATATGTTCGCTCTAGCTGTGGTGGTACTGGCTCATGCTCTGATTGCATGATTAAGGTTCTTTCAGGGGATGATAACCTTTCAGACCCTCCTTTTGAAGAAATTCAACTTTTAGGTAATGTCTTTCATCTCACAAAAGAAAGATTGGCCTGTCAGCTAAAAATTAGCGGTGATGTCACTATTGATATTTCTCATCACAATATTGGAACTGACCAAGAAAGAAGAGAAAAAAAGAATAAAGAATTTATTAAATCCAAGATCAAAGTTAAGAAAAAGTCACAGGTTGATGCTGAGCATGTTGAGCGGGAAAAAGAACGCGAAGAACGTATGAAAGAGCGCGAGGAGTGGAAAGGTCATTGGAAAAAAGAAGATGATCCCATGAATCCTAAAAGACTTGGTGGCGGTAAAAGACCAAAACTTTTTAAATCTGTAGAGCAAGAAGAGCTTGAGAAAAAAGACGACGATTCGGAGAAATAAAAAGGCTCATATTGAATGAGCCTTTTATTAGTTTATCTTGTTTCCTTTTTTAAAATCTCATATTCAACCATTCGGCAGGTAGTATTGTTATTCTTTTTATTACAAACGAAGTTCATTGAGTAAGAGTCTTTACCATCGTATTTCTTTTTCTTCTTCATATATTGTTCAAACATAATTAAAGAAGCTTTATCTACAGTCATTGTCTTTAAAGCTTTTCTCTCTTTAGGATCGATTTTATTTACACTTTCCATGTAGGCAAACGCTGGATTCATAAAACTAATAACTGCTAAAACCAATAAAGAAAATTTCATTTACTTACCTCTAATCTTTGCATTTTTATCTTCTATAATTTTAGCACCATTTGCATCAGCCTCGGCGATATATTTATCAAAAGCTTCGTCTTCAGCACATTTATAGGGGCTAGGGCAACCGTTTGAAGCTGATGCCATACAATATACTTCGTATTCACCATCTGGAAACTTTTTGTCACCTCTGCATTTTAAAATTCCCTCACATTTAAGCATCTTCTCACCCATGCATGTGGTTATTCCATTTTTAGGACACATCTTTTGATCTTTAGGTAAAACTTTTTTAGTGCGCACGACTAATTTTTTAAGCTCACCGACTCCAAAACATCCACCGGCACTTGGTTTACCATCTGAAGGGACCATTGAGGCCAGTTCATATTTTGATTTACCGTCTTTAGAGTAATACTCAACTCGGCCGCCAAGTTGCTTATGATGAATCTTTCTTTCTTGCCTTCCGTTTTCATCAGTAAAGACAATAGTATAATCGGCACAAGGGCAGCGGTAGGTCACATCAGATTTGATTAACTCAAATGGTCCTTTTACTTTTTGTTCATATCCATCTGAAAAGGCCATAGTAAATTCAGCATCACTATCACCTTTTTCAACGGCCTTTTGGATATCCTCAAAAGGACCAGCGTATGAAAGGCTAATTGATGAGAAGATAAATAAGCTTAAACATAGAAGTTTTTTTAACATTTTGGCTCCGCTGACATGATGAATTCAATAAATTCTACCACAAGGACAAAGTTTCACTAAAGCTAAGTGCCAATACTGCCATGTTTCTTCATTAAATTAGATGGTTAGATAAAGATTTTAATGCCTCAAATTGTTGTAAATATGAGATTTAATTGACTTCGTTAGTTGATTAAGAGATACCTAGTTCAAATCTGAACACAACTCATAATATAACTAGTTTGCTGCTGGTGTTTGGATTAAGCAGTATTTCTACAAAAAATGAGAATATATGTCAGATTTCAAATCTTTGAAACTGCTTCCACCTATAATGGAAGCAATCGAAAAACTCGGTTACAAAACCCCAACACCAATTCAAGCTAAGGCGATTCCTCATTTAATGGAAGGAAAAGATTTATTAGGTATCGCCCAAACAGGTACTGGTAAAACAGCTGCCTTCTCTCTACCGATCTTACATAGGCTAGGGAGTTTTAAGAAAAAAGCTAAACCTGCTCGCATGAGATGTTTGATTTTAACTCCTACTAGAGAACTTGCCTCCCAGATTGATCAGAATATTCAAGATTACGGCAAGAGGATCAATGTTAAATCGACTGTGATCTTTGGTGGAGTTAGTCAAAGACCACAAGTTAAGGCCATGTCTAAAGGGGTGGACTTTTTAGTTGCAACACCCGGACGTCTTTTAGATCTTATGAACCAAGGGCATATTTACTATGACCAATTGGAAGTTTTTGTCTTAGATGAGGCAGACCGGATGCTTGATATGGGATTTTTCAATGACGTAAAGAAAGTTATTGCAAAGTTACCTAAAGAAAAACAAACACTGCTATTTTCGGCCACAATGCCTAAAGATATCTCCAATCTTGCCAATAGCCTCCTTAAAAACCCCGTAAGAGTAGAAGTTACCCCGGAAGCATCGACAGTCGATAAAATTAATCAAACGATCAATTATGTAGATAGAACAAATAAACCATTACTTTTAAAAAGTATCTTGGAAGATAAAAGCATCAAAACGATGCTCGTATTTACCAGGACAAAACATGGCGCTAATAGAGTGGTAAAACATCTTGATAGGATGAGTATTGCTTCAGCTGCTATCCATGGTAATAAGTCACAAGGAGCTAGGGAAAGGGCCTTAAGTGACTTTAAAAGCGGTAAGATTAGAGTCCTTGTGGCCACTGATATTGCGGCAAGAGGAATTGATGTTTCCAATATCACTCATATAGTTAATTATGATCTTCCTGATGATCCAAAAAGTTATGTTCATCGTATCGGAAGAACCGCAAGGGCAGGTAGGGAAGGCATAGCCATTTCATTTTGTGACTCTTCTGAAAGACCGCTTTTAAAAGATATTGAAAAAACTATCAAACAAAAAATACCTGTAGATGAATCTCATGCCCTTCATGGTGTTCCCGCTCAAAAACCAAAAGGTCCCGTTAATAAAAGGCCGCCGAAAAGAGACCCGAAAGCTAAAAAAGAAGCTATCGGTGATGAGAAAAAGAAACGGCCCTCACAAAGAAGAAGAAAGCGATAAGTCCTTAAGAGTAGGTTATTGATTTCATAAAATTCGTCATGTTTAAGGTGTATCTGTAAGAGATACGCTATGCAGTTAGTGTACACAAATGAGTACACAGTTATCTAAATTTTAGAGCTGTGAATTGACCTGGCATCGCCAGGAAACTAAAACTAATGAGCACTAGGGGTAGGGCGAATTATGAAGTTAATCATCACAATGTTGATTTTGTGGTCCTCTTTGGCAATCGCTGAAACGAAGACTGGAGTCATCTTCCTTAGAACTGAAACAGAAGAACAAATAGAACCTCAAATCAGAGAGATTATGGTTCTTGTAAAAAAAGGGCGCTATAGAGGCCCTGGTTTTAGCTGTAGCGGCCGTGCAAGAGTATATGGAGTAGAACTTGGTGGGCTTAAGTTTAGAACCGACAGAGACGGAAATATAGAGCCCTATTATTTAACGTATATCAAATATAGGTGTCAGGAATGAATAAAATTATTGTTTTATTGGCAATGTTAGCAATCGCCTCAAACGCATCAGCTCGTACTGAGAAGTTCTATATTAAGTTTAAAGGGCAATCGGATGCTGAGGTTTTGGATAAGGTCGACGATGCTATTCCAGGCCTTAAAAATGGTAAATATCGTTATATGCACCAGCCAATTAGGCTTCTATATCTTAAAAAAGGTTGTCAGTTTAGTAGGCCTGAAATTGTAAATATTAAGACCTTAACAGTTAAGAAGGCCTATCGAATTAATCGTCACGAAGAGCTTGAATCTTTTAAAAGAGCCACTGTCATTGTGACTCATAAACGTTGTCGAAAAGTAGATTAAAAAAATATATTAAATAAATATATTAAATAAATCGG